>JANQIR010000047.1 GCA_028282065.1 Aestuariivirgaceae bacterium
ATGGCCAAGGAGAAGTTTGAGCGTAACAAGCCGCATTGCAACATAGGCACGATTGGCCATGTTGATCATGGCAAGACGACTTTGACGGCTGCGATTACGAAGTATTACGGCGAGTTTCAGGCTTATGACGCGATTGACAAGGCGCCTGAGGAGAAGGCTCGCGGGATCACGATTTCGACGGCGCATGTTGAGTATGAGACGGACAACCGTCACTACGCGCATGTGGACTGCCCGGGTCATGCTGACTACGTGAAGAACATGATCACGGGAGCGGCGCAGATGGATGGGGCGATCCTTGTTGTTTCTGCGGCTGACGGTCCGATGCCGCAGACGCGTGAGCACATTCTTCTTGCGCGCCAGGTTGGTGTTCCGGCGATTGTTGTTTACATGAACAAGGTCGACCAGGTTGACGATGAGGAATTGCTTGAGCTTGTTGAGATGGAGATCCGCGAGCTTTTGAGTTCGTATGAGTTTCCTGGCGACGACATTCCGATTGTGAAGGGGTCTGCTCTTGCGGCGCTTGAGGGCCGTGATGAGGCGATTGGTGAGAATTCGATCCGTGAGCTGATGGCGGCTGTTGACGATTATATTCCGCAGCCTGAGCGTCCTGTTGACCAGCCGTTTTTGATGCCGATTGAGGATGTTTTCTCGATTTCGGGCCGTGGCACGGTTGTGACGGGTCGTATTGAGCGCGGCGTTATTCAGACGGGCGAAGAGGTTGAGATTGTCGGCATCCGTGATACGCGCAAGACGACGTGTACGGGTGTTGAGATGTTCCGGAAGATCCTTGACCGAGGTGAGGCCGGTGACAATGTGGGTGCGTTGTTGCGCGGTGTTGACCGTGAGGATGTTGAGCGCGGCCAGGTTCTTTGCAAGCCGGGTTCGGTTACGCCGCATACGAAGTTTTCTGCGGAGGCGTATGTTCTGACGAAGGACGAGGGCGGCCGTCACACGCCGTTTTTTGCGAATTACCGTCCGCAGTTTTACTTCCGCACGACGGATGTTACGGGCGTTGTGACGCTTCCGGAGGGCACGGAGATGGTGATGCCTGGCGACAATGTGTCGTTTGAGGTTGAGCTGATTGCACCGATCGCGATGGAAGAGAAGCTGCGCTTTGCAATCCGCGAAGGCGGCCGTACGGTCGGGGCAGGCATCGTCGCCTCGATCATCGAGTAGATTGAAACCAATCGGCGCGCTCCCATCTCGGGGCGCGCCTTACTTATGGGTCTTTGACCATGCAAAGGCAAAATATCCGCATCCGCCTCAAAGCGTTTGATCACCGGGTGCTTGATACGTCGACGCGTGAGATCGTGAATACGGCGAAACGAACGGGGGCGCAGGTGCGCGGACCGGTTCCGCTGCCGACGCGGATTGAACGTTTCACGGTGAACCGGTCGCCGCACGTCGACAAGAAGAGCCGTGAACAATTTGAAATGCGGACCCACCGCCGCCTTCTGGATATCGTCGACCCGACGCCGCAAACCGTCGATGCATTGATGAAGCTGGATTTGGCAGCGGGTGTGGATGTGGAGATCAAGCTCTAGGACGGGCTTGAAAGAACAGTTGAGGAGATGCCAGCAATGCGTGCAGGTGTCATCGCGCAGAAAATGGGAATGACCAGGGTCTTCACCGACAGCGGTGAAAGTGTCCCGGTGACGGTGCTCAAATTGGAGAAGTGCCAGGTCGTTGGCCAGAAGACCGCTGAAAAGCACGGATATACCGCGCTTCAACTTGGAGCCGGTCTGGCAAAGGTGAAGCGATTGTCGCGTGCCGATCGGGGCAATTTTGCGGTCGCAAAGGTAGAGCCGAAGCGCAAGGTTGCAGAATTTAGGGTCAGCGAAGACAACATGATTGATGTCGGTGCGGAGATCACGGCCGATCACTTCGTTGCCGGCCAGTATGTCGATGCGACCGGAACCAGCATCGGTAAGGGTTTTGCCGGCGCCATGAAGCGTTGGAACTTTGGCGGGTTGCGTGCATCGCATGGTGTGTCGATCTCTCACCGTGCGCATGGTTCAACGGGTAACAGCCAGGATCCCGGGAAGGTCTTCAAGGGCAAGAAGATGGCCGGCCAACTTGGCAACGAGCGGGTTACGACCCAGAACCTCGAAGTTGTTGAGACCGATGTGGACCGTGGCCTGATTTTGGTCAAGGGAGCGGTGCCCGGTGCAAAGGGCGGCTGGGTGTTCCTGCGCGATGCCGTGAAGCGGAAGCTTCCGGAAGGCGTGCCGTATCCCGGTGCGTTTAAGGCGCCTGATACACCGGCGGCTGAGGACGCTGCGCCTGATACGCCGGCGGCCGATGAGGTTGCCGCAGCTCCGGAAGCACCTGCAGACGAAGCGCCGGCGGAGACTGCATCCGATGATGCAGCGCCGGCGACGGAAGAGAACAAATAAGGTTTGGGCAGATGAAAGCCGACGTTCAGACATTGCAAGCGAAGAAGGCCGGAACGGTTGACCTGTCCGAGGAGATATTCGGATTGGAGCCGCGCGAGGACATTCTTCACCGCATGGTGCGCTATCAGCTGGCCAAGCGCCAGGCAGGCACGCACAAAACCAAGGCACGCGGTGAGATTTCGCGTACCGGTGCCAAGTTCGGCCGGCAAAAGGGTGGTGGCCGCGCGCGGCACGGATCGCGCCGTGCTGGTATTTTCGTTGGCGGCGCCAAGGCATTCGGTCCGCGGGTGCGCAGCCATGCGATTGACCTGCCGAAGAAGGTCCGTGCGTTGGCGCTAAAGCATGCGCTGTCGTCCAAGGTCAAGGCTGAAGAGCTTATCGTGCTGGATAGCGCTGATGCCAAAGAACCAAAGACGAAAGACCTGCGCGGAGCACTTGCCAGGCTTGGCCTCGATAACGCGCTGATTGTTGACGGCACTGAGGTCAATGAGAACTTTGCTCGTGCGGCGCGCAACATTGTCAACATCGATGTGCTGCCGGTGCAGGGCATCAATGTGTATGACATTTTGCGGCGCAACAAGCTGGTGTTGACGAAGGCGGCCGTTGAGGCACTGGAGGCACGGTTCAAATGAGTACCGAACGGCATTACAACGTGATCAGGAGCCCGATCATCACCGAGAAATCGACGATGGCTTCGGAGCACAATCAGGTCATGTTCAATGTGGCGCTGGATGCGACCAAGCCGGAGATCAAGGCTGCGGTCGAGGAATTGTTCAGTGTCAAGGTGAAGGCGGTCAACACACTTGTGCGCAAAGGCAAGGCGACCCGTTTCCGGGGCGTGCGCGGGCGCAAGAACGATGTGAAGAAAGCGATCGTGACCCTTGATGAAGGGCATGCGATTGACGTGACGACCGGCCTTTAGTGGGACGAGACAAGGGCGTTAGAGATGGCACTTAAGACCTATAAGCCGACGACACCTGGCCAGCGCCAGCTGGTCATCGTCGACCGGTCGGGCCTGTGGAAGGGCAAACCGGTCAAGACGTTGACCCAGGGGTTGACGAAATCGGGCGGGCGCAACAACCACGGCCGGATCACGTCGTTCCAGCGTGGCGGCGGGCACAAGCGCGCCTACCGGGTGGTCGACTTCAAGCGCAACAAGCACGACGTTGCCGGGACGATCGAACGGATTGAATATGATCCCAACCGGACGGCGTTCATCGCGCTGGTGAAGTACGACGACGGAGACCTTGGCTACATCCTGGCGCCGCAGCGTGTTCGTGCCGGCGACAAAGTGATTGCGTCGGATAAGCAGGTGGACGTCAAGCCGGGCAATTCGATGCCGTTGTCGGCGATGCCGATCGGAACGATTGTTCACAATGTTGAACTGAAACCGGGCAAGGGCGGTCAGATTGCGCGATCTGCCGGTGCCTACGTTCAGTTGGTCGGGCGCGATCAGGGATATGCGCTTCTCAGGCTGAAATCAGGCGAAACCCGGATGGTGCGCTCTGAATGCAAGGCTACGGTTGGTTCGGTGTCCAACCCGGATCACATGAACACCAATGATGGCAAGGCCGGCCGGTCGCGTTGGAGGGGTAAGCGCCCCACGGTGCGTGGCGTTGTGATGAACCCGATCGACCACCCGCATGGTGGTGGTGAGGGCCGCACGTCGGGCGGACGGCATCCGGTGACCCCGTGGGGCAAGCCGACAAAGGGTAAGCGGACCCGTTCAAACAAGGCGACTGACAAGTTTATTGTGCGCAGCCGCCATCAGCGCAAAAAACGGTAAGAGGACAGGAAGTCTGATGGCTCGTTCACTTTGGAAAGGACCGTTCGTTGACGGTTATCTGCTTAAGAAAGCGGAAGAGACGCGCGCGTCCGGCCGCAATCACGCGATAAAGACGTGGAGCAGGCGGTCAACCATTTTACCTCAGTTCGTCGGTTTGACGTTCGCGGTTCACAACGGCAACAAACACATCCCGGTGCTGGTCACCGAAGATATGGTGGGCCACAAGCTCGGAGAGTTTGCGCCGACCAGAACGTATTACGGCCACGCGGCTGATAAGAAGGCGCGGAGGTAGGGACTGATGGGCAAGAAATCCAAACCAAGGACATTGGCGGACAACGAGGCAAAGGCCGTTACCCGGTTGATGCGCGTGTCACCTAAGAAACTGAATGACGTTGCAACGCAAATCCGCGGCAAAAAAGCGGAAACTGCGCTGGCGGATCTGAAGTTCTCGCGCAAGCGCATTGCAGGTGATGTCAAGAAGACGCTCGAGTCGGCGATCGCCAATGCGGAAAACAATCACGATCTGGATATCAACGATCTGGTGGTTGCAGAAGCCTATGTCGGCAAGAACCTGGTCATGAAGCGTTGGAAAGCACGGGCGCGTGGCCGCGTCGGCGGAATTCAGAAATTTTTCAGCCAGCTCACAATCGTGGTGCGGCAGGTCGAGGAGGCCGCCTGATGGGTCAGAAAGTCAATCCGATCGGTTTGCGATTGGGAATCAACCGGACGTGGGATTCGCGATGGTTCGCAAGCGGCCATGAATATGGCAGCCTGTTGCACGAAGACATGCGGATCCGCGAGTACCTGACGGAGAAGCTGAAACAGGCCGGTGTGTCGCGGATCGTCATCGAGCGGCCGCACAAGAAATGCCGTGTGACCATTTATTCGGCCCGTCCGGGAGTTGTTATCGGCAAGAAGGGCGCCGATATCGAGAAGCTGCGCCGGGATATTTCACGGATGACCGGATCGGACGTGCATCTCAACATTGTTGAGGTTCGCAAGCCGGAGGTGGATGCCTCGCTGGTGGCCGAGAACATCGCACAACAGCTGGAGCGGCGGGTGGCGTTCCGGCGCGCAATGAAACGGGCAGTGCAATCGGCAATGCGCATGGGTGCCGAGGGCGTTCGCATCACCTGCGGTGGACGGCTGGGCGGTGCTGAGATTGCCCGTGTCGAATGGTATCGCGAAGGTCGGGTGCCGCTGCACACGTTGCGCGCTGACATTGACTATGGAACGGCTACGGCGGTGACGGCCTATGGCACGGTCGGGATCAAAGTGTGGATTTTCAAGGGCGAGATCCTTGAGCATGATCCAATGGCACAAGACAGGCGCAATGCCGAAGCCCAGGAGGGTGGCCGCAGCGGCGGCAGGCGGGAACGTGAAGGAGCACGCGGCTGACAGCGGTGACGGCACCGCATTTACAGGCGCAGGTTAAGGACACAACAAGATGCTGCAACCGAAACGGACGAAGTTCCGCAAACAGCATAAGGGCCGTATTCACGGCAATGCCAAGGGCGGCTACGAGCTGAACTTTGGTGCCTATGGCCTCAAGGCTATGGCACCTGAGAGGATCACGGCGCGGCAGATCGAAGCCGCTCGCCGGGCCATGACACGCCATATGCGGCGTGCCGGGCGCGTGTGGATTCGCGTGTTCCCCGATGTTCCGGTGTCGAAGAAGCCGACGGAAGTTCGGATGGGTAAGGGCAAGGGGTCGCCGGAATATTGGGCGTGCCGGGTCTACCCGGGTCGGATCATGTTCGAGGTTGACGGTGTGCCGCGGGCGATCGCAGAAGAAGCGATGCGGCTGGCGGCGGCCAAGCTACCAATCAAGACGCGGTTTGTGGCGCGTTTGGGCGAATAGGTGTTTTGAGGGAACTGGGCAGATGAAAGCCGGTGACGCCAGAGCGATGACGGACGATCAGCTTGCTGATGAGTTGATTGGCTTGAAAAAGGAACAGTTCAACCTGCGCTTCCAGCAGGCGACTGGTCAAATGGAGAATACCGCGCGGATCCGCCAGGTGCGGCGCGATATTGCGCGGATCAAGACAACGCAGCGTTCGCGTGCCGGCAGTGCCGCGGCGACAGAAGACGCAGGGAAGTAAGACATGCCAAAGCGCGTGCTGCAGGGTGTGGTGGTCAGCGACAAGACGGACAAGACGATTGTCGTGAAAGTCGAACGCCGTTTTACCCATCCGGTGATGAAGAAAACTGTGCGTCGGTCAAAGAAATACCACGCACATGATGAAGCGAATTCAGCTCAGATTGGTGACATTGTGCGGATTGAAGAATGCCGGCCAATGTCCAAAACCAAGACCTGGGCGCTTATTGAACGTGTGAATGCCGCCGACGCCTGATGGCGGGTGGTACAGATTGTTGAAAAGAAACCGGCGCGGTCCTTTTCGGGGCCCAGCCAATAACGAGAATGAACGACGGGTGATGCCATGATCCAGGCTGAGACAAGTCTCGACGTCGCCGACAATTCCGGGGCGCGCCGGGTACAGTGCATCAAGGTGCTGGGCGGCTCGAAAAGGAAGTATGCCTCTGTGGGAGACATCATTGTGGTGTCGATCAAGGAAGCTATTCCGCGCGGGCGCGTGAAAAAGGGTACCGTGATGCGTGCAGTGGTGGTTCGCACTGCGAAGGATATCCGCCGGCCGGACGGTTCGGTGATCCGCTTTGACCGCAATGCGGCGGTTCTGGTCAACAACCAGGGCGAACCGGTCGGAACACGTATTTTTGGGCCGGTGCCGCGTGAACTGCGTGCCCGCCGGCACATGAAGATAATTTCGCTTGCGCCGGAGGTGCTGTGAGATGGCACTGAAACTAAGAGTTAAGAAGGGTGACCGCGTGGTCGTGGTGACCGGCAAGGACAAGGGCAAGAAGGGCGATGTCCTGAAGGTGTTGCCGCAGGACAACCGGGCCATCGTGCAGGGTGTGAACATGGCGCGGCGTCATCAGCGCCAGACCGCGGGTCAGGAAGGTGGCATCATTTCTAAGGAAATGCCGATACATATTTCCAATATCGCCCTGATTGATCCGAAGGAAAACGTAGCGACGCGTGTGGGCGTCAAGGTTCTGGATGATGGGCGCAAGGTTCGCGTTGCCAAAAAGTCCGGGGAGGTCATCGATGGCTGATCATTATGAGCCAAGGCTGAAAAAGCATTATGACGAGGTGATCCGGAAGGATCTCATCGAGCGCTTCAGCTATGACAATCCGATGTCGGTGCCCAAGCTCGATAAGGTTGTTTTGAACATGGGGGTTGGCGAAGCGGTTGGTGATTCCAAGCTGGTGCAGACAGCGGCCGAAGAGTTGACCAAGATCGCCGGGCAGAAACCCGTGATCACGAAGGCACGTAAGTCGATTGCAACGTTCAAGCTTCGCGAAGGTATGCCGATCGGCGTCAAGGTGACGCTGCGCAAGCAGCGCATGTATGAATTCCTTGACCGGTTTGTCACGATTGCCTTGCCCCGTGTGCGGGACTTCAGAGGTCTGTCGCCGAATGCGTTTGACGGAAACGGCAATTACGCGACCGGTCTGAAGGAACACATCGTTTTTCCGGAGATTGATTACGACAAGATCGATCGCATGTGGGGTCTCGACATTGTGGTGTGCACGACCGCAAACACCAATGAAGAGGCGTTGGCCCTGCTCGAAGGGTTCAATTTTCCGTTCCGCAAGCCGCAGCGTCAGGCTGCGTGAGCGGGCGCGGTCCAAGAGAGAAGGTACGTCGAAATGGCAAAGAAGAGCGCCATTGAAATGAACAACCGCCGCCGGCGGCTGGTCAAGAAATACGCATCCAAGCGGGAACGGCTCAAAGCCATCGCGAAGGATCAATCGTTGCCGATGGAGGAGCGTTTTGCCGCCCGCCTGAAACTGGCGGAATTGCCCCGCAATTCCTCACCGAACCGGGTGCGAAACCGTTGCGAGGTTTCGGGGCGGCCGCGTGCGTATTACCGCAAGCTGAAGATGTCGAGGATTGCGCTGCGGGAACTTGCATCGCAGGGGCTGATCCCCGGCATGGTCAAGTCAAGCTGGTGACGTCTGAGTGGGTGAGATAGGGAGAATCGTGAAATGAGTGTCACAGATCCGCTCGGGGACATGCTGACCAGGATCCGCAATGCGCAGCAGCGCGGAAAGCCGAAGGTGAGTTCACCTGCGTCCAAGCTGCGCGCCCGTGTTCTTGATGTTTTGCAGCAGGAAGGTTTCATTCGTGGCTATGCGACGGTGGAGTACGGCAGCGGTAAATCCGAGATCGAAATCGAGCTGAAGTACTTCGACGGTGCGCCGGTTATCCAGAAGATCCAAAGGGTATCGAAACCGGGCCGACGCGTTTATGCGTCCGTTGACAAGCTGCCGACCGTCTTCAATGGACTGGGTGTGTCTATTCTGTCGACGTCAAAGGGTGTGATGTCGGATAGTGAGGCGCGCTCCAACAATGTGGGCGGCGAAGTGATCTGCACCGTTTTCTAAGGCCGGTTACGGGTCGGCAGTTGAGGGTGAACTGGCATCCATATGGGGTGTCCGAAGTCAGGTAACGAGGATTGTACCAATGTCTCGCATTGGCAAAAAACCGGTAGAAATTCCAAGCGGTGTGACTGTGTCCATTGACGGTCAAACCGTTAAGGTCAAGGGACCGAAGGGTGAGTTGCAGACGGCTCTTGTGGAGCATGTCAATGTCTCGCAGGGCGAAGCCGGGATTGTTGTGGAGCCACGTGACGAAACCAAGGTTTCCCGTTCGGCCTGGGGGCTGTCGCGCACTTTGGTCGCCAATATGGTGACCGGCGTATCGGAAGGTTTCACAAAGACGCTTGAAATCAATGGTGTCGGGTACCGTGCGGCAGTGCAGGGGAACGGGCTTCAGCTCAATCTGGGTTATAGCCATGACGTCATCTACGACATTCCAGATGGTATCACCATTACGACTCCGAAGCCGACCGAGATCGTCGTGGCCGGGATCGATAAACAGCGTGTGGGTCAGGTGGCTGCGGAAATCCGTGCCTGGCGGCGTCCCGAGCCGTACAAGGGCAAGGGAATCAAATATGCGGACGAGTATATTTTCCGCAAAGAAGGCAAGAAGAAGTAATCAGAAGGCATCGCTCCAATGGCTGTCAATTCAAATGCTGTCATGCGCCGCAAGGCCCGGATTCGCAGGACTGTGAAGTCGCGCGCCGGCGGGCGGCCGCGATTGTCGGTGTTCCGCTCGAACAAGAACATCTATGCCCAGGTGATTGATGATGTTAAGGGCGCGACGCTGGCTGCGGCATCGACCCTTGAAAAGGATCTCAAGGGTTCGCTGAAGTCCCGCTCGGACAAGGCTGCGGCCGAGCAGGTTGGTAAGCTTTTGGCTGAGCGTGCCGTTAAGGCGGGTGTCAGCGAGGTCGTGTTCGACCGTGGAAGCTATATCTATCATGGCCGCGTCAAGGCGCTGGCCGACGGTGCCCGTGAAGGCGGGCTGAAATTCTAAAAGGCTGATTGAGCGATGGCGATGAGAGAACGCGAAGAGCGCGACAGCGAGTTTACCGACCGGCTGGTGCACATCAACCGTGTGGCCAAGGTGGTGAAGGGCGGACGTCGGTTCGGCTTTGCTGCATTGGTGGTGGTTGGTGACCAGAAGGGCCGAGTTGGTTTCGGTCATGGCAAGGCGCGCGAAGTGCCCGAGGCGATCCGTAAAGCGACGGAAAGCGCCAAACGGTCACTTATCCGGGTTCCGCTGCGTGAAGGGCGGACCTTGCATCATGATGTGATGGGACGTCACGGCGCAGGCCGTGTTGTTCTGCGCGCCGCGCCTGCCGGCACGGGGATTATCGCCGGTGGTCCGATGCGTGCGGTTTTCGAAAGTCTTGGGATGCAGGACGTGGTCGCCAAGTCGATCGGAACATCCAATCCGTACAACATGGTGCGGGCGACGTTCGATGCTCTGAAACGCGAAAACAGCCCGCGCAGTGTGGCTGCGCGGCGCGGCCGCAAGGTGAGCGATATTGTCGGACGGCGGCGCGAGGGCGCTGCTGCGGCGAGCGAGTAAGGCATCACTGCCGGTAATCGGAACGAAAGATGAAGTTGGCGAGGACAGACCATGGCTGACAAGAAGACAAAGACGATTACAGTGGAACAGACCGGCAGTCCCATTCGCCGGCCGGGCAAGCAGCGCGCGACGCTGATCGGACTGGGACTCAACAAAATGCACCGTCGGCGCACGCTTGTGGATACCCCGCAGGTGCGTGGCATGATTGCCAAAGTTGCGCATCTGGTGCGCGTGGTCGAACAATCCTGAACGATCAGAAGGGTGTGCTGCCGTGCGCCCTTCGGAACTTGAGAAAGCAAAGCATATGAGGCTGAACAATCTCTCCGACAAAGCCGGCGCGAAACGTCCGGCAAAGCGTGTTGGACGTGGTATGGGCTCTGGCCTTGGCCGGACCGGCGGTCGTGGCCTCAAGGGTCAGAAGTCGCGTTCTGGTGTCGCCGTCGCCGGCTTCGAGGGTGGCCAGATGCCGATTTACCGGCGTTTGCCCAAGCGTGGTTTCAACAAGCCGAACCGGGCCCGGTGGAATGAGTTGAATATCGGACGTCTGCAGGCTGCCGTAGATGCCAAGAAGATAGATCCGAAGAAGCCGGTTGATATTGACGCTCTGGTGGCTGCCGGACTGGTCGGGCGCAAGCTCGACGGTGTGCGCCTGCTGGCCAAGGGTGAATTGACGGCGAAAGTCTCTTTGGTTGTCAATCACGCGACCAAGGCTGCCCGCGATGCGGTGGAAAAGGCCGGTGGGTCGATTGAGATCGTTGAGCCGAAGACGTCAGGCAGCGAAAAGGCCGAGGAAAGCAAGTAAGGTTGCGCGTGAAGCCGCGCGGACCAATATAGGTTCGGGACGGCGGATCTGGCGCGAGGATACACGATGGCATCGGCAGCGGAACAACTTGCGGCGAATATTAATTTTTCCGCCCTTGCGAAGGCTGAAGACCTAAAGAAACGCATCTGGTTCACGCTGGGTGCGCTCATCATCTACAGGCTTGGAACCTACATTCCGATTCCGGGGATCGACGCCATCGAGCTGTCACGCCTGGTGCAGCAAAATTCCAGCGGAATTTTGGGGTGGATCAACGGTCTGGCCGGTGGCGCGCTCGGCCGCATGGCGATCTTTGCCCTGAATATCATGCCGTATATCTCGGCCTCGATCATCATTCAGCTGATGACGACGGTGTCGCCCCATCTTGAGCAACTCAAGAAGGAAGGCGAGCAGGGCCGCAAGAAGATGAACCAGTATACGCGCTACGGGACGGTGATCCTGGCAGCGCTACAGGCATACGGTATTGCTGTCGGCCTGGAGGGGCAGGGCAATGTGGTGACGGATCCCGGTTGGTTTTTCCGGGCCAGCACGGTCATCACGCTGACCGGCGGTACGGTGTTCCTGATGTGGCTTGGCGAGCAGATTACCGCTCGTGGCATCGGCAACGGCATTTCTCTGATCATATTTGCCGGTATCGTTGCCGAGCTGCCGTCGGCGATTGCTGGAACGCTGGAACTGGGTCGGACCGGACAGTTGTCGACGTTCCTGATCCTGGGCGTGATTATCATGGCAATCGTGGTCATCGCGTTCATCGTGTTCGTGGAGCGTGCGCAGCGGCGATTGCTGATCCAGTATCCCAAGCGGCAACAGGGCAACAAGGTCTTCCAGGGGGATTCCTCGCATTTACCGCTGAAGCTGAATACCGCAGGCGTCATTCCGCCGATCTTTGCCTCGTCGCTGTTGCTGCTGCCGATTACGGTGGCCAACTTCAGTCAGGGCCAGGGACCGGAGTGGCTGAATTACATCACAGCCTTGCTTGGCCGCGGCCAGCCGCTGTTCCTGGCGCTTTATGTCGGCATGATCATCTTCTTTGCGTTTTTCTATACGGCGATCATGTTCAACCCGAAGGAGACGGCCGACAACCTCAAAAAATATGGCGGTTTCATTCCCGGCATACGGCCGGGGGAACGCACGGCGGAGTATATCGATTATGTGCTGACGCGCATCACCACTGTCGGCGCACTTTATCTGGCGCTTGTCTGTTTGCTGCCGGAGTTACTGACATCCTATGCGAGAGTGCCGTTTTATTTCGGCGGTACGTCGCTGCTCATTGTGGTGAGCGTGACCATGGATACCGTTTCGCAGGTTCAGGGACATTTGCTGGCCCAGCAATATGAAGGTCTGGTGAAGAAGGCCCGGTTGCGCGGAGGCAAGAAATGAACTTGCTGTTGCTTGGTCCGCCGGGTGCCGGCAAGGGAACGCAGGCCAAACGCCTGGAAGATGCGCACGGCTTTGTGCAATTGTCCACCGGAGACATGCTGCGTGCGGCAGCGGCCGCCGGGACGGAATACGGCAAAAAGGCTAAGGCGGTCATGGAGCGTGGCGAACTCGTTTCCGATGAGATCGTGATTGCGATCATCGGCGAGCGACTGGAGCAGCCCGATCTGAAGGACGGGTTCATTCTGGACGGCTTTCCGCGAAACGTCCCGCAAGCTGAAGCGCTGGACAAACTGCTCGCCAGTAGGGGCTTGAAACTCGATGCCGTGATTGAAATGGCGGTAGACGATGAGGCTCTGATTGAGCGGATTTCCGGCCGTTTTACCTGTTCGTCGTGCGGCAAGGGCTATCACGACAAATTCGAGCGGCCGGCCACGGAAGGTGTATGTGACAAGTGCGGCGGTCGCGAATTCACGCGCCGCGCGGATGACAATGCGCAGACCGTTCGCAGCAGGCTTGAGGTCTATCACAAACAGACTGCGCCGCTGGTCGGTTACTACGGCGAACAGGGTACTTTGAACACGATTGACGGCATGGCGGCGATTGATGACGTTGCGCGTCAGATCGAAGAGGTTGTGAAGGCGGCGTAAAGTGCAGGAAAGACGGCTTAACCGGTTGACGAAATTGGAGATTCGGCCTAAACAGCGCGTCATTCTTGTGGTTTGAAAGGCTGGCTTCGGGCAGGACAGGCATTGTCTGCTGGAGTGCGGCCTCTTGCCATTACGGCACGAAGTGGAAATTGAAGTCACGGCTGGGCGAAATATGACTGTTTCCCAGCCATTTTCAGGAGAATGAATGTGGCCCGCATAGCTGGTGTCAACATACCGACGAACAAGCGCGTTTTGATCGCGCTGCAGTATATTCACGGGATCGGCGCGAAGACGGCGGACGATATCTGCGAGGCCGTTAACATTGATCGCACACGGCGGGTCAATGAGCTGTCCGATGCTGAGGTCATTCAGATTCGCGAGGTCATCGATCGCGACCATATGGTGGAAGGTGATCTGCGCCGCGAGGTCGCAATGAACATCAAGCGTTTGATGGATCTTGGCTGCTATCGGGGCTTGCGTCATCGCAGGGGCCTGCCGGTGCGCGGGCAGCGTACGCACACCAACGCCCGTACCCGCAAGGGGCCGGCCAAACCGATTGCCGGCAAAAAGAAGTAAACGAAGACACGTATCGAAGGTATCAACCCGATGGCCAAGGAACCGACACGCCCGCGGCGCAGAGAGCGCAAGAACATCACGTCCGGCGTGGTGCATGTGAGTTCGTCGTTCAATAACACGATGATTACGATTACCGATGTGCAGGGAAATGCGATTTCCTGGTCATCGGCCGGGAAGATGGGATTTAAGGGCTCGCGAAAGTCCACTCCGTATGCGGCCCAGGTGGCTGCGGAGCAGGCCGGCAAAGCTGCCATGGAACACGGTATGAAGACCGTGGAAGTGGAAGTTTCAGGCCCGGGGTCGGGCCGGGAATCGGCATTGCGGGCTCTACAGGCGTGCGGCCTTCAAGTCACCGCGATACGGGATGTGACGCCGATCCCGCACAATGGCGTCAGGCCGCCGAAACGCCGACGGGTTTAACAGAGGACAAAAAGTGCTGGTAACCGGCGAGGCGCACGAAGGGGGCCGGTCCGGACGTAGAGTACAAATTCAAGTTCACACTCGGCTGGCGACAATGCGCTCCTCACGCGTTGGCCTGCCGGCTTACGGGACACAGGCATGCAGGTAAATCACAGAAACTGGCAAGAACTTATCAAGCCGAACAAGCTTGACGTCGACGCAGGTCGCGGTAATCGGAATGTTGCGACCGTAACTGCCGAACCGCTTGAGCGCGGCTTCGGCATGACGCTGGGCAATGCGCTCAGAAGGGTATTGCTGTCGTCCCTGCAGGGCGCGGCGGTCACCTCAGTGCAGATCGACGGCGTGCTGCATGAATTTTCGTCCATCGCGGGCGTGCGCGAAGACGTCACGGATATTGTTCTGAATATCAAGGAAGTTGCTTTCGCGATGCATGCCGATGGCCCAAAACGGCTGCTCCTGCGTAAGGAGGGTCCTGGTGTCGTTACGGCTGGTGACATTCAAGAAACCGCCGATGTGGAGGTCCTCAACCCCGCGCATGCGATCTGCACCCTGGACGAAGGTGCCGAGGTGCGCATGGAGTTCACAATCAACACCGGCAAGGGTTACGTCGCGGCGGACCGCAACCGGCCGGAAGATGCGCCAATCGGGCTGATCCCGGTTGACAGCCTGTACAGCCCGGTCAAGCGGGTTTCCTACAAGGTTGAGAATACGCGCGAAGGCCAGATCCTGGACTACGACAAGCTGTCTTTGACCGTGGAGACGGACGGGTCGGTTTCGCCGGAAGATGCTGTGGCATATGCCGCGCGTATTCTGCAGGACCAGCTGCAGATCTTCATCAACTTCGAAGAGCCCACCAAGCATGTTGTTGAGGAAGAGAAGCCGGAACTTGAGTTCAATGCGGCGCTGCTGAAGAAGGTCGACGAACTGGAGTTATCGGTCCGCTCGGCGAACTGTCTGAAGAACGACAATATCGTCTATATCGGTGATCTGATCCAGAAGACTGAAGCGGAGATGCTGCGGACGCCGAACTTCGGCCGCAAGTCTCTCAATGAAATCAAAGAGGTGCTGGCGCAGATGGGGCTGCACCTTGGAATGGAAGTCCCGAACTGGCCGCCGGAGAATATCGACGAGTTGGCCAAGAAGTTTGAGACACACTACTAGTTCGACGGCCGGAACCGGGCCGGTAAGTGAAGGAGAGGACCCATGCGTCACGGAAACCGTGGCCGTAAGCTGAACCGCACGGCGTCGCATCGCAAGGCGATGTTTGCCAACATGGCGGCGGCTTTGGTGAAACATGAGCAGATCGTGACCACGCTTCCGAAGGCGAAGGATCTGCGCCCGGTGGTGGAACGTCTGATTACGCTTGCCAAGCGGGGCGACCTGCATGCCCGGCGTCAGGCGATTTCGCGCATGCGCGATGTTGAGCAGGTCGGTAAGCTGTTCGATGTATTGGGCCCGCGCTATAAGGACCGCAATGGCGGATACACGCGCGTGTTGAAAGCCGGATTCCGGTATGGCGACTCTGCACCGATGGCGGTGATCGAGCTGGTTGATCGCGACGAGAGCGAGAAGGGCAAAGACTCAGGTCCGGTCCAGGTGTCTGATGATACCGGTACGGATGCCCCGCCGCCCGGCATGATGGGCTGATCCGGGAGAGGCTCGGGCGAACTCAACCCTGTATCAAGCAGCGACATTCAGGACTTGGAGCATTTTTTGTGAAACCTGAGTCACTAAAAATGCTCTATCTCTTTGATATTGAGCATGTTCTTATCCGAAAACCGCACACACTTTTCGGGAACATGCT
>JANQIR010000163.1 GCA_028282065.1 Aestuariivirgaceae bacterium
CAATGCGGCCATCGTGTTCGACCGAACCGTCAAGGGCAAGGTGTTGGATTTCGGCACGACCGGGCTTTTGCGCAATTCGGATCTGGTCATGTACGACCGGCTCTCACAGAGCTGGTGGCAGCAGTTTACCGGCGAGGCAATTGTCGGCGACATGCTCGGCACCGAATTGACCATGGTGCCGGCACGTTTGGAATCTTTCGGGTTGTTCAAGCAGCGTCACCCGGGTGGCAAGGTGCTGGTGCCGAACAATCCGGATTTTCGGAGGTATGGATACAATCCGTACTTCCGCTATGACACGGCCAAGGCACCGTTCCTCTATAACGGAAAGATGCCGGAGGGCATCAGCCCGATGGCCCGTGTTGTGGTCTTCCGCAACGGAAAGTCGGTCAACGCCTTCGCGCTGAAACTCCTTGCCGATAAAAAAGAAATCACCGCAGGTGATGTGGTCATGCGATGGGCGCCGGGACAGGCCTCTGCGCTGGATGCAAGCGAGATTGCGCAAGGCCGCGATGTCGGGAACATTACGGTTCAGCGAAAGAGGGACGGGACCGTGCAGGATATACCCTACGACATCACATTTGCCTTTGTCGTGACGGCCTTTTATCCCGACGCGAAAATTACCCGGTAATTGAGCGTTCGCATTAACCTTTCTGTAAGGACTGACTCGGCAGCGGCGCATGGCGTGATAAAGTTGCGATGTGAAGGTGGTGGCTGCCTGGTGGGACGGGTTGCAGCCTGAATTAGGGAACGCTCCGGTGGATCATACGCCAATCTACAAGCTGCACGGAAAATCCGGCACATCTGTTGCCGAACAAGAAAAGAAACACGCGGCATTGCGGTATATTCTCGATGCCTGGGAAGAGGCGGTGTACGATGGCATCGACCCTGACTGTGTGGCAACCGCGGCGATTTTCGCAGCATTGTCGGACATGATCGCCACCTATGGCGAAGAGCCGGTTGCGCGCATGGCCGAAAGGTTGCCGGAGCGCATTCGCACCGGTGAATTCACCGTTGTACGCACCACCCAGTAAGGCGCCTGAACGCCGTATGTCACGGCTTCTGTGTGCTGGTTTGCCGGTGCATCCTGTGCATGGCCAACGACACGTTCGGTGTTGCCGTGCCGGTGAGGTTCTCTGCTGTTTTTGACGTTGTCAGTTCCGGCGCATGATTGCGACGGTGCGGCACAGTTTTTACGTCTTGGGCTGCAATTTCAGTAGGCGGCCCTTTGCGCCGTCTTCCAGCACCCAGAGTGCGCCGGCGGGACCTTCCTCGACCTCTCGAACACGCTGCTGCCACTCGAAGCGGTCTGCTTCCCTGGCGGTTTCGCCCTCCAGCTCGACCCGGATCAGGGCTCTTGACCTCAAGCCGCCGATGAAGGCGTCGCCGCGCCAGTTCTCGAACATCTTGCCGCTGTAAATGACCAGGCCGGAAGGTGCTATGGTCGGGACCCAAAAGGCCTCCGGCGGGTTGAATTCCGACCGTGTTTCATGATTCGGGATCGGATCGCCGGAATAGTGGTCGCCCTGGGAGACGATCGGCCAGCCGTAATTGTCTCCCTTGACGATCAGGTTCAACTCGTCACCGTGGCGCGGGCCCATTTCGTGTGTCCATAAGCGGCCGTCAGCGTCGAAATGGATACCCAGCAGGTTCCGGTGTCCCATGGACCAGAACGTCTTTGCAAGATCGCCCTTGTCCTGCCATGGATTGTCGGCGGGAACCTTGCCGTCGTCATGCAGGCGGATGATTTTGCCCAGGGCGGACCCGAAATCCTGTGCAGGGTCGAGCTTCTGGCGGTCGCCGGAGGTGATATACAGCATGCCGTCCGGTCCGAAGGCAATGCGGTGACTGTAGTGCCCCCGGCCGGATGTTTTGGGGGTCTGCGCCCAGATTTTCTCGACATCGGTGAGTTTGGGTGTGTTGCCTGACGTGTCGAGCCTGGCGCGTGAAACCGCCGCTCCGCGCTTGAAGCCGGAGAGTGCGGACTCGGCATAGGAAATGTAAACAAACCCGTTGCTGGAAAACTGCGGGTGCAGGACAATATCTCCAAGACCGCCCTGGCCGCCGAAGGCGACCTCCCACATACCCTCGACTTCCGTCTTCTCGCCGTCCTGTGTGACGTGGTACAGCTTGCCACGCTTGGAGGTCACCAGCATTGTCCCGTCGGGCAGGAATGTCATGGCCCACGGCGGGCCGAACACGGCAACGCTGGTTGCCTGGAGTGTTGCGCCCGTCCTGCTTTTGATGTCGAACGGTTTGGCGGTTGCCGGCACCACAAGCGTGGCCGCCGTGATGGCGGCCATAAGAAGATGGGCAAGACGACCTTTCATCCGGGTCCTCCAAAGCGCTTTAGGGTTGTGAACCCTGGCCCGGAAGCGTCGTGTGCGGGCCGGTTCTTCCTAACCGGTAAGTGGGCGGTGACCACGAAGACCGCAAGATCATTCCGCGGTTCTTGCTACCCAACAAGTTCAATAGACATCCGGCACGTAGAGTTCCTTGGGCAGGACCTTGCGCTCGTATTCCGGGTTGAAAACCCGATCAGGCAGAACCACCGGTTCGTGCGGCACCTCCTCGTAGGGCACCTGCTGCAGAAGGTGGTGGATGCAGTTCAGCCGGGCGCGTTTCTTATCGTTGCCTTCGACGATGAACCAGGGCGCTTCCTTGATATTGGTGCGCTCGAGCATCTCTTCCTTCACCTTGGTATAATCCTCCCAGCGGACACGGGACTGGAGGTCCATAGGGCTTAACTTCCATTGCTTGATAGGGTCGTGGACACGCATCAGGAAGCGCAACTGCTGTTCCTGGTCGGTGATGGAGAACCAGTACTTGATCAGCTTGATTCCGGAGCGTGCCAACATGCGCTCGAATTCCGGCACATCGTTGAAGAATTCCTCGACCTGATCCTCGGTTGCGAATTCCATGACCCTTTCAACGCCGGCCCGGTTGTACCAGGAGCGGTCAAACAGGGCGATTTCGCCGGCACCCGGCAGGTACGGCACATAGCGCTGGAAGTACCACTGGTTTTTCTCCTTCTCGCTGGGGGCGGGCAGGGCGACCACACGGCACACGCGTGGGTTCAGTCTTTGGGTGACGCGCTTGATGACGCCACCCTTGCCGGCGGCATCGCGGCCCTCGAATATGATCGCCAGCTTATAGCCGGTGTGCACGACCCAATCCTGCAGTTTGACCAGCTCTGCCTGAAGGCGCAGCAATTCGCCGAAGTATGTGCGCCGGTCCAGTTCCGACTTGTGCCGGAGCTCTTTGATCTGGCGCAGCTCGCGGCTTATGCGCTCATCGTCGATCTCCATTTCGAGTTCTTCGTCGAAGCTGTCTTCGAGTTCGGCTTCCACCCAGCTCTGCTGTTTTTGGTCTTGCGGGTTGCTGCTCATGTTTTTTGCACCTCAATTTTCTGGAGTTGCGTTTTCGCCTGTAGGTGAACACTGCAAGCTAATGGGGGAGTTTGACAACCGTGTTTAGGGTGCGGAGCGGCATTAGGGCGCGCGGTCAGCCGGTCAATCGCTTGATGCGCCAACGAGGTCGGCGCGGGCCTTGTGCAGATGTTCTTCGATGAGTTGCACCGCGGAGGTGACGTCACGCCTGGTCAGTGCCTCGTATATGCCGCGGTGCTGATTATTGTAGGCGCCTATCTGGTCCGGCGTGAGGATGATATCCTTCATCGCTGCCCATTGGGCATGGGAGCGGGCATCATTGATTTGCTGGTAAAGGTGAACGATCAGCGGATTGCGCGAGCATCTGGCAAGAAGCAGGTGAAACTCGCTGTCCCAGCGTGAAAACGCGTTCTTGTCATTCCCGCAACCTTCCAGCCGGGCCAGTACATCCTCTATGCTGTCGAGGTCGCGCCTGGTGGCGTGAATGGCGGCAAGGCGGGTCATGGTGGGTTCTACGGCAAAGCGGGCTTCAATGAGCTGGAGCGGGCTGATCAGGTCGGAAACGTCACCAACGGTGTTTGCCAGCGGGCCGGCGTAATTCACAAAGGTGCCGCTTCCGACGCGCCGGTACACCAGTCCTTCTTGCTCGAGATTGTCGAGAACCTTGCGTATTGTGCTGCGCGCGGCACCGAATGCGGTTGCAAGTTGCCGTTCGGCCGGCAGCTGATCGCCATCGGAATAGACGCCGGTTTCAATTGCCCGCCTGAGGCGCGCGGTAATCGCACTGGCACCCTTGTTGGCCGTGCTTCTCAATGCTTCGTCATATATGTCCAGGTCTGAGATATCCGGCTCCTGTAATAGGGTCCTTCCCGTGCAGGGTAGGCGGTTTGCAACTGTCCGAATCCTCCCGCCAAATCGTCCGATATCTGCCTGCGTAACATAAAATGCGACCTTCAAGCCAATTTTATCTTGCATTCCATCATAATTGGTCCATTAATGGTATAAATTGGATTGCAATTGGGCGAGAAACTGACTGATGCCTCGTTGGTGATGTGAGTGCCTGAAGGCTCGTCACCGCAAGAATGCCATATCTATAGGCAATTTCTGCCTTTCGGTGCCGAATGTGGGGTGTGGGCGATCAATTCAGCAGTTGTCATAATTGGTATTGTTTTGGTAGCGTTTGGATCGAGCGGACTTAAGCCAACCGTATGAGGGAGTACAAGCGCCATGGCTCAGGATATCGAGAAATTTGTCGAACAGGACGGCCGCGCAGATCTTGTCAAACAGGTGCGTGAGAAGATCGACGAATTGGGGATCGAGTATCTGTATTTGCAGTTTGTGTCGGTCACCGGCCGTATCTGCGGCAAGGGTATTCCGGCTGATCACTGGGAGAGCGTTGCAAGGAAGGGTTTCCAGCTGGTCTATGGCGCTACGGTGAATCTGTTCACGGACCGGGCGGGGAATTACCTGGGTTACGGGCCGGAGGCAGCCGAACTGGTTGGCATCCCCGAGCCTGAGACGATGATGCAGCTTCCGTGGGACAAGCGGATCGCGCGGTTCTGGTGCACCTTGTTCCGTAACCGCGAAGAACGTGAGGACCCGGGCGGGTTTCTTACGGCGGATTGCCGCGGCAACTTGCGCAGGTTGCATGCGGACTTTGAAAAGAAACATGGCGGGTTGAAACTGCGCATGGGTACCGAGCCTGAGATGATGTGGCTCAAGTACGATGAAAACGGCAAACCGCGTGACGGGTTTTCCAAGCCATACTGCTACCACATCGATCAGTTCGAAAGCCTTCGCCCGGTTTACATGAAGGTCATGGAATACAGTCGTGCCATGGGCCTGGACATGATCCAGGGTGACCACGAGGACGCGCCGGGCCAGCTGGAACTGAACTGGATGTTCGACGACGTCCTGCGCAATGCAGACCGACTGACGACCTACCGGCAGATCTGCGCGCAGGTGGCCCGCGAACACGGCATCTTCGCATGCTTCATGACAAAGCCGTTCATGGGTGTTTCGGCGTCGGGCTGCCACCACAATATGTCTTTGTGGCGTGGCGGTGAGGACCAATTCTGTCCGACCGGCAACAATCCCGATGCTCTGCCCGGTATGAAACACAACTATATGTATGTGAAGGGCGGCGAAAACACCTTCATGCCGGACACCGACGATCCGCAGATGCCGGGCAAGGAGGGCCTGGTGGCCATTGGCGGTATTGTCCATCACCTGCGCGCCCTGACGGCGATCGGCTGTTCGACGGTGAACTCCTATAGACGGCTTTGGGACACAGGTTTCTGGGCGCCGGTGTTTGCCGACTGGGGGTTCCAGAACCGTACGACCGGCCTTCGCGTTTCGGCGCCGGGCAGGTTCGAGTACCGCTCCGTGGACTCGATGGTAAATCCGTACCTGATGGGCTCGACGATCCTGGCAGCCGCAGATGACGGCATCGACAACAAGCTCGATCCCGGCGAGCCCGAAGAACGCAACATCTACGAGGCCATGG
>JANQIR010000177.1 GCA_028282065.1 Aestuariivirgaceae bacterium
GGCCAGCCACTTGGCGTAGAGCACGACGCCATCGAACTTGTCACCATGCAGCACGACATATTTCTTGCCGTCCGCCGTTCGGTGAATGGCTTCAAGGCATATCCGGACGTTGCCGAAGTTCTGGCCCACGAAATCCCGGAACTGCTCGTCATGGTTTCCCGGAATGTAGATCAGTTGTGTGCCTTTGCGCGCCTTTCGCAACAGCTTTTGAATGACGTCGTTGTGGCTTTGCTCCCAGTGCCAGTTTCGTTTCAGCGCCCAGTTATCAATGATGTCACCGACAAGGTAGAGTTTGTCGCTCTCGGTGCATTTCAGGAATTGCAGCAATAGTTCCGTTTGTGCACGGCGTGTCCCCAGGTGAAGATCAGAGATGAAGATGGTGCGAAACCGAAAAGGCGGAGGCGTTATCGCATTCATTGCCCGGTCCGATCATCGATACATCATGCCTGGCAGCGATGTGCCGGAATCGCATGACGGGTCGATGACGGAGTGACTCAATACCGCCTTTTCAGAGAAAAAAGATGACGCTACGGCATGTTGTCGGGCCGGCGCGGCCGCTGGTTTTGCGTCACCGTTGTCTGAGCGTGATCGGCGTATTTGCCCACACCACAACGGCGGTCACCGCGCCAGGATTGGAAAACCGATGCAGAATATTGCTGGGGAATGAAAAGCTGTCTCCTGCTGACAGGTGGAACACGTCATCATCCAACTTCAGTTCGATCTCACCTTCCAGCACCAGCCCGGCTTCCTCGCCGTCGTGGCTGTAGAGATCATCGCCGCTTGAGGCCCCGGGCGCGTATCGGGTGACACCCAGCGCCAGTTGTCCGTCCAGATTGGCCGACAGCAGGTAGTCTTCCATGCCAAGATAGTCGGTCGACGTTACACTTGAATAGGCCAGCCGCCGTCTGCGCCCGGCCCGCACGATATACGGCCGTTCGTCGAACGGGGCCGGACCGTCCGTTTGAAAGAACCAGCCGATCTCGACCCCTAGCGCTTCGGCGATGTCCTGCAAGGCCGCAATGGATGGCCGGGCCAGGCCGCGTTCGATCTTGCTCAGGAAGCTGACCGACTTACCGGAGGCGTCGGCCAATTCGGCAAGCTTGAGTCGGCGGGCTTTTCGTAGCTGGCGCATGTCCGCGCCGAGCTGCACAAGTGGGTCCAAAGCGTCGGTTGCAGGATTCTCATTGATTGCCATGAAAATTTGTATATCCATTTTTTCATAATGTTCAAGTTAGGGCCTGTTACTTGTACTGGAGCTAACCGGGTGAATGTTGTGGAGCAGGATGCCAATTACGTAGGCAGGGTCAAAACCCTGCTCGGCGATGACGGCTTTGCGCAGATCTATGCGCCGATCGAGAGCGGGTCGGGCCTGCCGAACCCGGCATTTTCGTCCCAGGAATGGTTCGCCCTGGAGCAGGATCGTATCTTCCGCCGGTATTGGATCTTTGCCGGTGCGGAAGCCGAAATTCCGAAAACCGGCGATATCAAGCCTGTTGAGATCGGCGGTGTGCCCGTCATTCTGGTTCGCGGACAGGACGGAGCTGTGCGCTGTTTTCAAAACGTTTGCCGGCATCGCGGATCCAGGCTTGTTTCGGAACATTGCAACCGTAAGACCATCACCTGCCCCTATCATGCCTGGACTTACGGTCTCGACGGGAGCCTGCGCGCCCGGCCGCATTTCAATGGGCCGGATCGAGGCGATATGTTCCGCGCCGGCGGTGGTTGCATGCTTGATTTGCTGCCTGTTCGCGCTGAGAGTTTTCACGGCTGCGTTTTCGTCGATCTCTCCGGTGCTGCCGAACCGTTGGGCAATTGGTTGGCGATCATTGCCGAAGATCTGACGGCCTATGACCTCGCCTCGATCCGCTGGGCTGGCAAACTGGAGTTCGAAGTGGCGGCGAACTGGAAGTTCGTCTACGAGAACTACATTGAGAATTACCATGTTTTCGCCATCCACCCCCGCCTGACCGATTTTGCGCCTATGGATATTCGCGGTGCCGGCAAGTGGCGCGGCAACACGTTCAAGAACGGCTACAGTTTTCCGAAGGAAGAACAGGGTCGCGGGCAGGGCATGCCGCACTATCCCGGCCTGTCCGATGAAGATCGCGCCCGTGGCATCTGGTTCCTCACCATGCCGCATTTTGCATTGGAGGTTTTCCCCGATCAGTTCACGGTACTGGTTGCCTATCCGGTAGCGCCCGGCCTGACGCGCGAGGAGTTGCACGTTTTTCTGATTGGTGATGAGGCGGCCACCGGTGAGCGGTTTGCCGATGGCCGGCAGGAGATCTTCCGGATGTGGGACGACTTGAACCGTGAGGACCTGTCGGTGTTGCCCCTGCTGCAGCAGGGGCGCAAGTGCCCCGGGTACGACGGCGGCAGACTGTCGCCGCACTGGGACGGGCCGACCCTTGAATACGCCCGCAAGATCGTCGATCTGATTGTGGCAGCCTGATGGAAGCGACCGCCAACCATACCGGCCCGGTAGTGCCTGACATTGACCTGCACGCCGTACGGTCCTATCGCCTCGGCCGGGTTCGCCAACAGTTGCAGGCCGCAGGCGTTGACCTGAGCATTGTGACCAATCCGGCGAACCTGCGTTACACCGTCGACTTCCGGGAATACCAGCTCTTTCAGTCGCGTATTCCAACGGCGATGGTCTGGGTACCGGCGGAAGGGCCGGTCGTTGCGCTCGGCGCCTCGAACCGCAATCTCGATATGGTCGATGAATACTGGCCGTCCCCCCTGCTGACTGCCTTCGACAGCGGCCCTGAGTTTGCTGATCGCGCAGGCGCGTTTGCCCGCACCCTTGCGGGATTTTTGCAAGACATTGGTGCCGGAGTGAAGCGTCCGCGAATTGCTGTCGAAAAGACAGCTCCCAGTGTCATGGAAGCGCTGCTGCAAGCCGGTTTTGAAGTTGTCGATGCCGACATGCTGTTTGAGCGTGCCAAGTCCATCAAGTCTGCCGGAGAGCTTGACTGCCTGCGGTATTCGATCGCCGTTGCTGAACATGGTATGGCCCTGATGCACCAGGCCCTGCAGCCGGGCATCACCGAAAACCAGCTATGGGCGGTCTTTCACCAGAACAACATCGCTCATGACGGCGACTGGATCGACGGCCGCATGCTGGCATCGGGCGCCCGCACCAACCCTTGGCTGCAGGAAGCGACCGGAAAGGTCGTGGAGGCCGGTGAACTGGTGGCCTTCGATACCGACATGATCGGCCCGTTCGGATATTGTGCCGATATATCGCGGACATGGTTCTGCGGACCTGGAGAGCCTTCGCACCATCAGCGCGACGTCTATCGTCATGCATTTGAAGAGGTACATCACAATATAGCTCTTATCAGGCCGGGCCTGTCTTTCCGCGAGCTGAGCGATCACGCCTATGTCGTGCGCGACGAGTTTGTTGCACGGCGCTATCCCTGTCTGGCCCACGGTGTCGGCATGAGCGACGAATGGCCAAAGATCTATTACCATCAGGACTGGGAAACCAGCGGATATGACGGCCAGATCGAAGCGGGAATGGTGCTTTGCGTTGAAAGCTATACCGGTTCCATGCATGGTGGTGAGGGGGTGAAACTGGAGCAGTGCGTGCTTGTCACCGATACCGGCACGCAGCTTTTGTCACGCTACCCGTTCGAAAGCGTACTTTTGTAATCCTTGTTTTCTGCCCGTTTCGGCAAGCTTTGCAGAGCCGGGGGAACATATCGGCCTGTTGTTCCTTGATTCATGTCAAGGTATGGCCGGCAAGCTCGCATGATGATGGCATAGGGAGAATAGGGGACCGAATTCATGGCTGCTGCAGTAGACGCCATCCGTAGTGAACATCGCACAATGGCCATCTTGCTCGACCTGTTGGAACAGCAGGTGGATGCGTTTGAGCAGACCGCGCGGCCCGACTATGATCTGATGAAGGAGATAATCGACTATTTCCTGACATTCCCTGATCTCTATCACCATCCCAAGGAAGACCTGATCTTCCGCAAGATGAAGGCCCGCGATCCCGAAGAAATTGCCAAATTCGGAGATCTGGAGGAACAGCACGACAAGGTCTCGAAACGATTGCACGCGTTCACCCATGCGGTGGTGAACGTTATGCTCGAGGCCGAAATGCCGCGCGATGCGTTTGTGGAACTGGCCCGGGAATTCATCTCAGGCGAGCGCAAGCATATGCAGGCCGAAGAATCCATCTTCCTGCCGGCGGCGCTCAAATCGCTGACCGAACAGGACTGGGACGAAATCGACGGTAAGGTCAGGGAGTTTACCGACCCGCTCGCTCATGGCGTGGATGGGTCGCGATTTGTATTATTGCGCGAACAGTTGGACAAGCTTGGCGCCAGCCCGGCATAGGTGGCTGGTGAGCGCGCTCGCAGTTTCGTCCGTGCATTGTTGGAGGCAAGAATGACGATTTCCGAAGTGCAGGAACACGCCAGAAAACTGTTCGCTGCCCATGGCGATAAGGCCGAATATGAGGCGGCCCAAAGAGCCCGGCAGTTGGAAGAGGACGGCAAGTTGGAAGAGGCCGAAGTCTGGCGTAAAGTCCGCGAGGCGATCCACCAGATGCGCGGCCCCCACGCCTCATAGTGAGTTCACGCTTTGGTGTTCCGCTGATGCTGTGGTGTCGGGTTCGGCTCAGGCGCCAGCGCGCCGAGCCCAGAGGCAAGTACGCAGTATCCCGCGGCCGCCAGCGCGATTGTGCCGATGCTTGTACCCGCATCGATCAGCAAGCCGAAGGCGGCGGGCGCCAGCCCGGTCGAAAACACCATCAATGCCTGGCCCAGGGCGCGAATGGCGCCCAGGTGTTTGACACCGTAAAGTTCTGCCCATACGGCACCGAGCAACACTTGCGTCATTCCGCCGTTGATACCCAAAAACACCATGAACAACGGCGCCGCCCACAAGCCCTCAAACCCCCAGATGACGAGGCAGGATAGCGCAAGTGGTGTCAGGAAGAACGGCACCAGCCGCCTGGCGCCCGTTTTGTCGACCAGTGGACCGGTGAAGATGACGGCGCAAAGTGCCGCCGTGGCGAAGGCGACATAGGAGCCGGCAAGAACGGTCAGGGGCCAACCCTTGCTCTGGGCCATGGTGACCTGATGGAAGATCAGGCCGGTATAGACAAATGACGGTGTCAACAGAGCCGGTATACAGAACCAGAAGCTTGCCTCGCGCAACATGGCAGCGACGGTATGGCCGGTTTGGTCACCTAGATCGGGAGCATCCGGCTGTTTGCGCAGCCGTTCCGACTCGTAGCGTTCGCTGACCAGCCAGCGTGTGAGCGGTATGGCAAGAACAAGCACCACGGCCGCTGCGACCCACACGTTGCGCCAGTCCATGAAGATCAGTGCCGCAACAACGATGCTGGGCAGGGCGGCATCACCGGCACTGTGGCCCAGGGCGGCGATTGCAACGGCCCGGCCACGCTCGGCCGAGAAGCGACGCGCCATAGCGGTAATACCGGTATGACTGGCCAGTCCCTGGCCAAACTGCCGCAGACCGAAGATTGCCAGTACCAGCATAAGAGGCGTCCAAACGGCGCTCATCAGGACGCAGGTCATTGCCAGAGCTGCGAGAACACCGGTTCCCATTGCGGCGAGCCTGAAGCGGTCGACCAGACGGCCGGCCCAGATCAGGACTGCAGCGCTTGCCAGCGTGCCTGCGGAGTAGATCGAGCCGAACTCTCCGTCGGTAATGCCGAATTCGGCGCGAATCTGCCCGCTAAACAGGGAAATGAAGAAGGTTTGCCCGAAACTGGAGCAAAGGCACATGGTGAACCCGAAGGCTAACTCACGCCATCTTTCCCGCACGAAAGCGAGCGAAAACATGCAAAATGGCCTTTCGGTCAGACGGATTATACGCCGATGCCAGTCAGGCGGGCAGGCGTGTAGGTGATGTCACCACCTTACGCACTTGTATTCATTTGCGAAACCGGCGGCGTGATCTGATACCGTACCCGCCCCGCTCGGGCCGCCGGTTGGGGTCGAACAGTCGCGACAGGCCATGGTCCGTCTTGTTCCAGTGGAATGGTTTGGTAATGAACTGCCACAAGGCCAGCCAGCCGGCCAGGGAAATCAGCAGCCAGTACACCGGCATGCCGAGGATGACCACGGGTGAAAACCTCAGGTTTCTGCGTGCCATGGCGGCAAGTCCTGCAGCCATCGTGGCCCAGTAACCGGATACCAGAACTGTTAGACTGAGCCCAGCCAGGATGGCCTGGCCTGGGGTATTGGCTTGCGCCAGGAATTGTCCGCTAAGCAATGCGTGCAGTAGGCCGGCCAGAAAGATCGGATGGGTAAGTGCCGCAACGAGGATGCCGGCCATGGTTGCCTGCGAGACCAGCAGCCCCCGCCATCCAAACTCTTCCGCCAGCTGCAAGGGATGGCGCATGTGAACCAGCCACGTTTGAAGCCAGCCCTTCAGCCATCTTGCTCTTTGCCTCTGCCAGTTCCCAAAGTGGCAGCTGGCTTCCTCATAGGTGGTGGAATTCAGGATTTCGGCCCGCCAGCCCAGCCTCGCAAGGCGAAATCCCAAATCGGCATCCTCGGTTACATTGAACGGGTCCCAGGCGCCCGCGGCGCTCAAAGCATCGATACGGAAATGGTTCGATGTGCCGCCGAGTGGAAACGGCAACCTTGCGCGGGACAGAGCCGGCAGCAGCAGGTCGAACAGGCTGGCATATTCAATGGCGAATTGCCGGGTCAGCCAGTTTTCGCCGGCATTGTAGTAGGCAAGTTTCGCCTGCAGGCACGCAACTGTCGCCGGAGCACGGTGGAATTGAGTGGCCGCCAGGCGAAGCTGATCGCGTTCCGGGATATCTTCAGCATCGAAAACGACCACATACTCCCCCCGTGCGAATTGCAGTGCGTAGTTCAGAGCCTTGGGCTTGGTTTGCGGCATCGCATGCGGCACCGTGAGAATCTCAAACGGCTGCTCAAGGCCGAGGCTTTGAAGATACCGCCGCATCGGCGCATCGCTCTCTTCTGAGATGAGTTTGATATCCAGCTTGTCATATGGATAGTCCAGCGCGCTCAGGGCGCCGACAATCTGTTCGGCCATGGCGTGTTCGCGGAATAGCGGAACAAGAACCGTGTAAACCGGCAGCGCCGTGTCGGGCAGTGCGCCGTGGTGCGGCGCTGTTGTTTCTTTGGGAGCTGTCAGGCTGAAGATCCGCAGTGCGCTGACCGACAAAAACACGGTTCCTGCCAAAATGCACAATGCGGCCGCAAGGATGCCGGTATTCCAGAAAGACGCACCGGCGAGCATTGCGGCTGTCATGCAAAAAACGATCGCCTGGCTGCGTGTTACACGCTTGGCAGCGGACAGCCATGGTGACGATAAACGCAGACGGTCTCGTGCCTGGCGAAGCGCCGCCACCTCACACACGGCCTGCAGCGCATCCACCAGGTCCTGGTTTCGCGCGAAGGCAACGACCCTGTGCCCTGCAGCGCGGGCGTCTTCGGCGGACAGTTGATCGACGGCCGCGTGCCACGTCAACCGGCCTTGCCGGACGATTGGAAAATAGCGCTGTCTGCGGGCGGTGGCGATGTCGCGAGCATTCAATTTTCTACAGGCATCCAGAACCGATGAACGGTCCATGACGGGAAGCTGCAGCGGCGCACGCTCCTGCGCCGTTTTCCCTGGTCGAAACATCTGCCCCCAATCCAATACACGGATCTACAACTGAAGATCGTAGCAAGTTGCGGCAGATTGTACACCCCTAGCAGGTGCAACCAGATTGGCTCTGGTGAAACGGACGCGAATTCGCTACCAACGTGTCAGACGGTCGCGCTCAAGCTGCGATTCAACGGGTTTGGAAATGTTCGCTCATTACCGCGATACTTCATTGTCGGAGCGCTTGCCGGTCCAACCGGGAAGGGCATCAATTCTCGCGGGCCTGTTGGTCGCCGGATTGAGTTTGCCCGGTTTGGCGTCGGCACAATCGGAGTCCAAGCAGCGTTCGAAGGAACGCGGACTGCAGCATTTCCGCCATGTCGCACCGGATCTGCAGGAACCTGATCTGAAGGGTCTGGGACAGATCAGATTTCTGACCGACGATAATTTTCCTCCATTCAGCTACCGCAATGCACGTGGCGCGCTGGCCGGTTTCAATATTGTTCTGGCCGACGCGGTCTGCAAGGATTTGCGGCTGAAATGCCGGTTCGTCGCTAAACCGTGGGACGGTGTTGTGGCGGCGTTGCTGGCTGGTGAAGGCGACGCCATTCTCTCTGGAATCCGGCGGACGGAACAGCACTATAAAGTGTTGGACTTCACCCGGCCCTATTTTCGAACGCTGGCGCGGTTTGCGGTGCGTGTCGAAAACCCCATTGGCAAACCCGATGTCCGGGCGCTGGCTGGAAAGAGGATTGGCGTGCTGGCCGGGTCCCGCCATGAGCAGTTTCTCAAAGCGCACTATCGCCGTTCCAATCTGAGGGCGTTCGACAATGACACGCAGGCCCGCGAGGCGTTGCGCACGGGGGGCGTTGATGCGCTCTTTGGCGACGGCACAAAGCTGATGTTCTGGATTGCCGGCAGCAGTTCTCGAGGGTGTTGTCGTTTCGCGTCCGGCGCGTTCGCTGATCGCAGATACTTCGATTCAGGCATGGCCATCGCGGTCAAGCGGGGCAACAAAAAACTGCGTAAAGCGTTGGACTACGGCCTTGATCGCCTACAGATGACGGGGCGCTATTCTGCGATTTTCCGTCTGTACTTTCCAAAGGATCCATGGTGACGACTTTCCTGCAGACGGGACCATCCGACCGGCCAAGGCTTATGCTGGCTCCCGGGTCCAGCGCCCCAATGGATAGTGCTTTCATGGACACGTTCTGCGGCAGTTTGGCTAAGGAAGGTGTAGGTACGGTGCGGTTTGAATTCGCATACATGGAAGCCAATCGTGACACCGGCAAGAATTCGCCACCGCCGCGCGCCGAAAGGCTTATGCCGGAGTATGAAGCAGCCATAGCCGCCCAGGCGGAAGCCCCTTTGTTCATCGGTGGCAAATCCATGGGTGGCCGTATAGCCAGCATGGTTGCCGAAGAGAATTACCGCGCAGGCCGGATCTGCGGGCTGGTGTGTCTGGGATATCCGTTTCATCCGCCCGGAAAACCGGATGAACTCCGCACCAGTCATCTGTTTGGTTTGACCTGTCCTGCCTTGATACTGCAAGGCGACAGAGATCCGTACGGCGACCGTCGCGAAGTTGAGAAATATGGTCTTCCGGAGTGCATCACTTTTGCCTGGCTCCCGGACGGTGACCATGATCTGGTACCACGAAAGCGCTCTGGACGAGCTTTTGACGAGAATCTGCAGGAAGCGGTGGCAATGATTGCCTCATTCATGCGGACGCATGGCTAACCGCAGCAGCGCTCCGTATTGGATCAGACAATATCCAGAACCGCTTCCGGAGGCCGCCCGACAACGGCTTTGTCGCCATTCACCGCGATTGGCCGCTCCATCAAGATCGGGTGCTCCGCCATCGCATCGATCAGTTCGGCATCGGACCTGGCGGGATCGTTCAACGCAAGTTCTTTGTAGACGGCCTCACCCTTGCGCAGCAGGTCACGTGGCGTGATGCCGAGTTTCGAGATCAGGTCCTCAAGGTCCGGCCTGCCGGGCGGTGTCTTCAGATACTCAATGACAACGGGCGTATGGCCATTGTCCTGTAGCAGTTTGAGGGCTTGGCGTGATTTGGAGCAACGCGGATTATGGTAAAGCGTCACGGTCATGTCATGTATCCTCCACTGCCCAGGCACCGGCATCGCGCCCGGTCGCGTCACTTAAGCGCGACAGGCCTTCCGCCGCAAGTTGCCTGTCCAGATAGTCGTTGATGTCAGCCACCAGGCCGAGCCCCTTGAAGACGAGCCCGGTGTAAAGTTGCACGAGGCTGGCGCCAGCCAGGACCTTTTGCCAGGCATCTTCTCCAGACGAAACCCCGCCCACGCCGATGAGCGGCAGTTTGCCTTCGGTCAGCAGGTATACCCGCGCAAGCACTCTGGTTGAGGGTTTGAAGAGTGGCGGGCCGGACAGGCCGCCGGTTTCGGTGGCCTTGTGTGATCTAAGCCGTGGCCGGGCGATTGTCGTATTCGAGACAATGATGCCGTCCACACCACGCTGGAGGCATACGGCGGCAATATCCTCCAGTTCGTCTTGTTCAAGGTCCGGCGCGATCTTCAAAAGCACCGGAACCTGGTGACCTGTTCCGTCCAGTGCGTCCAGCAGACGGGTGATCAGGCCATCCAGTTCGCTGCGTGACTGCAAACCGCGCAAGCCCGGTGTGTTGGGGGAAGACACGTTCACCGTGAAGTAATCCGCCACATGGGCGAAGGTCCTTATGCCCTTTTCATAGTCAGATACCCGGTCTTCACTATCCTTGTTGGCGCCGATATTGACCCCGACGATGCCGCCGCGGTCCTTTCGTGCCTCCAGCCTTTGCAGTGCTGCAGCGTGTCCGTCATTGTTGAACCCGAGCCGGTTGATGACGGCGCAATCCCCGTCTAGCCGGAAAACCCGCGGTTTGGGGTTACCGGCCTGCGGCAACGGTGTGACGGTGCCTGCTTCGGCAAATCCGAAACCGGCGGCCAGAAGCGCATCGGGAACCTCGGCGTTCTTGTCGAAACCAGCGGCAATCCCAACCGGATTGGGGAAGTTCAACCCGAACAGCTCCACTTGGAGCCGGGCAGAGCGTTTCGCCGGCGCTGAAGGAGTCAGTCCGGCCTTGAGTGCCGTGATCGCCAGTGCGTGCGCCGTTTCCGCATCGAAGGCGCGTAACAGGCCGGTTGCCAGCGTGAACAGACCCGTCATGAAACCTGCTCCAGGTCCGGAAGCACGTGCACGCCGTCTTTCAAGACCAGCGCCTTGCTCCATATCGCATGGGAACAGGAAAGCGGTGCGTAGAGATGCGGGAACAGCTCGCCGCCGCGTGATGGCTCCCATTTGAGATCCGGCCCCAAGGCCTTGGCGCTTATGGCTATCAAAACCAGGCCGTCCCGTCTGGCAAAGTGTTTTACCAGTGTCCCAGGCAGTTGCTCTGCGGTCGAAAAGTGAATATAGCCGTCGCGCCGGTCGTCACTGGAACCCTCGAACATGCCGGCCGCCCGGGCCGCGGTCCAGTCGGATTCGGCGCAAATCTTGTAGATGGTATCCGCAACCATTCCGCCACCCGTTTCAGCAGATTCGAAGCATTCGCCAGACTTGGTAGACCGAATTCGCTCCGCTAGGAACGGGACATTTCGCGCCTTATGGTAATCAGCAACGAAGTCTTGTATATTTTCCTTTTGGAAGGTAATGATTCTTAGGGGCGAGAATCGATAACAGGTTCCAAAGCGGCGGGCTTTAAACATGTTCTCTCATAGTCAGGTATGGCGTGCGATCGACCAGATAGCTGCACGCAACGACATGTCGACCTCCGGCCTTGCCAAACTGGCCGGGTTGGATGCGACCTCATTCAACAAGTCGAAGCGCTTTACCGGAGATGGCCGGCCGCGGTGGCCGTCGACGGAGAGTTTGGCGAAGGTCCTGGCGTGCACCAACACGCCGCTTGAACATTTCGCGGCGCTGGTTCTTGGGAGAAAGGCGGCCGCTTTGCCGGGCGCGCATATTCCGTTGATCGGATTGGCGCAGGCCGGCTCCGGTGGATATTTCGATGATGCCGGATTTCCGGTCGGCGGTTCCTGGGAGGAGATCGCCTTTCCCAAAGTCGACGATGACAATGCCTATGCGCTGGAGATATCGGGTGACAGCATGCTGCCGGTCTATCGCGACGGCGATATCATCATTGTGTCCCCGAATGCCTCTCTCAGGCGTGGCGACCGTGTGGTGGCAAAGACGGAAGATGGCGAGGTCCTGGCCAAAATCCTGCAACGGCAAACGGCGACAACTGTGGAACTGGCGTCCTTCAACCCTGAGCATGAGACCCGTATACTGCAGACCGACGACCTTGCCTGGATCGCGCGCATCTTGTGGGCCAGCCAATAGGGCGCACGCACGCCCTTACAGCTTTGCCGGAATTCCGAACAGATCCGAGACGGTACCAGCGGTTTCGACCGCCCAGCGCAGCCGGTCGCGATGGGCCTTGGTCAACTTGTCTGGCGCCACATTGTTTGACGCGGGGATGCCTTCGTCGATGTCACGCAACTGTTGAAACAGGATCTCCGAAAACAGAATTTGGTGCGCCTCGATGAGATTGTCGATGAACGCCGCAGGCAATTCCGATCTGGACTTCAGCCCGGACAGCCGCCGGGGCGTTGAGCGTTCGCGGATACCATGTTCGATCGCCGCCACCCTGGCTGATGAGAAGATCGGCATGATACCTGCCATTTTCAGGTCGATCCGGCCTTCTTTGAGTTGAAACCGTCCGAACCATCCGATTGGCGTGTTCACGTCGGCGGCATTGCGCGCCATCAGGTTGAGAAAATCGCTCGACTGACCGCCGATTTCATATGCCTTGTCGAGAATTTCGTTTGCCAGATGCCTGTCGCCATGCACCGCCACCGCATCGAAGAAGATATCGGTATTGAGAATATCTTCAGGCTTGTGCCGGGTGATCCACGTGCGAATGTCACGCTTCCAGTCGGCTACGGATTTACGCCATTCACGGTTCTTGCCCATGATGCCGCCCTTGCAATAGGGCACGCCCGCCTGGTGCAGAATGTCGGCGACCCGGCCGCCGAGCTCTTCCAGCCATAGATCAGCCTCGCTTCCGGCCTCGCCTTCGGCGTAGACGATGGCGTTATCCTGATCCATCGCCAAAAGGCTCTCGCCGCGGCCGCCCGACCCCAGCACAAGCATTGCATAGGCAACTGGTGGCCCGCCTCTTCCCTCCGCCTGCATGTCTCTTTCGGCGATCTGGCAGGCGCGGCGGGTCAATGCGCACAGCTCGCGTGAGATGACCGCCGCGACGTCGCGTGCATCGACGTCTTCGCTGACCAGGCCCTGCGCCACCAGGGCAAGACTTGCCCAGACTGTTCCCAGTTCTTCCGCCGAGTGCGCATGGTCGATGGCATCGGCCAGCGAAATCGCATCCTGCGCGCGCTGGCGCAGCAGATCGCGCGAAGACAGGGCGCCGACCACATCGCCGTGATCGTCATGCACGCCCAGATGCCGGTATCCCAGCCGGCTCATACGCCCGACGGCCCGGTACAGGAAGGCATCGGCGGCCACCGTGTCCAAGGGCCGCTTGGCCAGTTCAGCAGCGGATGCAGCCAGTGCACGCTCAGGATCGGTATTGACGCTGCGCAGGATGTCGCGCTCGGTAATGATGCCGTATGCGTCATACCGCCGGTCCGGTTTAACGAATACGGACGAAATCTGCTGCTCGATCAGCATGGCCAGTACGGAACGGACACTTGCGCTGGGTTCGGCAAACAGCGGTGGTGTGCTCATCACATCGCTGACCCGGTGACTGTAGGGATAAGCGTCGATCTGCGCCAGCGCTGTCATTTGGTCTTTGGCGACGGCCACCGAGCGGACCGCATCGTGCCATCCGGCCTCGGCTTCGGAGATCACGTCCTGAGACAGACTGCGGCAGGCCTGTTCGGCTTCCGCCAGGGTGCGGATGTTGTGCACGCGCAGTCTCTCCACCAGGGCAAGATAAACCCGCGCGGTCATGCGCGCATCTCCCAACGCCTGATGGCGGTCGGTCACCTCGATGCCCAGCCAGCCGGCGATTGTATCGAGCGACAGGTCCGGCAGTTCGGGCGCGACCAGTTTCGCCAGGTGCCGGACATCGAGGCTGCGCGGCGCCCGCCAGTGCACGCCGGCCCGCTCGTATTCCTTGCTCAACACGGCCAGATCGAAACCGATCGAAAACCCCAGCATGATGGACCGGCCCATCCAGCGTTCCAGATCCGGGCGTACGTCGTTGAAACTGCCGGCACCGGCCACGTCGGCATCGCTCAGTCCATGTATTCTGGTTGTCTCCGGTGGAATGGGGATGCCGGGGTTGACCAGTTGATCGAAGGCGTCATGGTCCTGCAACACGCCTTTGGATATGCGCACCGCGCCAATCTGAATAACCCGGGCGATCTTCGTGTCCAGCCCGGTCGTCTCTGTATCCAGCACAATGGCGCTGAGCGACATTAACGGTGTGGCCGAGGAGATTTCCGAGATCGAAATGCCAGGGTCAGGACCCATTATTGCCATCCATTCAGCCGGCTCACTTGCCGTTTCGTTGCAACCGCGTCTGGTCATTGATACGCGGCTGGCCGGAGCTATTCAATCATGCTCAAGTCGCAGTTTGGCAACACCTGTCACACGGCTGCAATTCTCTGATATGCTACGGGAATTGTGAGGACAGGTGCCGGCCTGATGCCGGTGTCAGGGGTATAATCGGGCTATGTTCACCCCTTTGACGGTCATAGTTATTGCGCTTGGGTATGTTGGCGTCCTGTTTGCGATTGCCAGCTACCGCGACCGTACGGGAACCGTTCAGACCCGCGGCACCAGCCGGCCGTTCACCTACGCCTTGTCGATCGCGGTATATTGTACTTCGTGGACATTCTTCGGCAGCGTTGGCCTGTCTGCCAAGACCGGCTTCGATTTCCTGCCGATCTACATCGGCCCGATACTGATGTTCGCTGTCGGCTGGCCGCTGTTGCGTGCCATTGTCGACGTTTCCAAACGGCAGAACATAACGTCGATCGCCGATTTCGTCTCCGCCCGGTACGGCAAGAACCAGGCCCTGGGCGCGTTCGTCGCGTTGATCGCAGTGATTGGGGTCGTGCCGTATATTTCGCTGCAGTTGAAGGCTGTTGCAGCATCGCTCCAAACCCTGATGCCCAGCGGGCCGGACGGCCAAACGCCGGTGTCCCTGGTTGGTTTCGGGGATGACCTGGCGCTGCTGGTGACGGCTGCCATGGCGGGCTTTGCCGTCCTGTTCGGCACCCGGCACATCGATACCACGGAGCATCAAGATGGCCTCATGCTGGCCATCGCGGTGGAATCCATCGTCAAGCTGCTGGCCTTTTTGGTCATTGGGACATTCGTCACGTTCTGGCTGATGGGCGGCATCGGGCCGCTTCTGGAACGCGCGCAATCTCAACCGGAAGTCTCCGAACTGTTTTCCCGCGGGTTCGATGGTGGCCGCTGGATCACCATGACGCTGCTCGCCATGTGTGCCATCCTGCTGCTGCCCAGGCAGTTCCATGTCACGGTTGTGGAGAACTCTCATCTCGATGACGTCCGCAGAGCGGCCTGGATGTTCCCGCTCTACCTGATCGTCATCAACCTGTTTGTGGTACCGATCGCCATCGCCGGCCTTCTGACATTCGGCTCCGGCACCACGGATGCCGACACATTCGTCCTGGCGCTTCCGGTCAACAGCGGGCATCGGCTGATGGTGATTATCGCCTTCATTGGCGGCCTGTCGGCGGCCACCGCCATGGTGATCGTCGAGACGATCGCGTTGTCGATCATGGTGTGCAACAACATCGTCATGCCGTTTCTGCTAAGCCGGCGCGATGCCGGTACGCACCTGCAGGCCGATGCCGGGCGCACGCTGATCGCGATCCGCCGCTGGGCTATCGTGATTATCCTGATCCTCGCCTATAGCTACTATGAACTGATCGGCAGCAGTGCCGCCCTGGCCCAGACCGGTCTGTTGTCTTTTGCCGCGGTGGCACAGTTTGCCCCGGCATTTTTCGGTGGATTGCTGTGGCGCGGTGCAACGGCGCGCGGCGCAATGGCCGGCATTCTCGCAGGTTTCGCACTTTGGGCCTATACCTTGCTGTTGCCGACCTTTGCCGACGCCGGTTGGCTGGCGGCGGGGTTTGTCTCGGACGGTCCTTTCGGACTTGGCTTCCTGCGTCCGCGCATGCTGTTCAACCTGGAGTTCGATCCCCTGACCCACGGTGTGTTGTGGAGCCTGGGTGTCAATGTGATCACATTTGTCAGCGTCTCCATCATGTCCTGGCAGACACCGATCGAGCGCTTGCAGGCAAGTGTGTTCGTCAGTGCGGATCTGCCGACCGGCCCACCTTCTTTCCGGCTCTGGCGCGGTGCGGTGAGCGTTGGCGAGCTGCAGGAAACAGTCGCGCGCTATCTTGGCAAGGAACGCGCGCATCGTTCCTTTGAGGAGTTTGCCTTTCAGCGCGGTGTGAAGCTCAAGGCAAGTGCGGACGCTGACATTCGCATGATGCGGTTTGCCGAACACTTGCTGGCCAGCGCCGTCGGCGCGGCCTCCTCACGCCTGGTTCTGGCGTTGCTGCTGGAGCGCCACGCCGCCAATACCTCCGGCGCCATGCGGCTGCTCGACGATGCTACCGCCGCCATCCAGTACAATCGCGATCAGTTGCAATCGGCGATAGACCATGTCCGCCAGGGGATTGCGGTGTTCGACCGTGAACTGACCCTTGTCAGCTGGAACCGGCAGTTTCGCCATCTGCTCAATCTGCCCGGCGAAATGGGCCGCGTTGGCATCACCATCGATGAAATTCTCGCTCATGTGGTCAAGCTGACCGGCGAGCCCGCTGATGCATTCGATCGGGCGATACGCCATCGCATCGATAACCTGACGGTGAAGTTCGAGCCGTTCCAGGAACGCCTCGCGCAGGATGGCACGATCCTGGAGGTCCGCTCCAGCCAGATGCCCGAAGGTGGCTTCGTGATCACGTTTGCCGACATAACCGAGCGGGTGCTTTCGGCCGAAGAATTGCAGCGGGTCAATGAAACGCTCGAACGCCGTGTCGGAGAGCGCACAGCCGAATTGCTGGACCTCAACAGCAAGCTGCAAATCGCCAAACGCGATGCCGATGCCGCCAATCTCGACAAGACCCGGTTCCTTGCTGCGGCCAGCCACGACATTTTACAGCCGCTCAACGCGGCCCGCCTGTTCACCTCAAGCCTGGTGGAACGCAAACTGGTGGATGACGATCGGCAACTGGTGAGAAATGTCGATGCTTCGCTGGAGGCCGTTGAGGAAATTCTCAACGCGCTTCTGGATATCTCAAGGCTCGATGCCGGTGCGATGAAACCGGAAATCACCTCGTTCAGGATCGACAGTACTCTTCGGGCGATGGCCCTGGAATTTTCCCAATTTGCGGAAGACAAGGGACTGAGACTGGTGGTGATGCCCTGTTCGATAACCGTGACAACGGACCGCAAGCTGCTGCGCCGTATCTTGCAGAACCTGATCTCGAACGCGTTGAAATACACCCGCGAAGGCCGGGTTCTGGTCGGGTGCCGGCGATGCGCCAGTCAACTGCGTATCGACGTGATAGACACCGGCCCGGGCATTTCCCTGGCCGATCAGGCCACTGTCTTTGCGGAGTTTGAGCGCCTTGTCAAAAGGGCGCATGCCGAACCCGGGCTGGGTCTCGGGCTGTCGATCGTGCAACGGATCGCGCGTGTGCTTGAGCATGAACTGACCCTGGTATCGGTTGAGGGTAGCGGTGCGCGGTTTTCAATCTCCCTGCCGGTCGCCGATGTACAGGTGCCTGATGTCGTTCCGCTGATTCGGCCCGGTGGCGCGGCAAATGTCGTCAGCGGCCGCAAGGTCATGGTGATCGACAATGAGCCGGCCATCCTCGCTGGAATGCGCAACCTGCTGACCGGTTGGGGCTGTGAGGTGCAGGTCGCAGTCAATGGATCTGACGCCAAAGCTGCAGCGCTAAAGACCGGTTGGAATATCGATATCATTCTGGCCGACTACCATCTGGACCGCGAAGACGGGCTGGCTGTGATCGAAATGCTGAGGCACGAGGCGGGCCGGCCAATTCCGGCGGTGCTGATTACGGCGGATCGCACGCGTCAGGTTCAGGACAGGGCGGCTGGCCAGGATGTCATCTATATGCACAAGCCGGTCAAGCCCGCGAGCCTTCGCGCCGCCATGGCGCATGGCATGACGCGGGCCCAGGCGGCGGAATGACGCCTGTCGCAGGACGGCTGACCATTCCGTGTCTCAGTTGTGGCCCTGTGTGACGCGTGCGATCAGTGCATATGTTGCGAGCCATGCGGGCAATCCAGTGAGAAAGCCGGAATCTCCACGTCGAACTGCTCGCCCGTATCGGTTTCCATCGTATAGCTGCCTGCCATGAATCCGCTTGGTGTCTGCAGTGGGGCGCCCGAGGTGTATTTGAACGAGCCGCCGGGCCTGAGCCGCGGGTGTTCGCCAACAACGCCCGGACCGCTCACTTCCTGCACCCGGCCCTGACCATCGGTGATCCTCCAGTGCCGGGTTTGCAGAACCACCGTCTCGGACCCGGTATTCTCGATGGTAATTGTGTACGCCCAGAAGAAATAGCCTTCCTGCGGCTTTGATTGATTTTCAAGGAAATCCGGCTCAACGGTAACCTGGATGTATCTGGTGACCTTCTGGTACAAGTCGCTTCGCCCCATAAAGTTGTTTTTTCCACCGCGGCCACATTCCCTGTTGCAAGGCCGGTGCCATCGGTGACAATCACAACATAGTTCTCGTCTTGTCACAAACAAGGATGCCGCATGGCCGGACAAGCCTTTCAATCTTCCGCTGCTCCAGAACCTGCCGGGATCTTGCCGGCGCATCTGATACGTCACTTTGCAGAAGATGGTGCGATTTCGACAACCGAACCGTTCGAGGCCGACCAGATTCAGCCAGCCAGCCTGGACCTGCGCCTGGGAGAGGTGGCTTACCGGGTGAGGGCCTCTTTCATGCCGGGACCTCGCTTCACAGTGCAGGATCGCATTGACCAACTGGCTCTGCATGCCATTGCCTTGCGCGATGGCGCGGTACTGGAGACGGGGTGCGTCTACATCGTGCCGTTGCTGGAAAGCCTGACATTGCCGCCCGGCTATTCCGCAATCGCCAATCCCAAGAGTTCGACCGGCAGGTTGGATATTTTCACCAGGGTGATTGCCGACAATGCCCAGGCGTTCGACACCATTCCGGAAGGCTACAATGGTCCGCTCTATGCGGAAATTTCACCGCGTACCTTCTCGATCCTCGCGCGCACCGGATCGCGGTTATCTCAGCTCAGATTGCGTGCCGGACCGGCTGTCCAGTCCGATGATCTGATCCGCGAGTTGCATGCCAGCGACGCCCTGATCACCGAGGGCACGTTCGATGTCGACAATGGTTTGGCGCTATCGGTCGATCTTGCCGGTGTCGACGGCCAGCACCCGGTCGGTTTTCGCGCCAAACGGCACTCCGGCCTGATCGATGTGGACCGAAAGGTCTGTCTCGATGTGCTGGATTACTGGGAACCCATCTGGCAACGCGGCTCGTTGGTGCTGGATCCGGACCAGTTCTACATCCTGGCCTCAAAGGAGGCTGTTCGTGTTCCGCCGACCCATGCTGCCGAGATGGTGCCGTTCAATCCGTTGGTCGGGGAGTTCCGGGTCCACTACGCCGGCTTCTTCGACCCGGGCTTTGGACACGCCGCCGGTGGTGGCGAGGGGGCACGTGCAGTGCTTGAAGTGCGTTCGCACGATGTGCCGTTCATTCTGGAGGACGGTCAGATCATCGGCCGGCTGATCTATGAGCCGCTCACCGAGGTGCCCGAACGGGTGTATGGCCAGGGCATCGGATCGAATTACCAGAAACAGGGCCTCAAGCTGTCGAAGCACTTCCGCCCGTTCGAACCCTGAGGCTGCGAAACGAGACTTCGCGGTGGCTTACCGCTGTCCGGGATGACGGAATTCCAAGTTTCCTGCAGATCTGGGGTGGCGGCGTCTTACGCCGAACACTTGCCTCCGCCGAGCACGCAGAACTTGGCGCAATGCGGGTGGTTCAATTTGACGGCGCCGTGTTCGAAGTTCCCGCCGTCAGCGCTCAGCATGTCGCGCAGGTTGGCGCCCATGCCGAAGTCCTCATCATAAGGAAGCAGGGTGCAGGGCAGGATGGACGGCTTTGACGCCCCTTTGCGCTTCACCGCCATACGGGCAAAAGCACACATGACGTC
>JANQIR010000052.1 GCA_028282065.1 Aestuariivirgaceae bacterium
GGGTCTGCTTCGAGAAGGAACTCTCCAAGGCCAACTACGGTTTGCACTGGACCACCGTCTGCCGGCCGTCAAACGCCCTGTTGGCATGTGAAGGCGAACAGCGCGAGAAGTACCTCTATCCGTGCGTGCGCGGTGAGAAATCCGACTGTCTGGCGATGACTGAGCCGGATGCCGGTTCGGATTTGCGGGGCATGAAAGCAACGGCCCGCCAGGATGGCGACGACTGGATCTTAAACGGCACAAAGCACTTCATATCCTATGCCGACTGGGCGGACTTCGCCATTTGCTTTATGGCCACCGGCGAGGAGGAAACACCGCGCGGCAAGAAAAAGCTGATTACGGCTTTCTTTGTTGACAAGGGGCACCCCGGCTTCACGATACGTGACGGCTACCGAAACGTAGCGCACCGCGGTTTCAACAATTCTGTCCTGGAATTTGACGACTGCCGCGTGTCCAAGGACGCTATTCTTGGCGAAGTCCATCGAGGCTTCGATGTTGCGAATACGTGGCTTGGCGCAACCCGCCTGCAAATTGCCGCAGGCTGTGTCGGCCGCGCTGAAGTTGCTATAGATCACTCGCTGAACTGGGCGGTGGAGCGCAAGCAGTTCGGTCAGCAGATCGGTAAGTTTCAGGGCGTATCCTTCAAGCTCGCCGATATGGCAACGCAGATGCGCGCCTCCTGGCTGTTGACGCTTGAGACCGCCTGGAAGACCGATGAAGGCACGGTGACTGACATGGACATGGCCATGGCCAAACTGCACGCAACGGAAATGCTGCAAATGGTATCTGATGAAGCAATTCAGATTCACGGTGGCATGGGCTTGATGGACGAGCTTCCGTTAGAGCGTATTTGGCGCGATGCCCGTCTGGAACGCATCTGGGAGGGTACCTCGGAGATTCAGCGCCACATCATCTCCCGTTCGCTTCTTCGCCCGTTGGGAGGCTAAGGCATGTTGCAGAGCCAACCACCGGCGATACTCTCGCGCATGCTTCGGCCCCGCCAAATCGCTTTTGTTGGAGGAGCGCAGGTGTCGGGCCCGATCCGCGCTTGCAAAAGAGCCGGATACCAGGGTGAGATCTGGGCCGTAAATCCCACGCGCGATGAGATCGAGGGCATTCCCTGTATCCCCACGGTATCTGCCCTGCCAGCCCCGCCCGATGCCGCCGTTATAGCCCTGTCGCCGGATCGCAGCATCGAAGCTGTCGAGCAACTGGCCAGGATGGGTGCCGGCGGCGCGGCCGTCATCTCCAGCGGTTTTGCAGAACTCAAGGGCGAGGGCGCCGGAAGGCAGCAACGGTTGAAACAGGCAGCCGGCGCCATGCCGGTCATTGGCCCAAACTGTATGGGCATTCTAAATCAGTTTGACGGTGCGGCCGTGTGGGGTGATGACAACCACATTGAACGGCCGGAGGGGCCGGCCGCTGCGATCATCTCGCAAAGCGGTGCCATTCTGATAGGCATAACCAATGTCGAGCAGGCCTTCCCGCTTGGATATGCCATTAGCACCGGCAATCAGGCTATTGTCGGCGTGGCGGAATGCATAGAGGCAATTCTGGAGGATGATCGCGTCCGGGCAATTGGTCTTTACCTTGAGGGCATGAATGACGGAGAAGAGGTCGGCCGGGCCTGTTTTCGTGCACTTGAAAAGGGTGTTCCCGTTGTTGCGTTGAAGGGGGGTGACCAGGCGGCAGGTGCAGCTGTCGCGATCAGCCATACGGCGTCCATGGTAGTGGAACGCGATCTTTGGGATGCCTTTTGCGCACGGTTTGGACTGGTGGAGGTGTCGTCTCCCAAGGCATTGGTCGAAACCCTGAAACTGCTGACCATTGGTGGAGTACCAAAGGGCAATCGGGTTTCAATCATCTCCTACTCCGGCGGATTGAACGGCCTGGCTGCCGCCAAAGCCGGTCCTCTAGGCCTGCAATTGCCGATGCCGACGCAGGAAAATCAGTCCCGCCTGCGCGAATTGCTGCCCGAAACGGTCACATTGACAAATCCCCTCGACCTGAACATTCCGTTCAAGTCAAAATCCGCAATTTCGCTGGAGGATACGCAAGGGGTGGCAAAGGCCATAACGGCTTTTGCCCGTGACGTCGCAGACCAGATTGTGTTTTTCGTCGACGTACCACGGCCCGGTGCGGCCAGTTTGGACAGAGTCTGGCGCGAGAGTTTAGAAGCGCTGACACAGGTCCGTAATGACTTGAACATTCCCTGTTCAGTGGCAGGAATTCTCCCTGAAGGCCTGCAGACCGAGTTCAGACAACACTTGGTGCGCAACGGGGTTGCCCCGCTTTTGGGCTATTCTGAGACCATGGAAGCGCTCGCCGTGAGCGCAAAACTACACAACTTGCAGGCGGCGGGCTTGGCACTGCCGGATACTCTTTACAGAGCCACCGCGGCGGAGGCCGGCACCATTGTCAATGAAGCCGAATCCAAACGCCGACTTGCTTGCCTGGGTCTGCAGACACCACCATTTGAAGCCGTACCGATTGCTGAAGCATTCGACGCGGCGGATCGCCTGGGATACCCGGTTGCCCTCAAAGTCCTGAGCAATAAAATCGCCCACAAGGCCAAAGCCGGGGGCGTTAGGCTCGGCTTGCGCAATGCCGAGGAAGTCAGCAACGCCGCCAGCCAGATTTCAAGCGACGTGGCCGCTGCACCGGATGGGCATCCTGTTACACATGTTCTGGTTGAGCGGATGGTTGACGGCGCATTCGCCGAGGTGATTATTGGCATCAAACGGCATGCGGCGCTCGGCCTGGCATTGATGATCGGACGTGGCGGCAGCGCGGCCGAGGAACTGCATACATTCGAGACCTTGCTCCTGCCACTTCAGGATCATGCCCTTGAGGATGCAATATCCCGGCTTGGTTATCGAGGCCATACCGGTTTGCTTCAGGCGGCCAGGGCCGTGGCGGCCTATGCTGGAGAAAACCGTCACCGGCTGATCACGCTCGATGTCAACCCGGTCATGCTCACCCATGAGGGCAAGGCTCTGGCAGCAGATGCGCTCATCGTGCTTGCCGCACACGACAGTTGACCCCATGGCGCTTCGCGACAGGATCGGACTTACCGGGCCAGAGTACGAAGTCGACATCGAGCGCGGCAAGATCCGAGAATTTGCACGCGCCATGTCGGCGCCTCTGCCAGAGTTCCTGTCCGGTCGCACCCCGATCATTCCAGCAGCATTTCTGGTGTCGTCACCTTACACCTGGGGCTATACGCTGGAGCGCCCACGCGGGACGGTGTTCGAACAAATCGAACATGACCTGACCGTGTCGTTACATGCTGAAGAGAGCATCGAGTTTTGCGGCCCCCTGCCCCGCGGCGGCGACCGGTTGATCGCACAAGGGAAGCTGGAGGATGTTCGTCGCAAGTCCGGCGCGAGCGGCGGCGAACTGACATTTCTTGTCTTCTCGACACAGTACCGCGACGAAACCGGCAACTTGCGCGCCAAGCAGCGTTCAACCAGTGTAACGACCGGTCAGGTGCCGGGTTCGGACAACTGGACCGTCAATGTCCCCGATTACAGGCCGGACTATTCCGCTTTGGAGCGGCCCAGCCCGTTCTCCAGGATTGAACGTACGCAATGGAAACACCTCGCTGAAGGCGACAGCCCGGGCCCGGTCAATGCCGGCCCGCTTCTCCTGCAAGACATCGTGCGCTTTCAGGGCGTCGTAGGCGAGGATGACCCCCTGCACTACGACAGCGCATGGGCCAACGCATCGAATTACCCCGCCACATTTGGCCTCGGAACCCATCAGGCCAGCCTCTTGGCGGCCTACGCAGCCCACTGGCTCACCCCCGGTGCTGTCCGCCAGTTCACAGCAAGGTTTCACGATATGTCGTGGCCGGGCGACATTCTCATCTACAACGGTACGGTGACGCAAAAGGATGAGATGCTGCAAACGGCCGGCCTGCACTTGACCTGCTCAAGAGATGGCGGCGACGTGGTAACCGAGTGCTGGATCAATTACGATTTCTCAGAAGTTTGAAGGACGCCTGACATGTTAGAAACTCCCATAAGGACCGAGCGGCGCGGAGCTGTACTCGAAGTGACAATAGACCGGCCCAAGGCCAATGCGATCGACGCGGCCACCAGCCGTATCATGGGCGATGTTTTTGCCTCGTTCCGCGATGACCCGGATCTTCGGGTCGCCATTTTAACCGCTGAGGGCAAACGTTTCTTCTGCCCCGGATGGGACCTGAAGGCAGCGGCCGAAGGTGAGCAGGCGGACTCAGACTACGGCGTCGGCGGCTTTGGCGGCCTGCAGGAATTGCCGGGCCTTGGCAAGCCTGTGATCGCAGCGGTAAACGGCCTTGCCTTCGGAGGCGGATTTGAAATCATGATCGCCTGCGACATCATCATTGCCGCTGATCATGCAACATTCGCCCTTCCTGAGATCAATTCAGGCGTGATTGCCGATGCCGCCACCATCAAGTTGCCGCGCCGCATCCCCTACCACGTCGCCATGGAAATGCTGTTCACCGGTCGGGTGCTTGATGTTCAAGAGGCATTGCGCTGGGGCTTTGTCAACGAAGCCGTACCGGCCGGAGATCTGATGACCCGCGCACGCGAAGTCGCCGACTTGCTGGCAAGCGGTCCGCCCCTTGTTTTTGCGGCGATCAAGGAAACACTGGAGAAAACCTCACACCTGTCCGAGCGTGAAGCGCTGAGCATACTGAACAATCGGCAATTGCCTTCCATCGCCAAGCTCTATAGCAGTGAGGATCAACTTGAAGGCGCGCGGGCCTTTGCCGAAAAGCGCGCTCCAGTCTGGAAAGGTCGCTAACCCAAAGATATGACCAATCTGATCGCCCAAACCCGCATCGAAGCAGCCCATGAAGCCATAGACCCGGTCTTCAAGAATTCACCGCAATTCGCTGGCGAGCCGCTTAGCGCACAACTGGGCTGTCGGACCGTCCTTAAACTGGAGACAGCAAATCCCATTCGCTGTTTCAAGGGCCGCGGCGCAGATTGGTGGATGGGCTCCCAGGCGGGAATGAGCAGTGTCGTGTGCGCCTCGGCCGGCAATTTTGGTCAGGCCATCGCCTACTGTGCCCGCAAGCACGCGATTGAGGCGCACGTCTTTGCGGCAAGCAATGCCAATCCCCTTAAGATTGCCGCGATGCAGGCGCTGGGCGCGACGGTCCATGTCGGTGGTGCCGATCTTGATGCGGCGAAGGAAACGGCGATTGCGTTCGCAGCTGAAAGCGGCCGGACCTTCGTTGAGGACGGCAAGGAAGACATGATCTCGGAAGGTGCCGGCACGATCGCACTTGAGTTGTCCTTACTTCCGAAAGCGCCTGACGCCATTTACATTCCGGTTGGAAACGGTGCTTTGGTCAACGGCATGGGCAGCTGGATCAAATCGGCAATGCCGAACACCCGGGTTGTGGCGGTCTGCGCCACCGGCGCCCCCTCCATGAAGCTGTCCTGGGAGACCGGCGAACTGGTCACGACAGACAAGGTCGATACCATCGCTGATGGCATAGCCGTCCGAGTCCCCGTCCCTGAGAGCCTGCCGCCGCTGGCCGAGGTGGTGGACGAGTTTGTCGAAATTGACGATCAACAGATGATCGAAGCGGGAAGATTGCTGTTCCAGCTGGAAAACCTTGTGTCGGAACCGGCCGGCATAGCCGGTCTGGCCGCGCTTATTGACAACGCCGAACGCCATTCAGGGCAAACTGTGGCAACAGTCATTTGCGGCTCGAACATCGACCCCGCCAGAAAAGCCGAGTGGTTGTTGGGATAACAACTCTTGCCGCAGCCCGAGCCCGCAGCCCAAGCCTTGACGGGTCAGTCGCAAAGCCCGGCTCCGCGTGCCTGAAGCAGCCGGTGACCGCAAACACGGATGTTGCGGCAGATCCCGCACTCGCCGCTGATACCGCTACGGCTCCTGCGCTGCCGTGTCGTCTGCCTACGCGACTGTTGCCGCGTCTTGCGATTAACCGAGGCCTTTTTGCGCTGATCCGCTCTGATCCGCTTGGCGGTTGCACACGCCCTGCCATCGCCTTGCCGGCAACGGAGCGTGCAACCACTCAGGCTACCCCGCGCGCACAGCTTACGCGCACGCAGACATGAATTCATCCTGGCGCGCTTGCACACAATAACCGGTGGCGCACTGGTCACGTCATCCTGCCCGGCAGGCTTCTGGTCCTCCGGCACGGCAGCCACGGCCGGACAGACAGGTTCTGACGTCTGCTTCAAAGTCTCAAGCAGCTTCGCACTCGGCTCACTTTCCAACGGAGTGGATGCATGACTGGCAAAGGACTCAACAGCCCGCTTGCTCCCCCTGCCCCAAATGCCATCCGCCGGACCGGGATCACACCGGTGCCTGTCCAGTTCAAGCTGGATCGCCCGCACAGTCTGCGCTGTGACAGGTATCGGGTCCTCAGGCCCGGGCGGCGCCAGGGACGGGCCGGTCGCCGGTATTTGCTGTTCTTTGAGTTCGTCCAGCATGGTGCGCGCCAGGGTGACGAAGGCGCCTTGCGGGTACTGTTTCAGATAGGATTCGATAATTGCCGGGTTCCTGGAATCCTTGACGGAATTCCAGAACACCAGTTCAAGCTGCCCTCGCGTCGACTTGGCGGCGGGGGCAGCAGATTGCGATACTGGTGGCAATGCAGCCTTGAGAACCAGTCTGGCGCTCAATTCATCATAGTAGGCTGGCCGCTGAACGTGGCCTACGGATTTGGCCAGCCGCTCGACATCGACACGCACCTCACGGGCAATTTCAGAAATCGACCTGCCACCCTGGCGTAACTTCTCTATCAACACGCGGGTATAGACGGAGGTATTCTCCGTATCGCCGTTCCCAAGTTTGTCAAGGGCAGTCTGGCGGTACCCGGCCGAATACATGATGAATGTGCCAGCCGGCGCCTCCACCCTGGCCAACCCCCGTGTCGAGCCGACGGAGCGAACTCCGGAGCGTTCGAACGGATTGTCCCGGCAGGCATCGATCACGAAAATCCGGGTGCGCGCGCCCGTTTCGGCGACCCGGCGCAACAACGCCCGCATGCCAATCGACTCAGATCGTACAAAATCGACATCGCCGCTGGCCGGCTTCGGCGCATCGCGCGGCAGCAGGAAATTCTCGCCAGCAATTTCAACACCATGGCCCGAATAGTGCACAAAAGCGATATCACCAGGCGCAAGTTGCCTGACAAAACGCGAAACGGCCCTGTTCAATCCGCGACGGTTCGGATCAAGCACCGTCATGACCTCAAAACCAAGGCCCCCTAAAGTTTTCGCCACAGCACGAGCATCGCCAACAGCCTTTTCGAGCCTGGGCAATTCCTGATAGTCGTTGATGCCGATCACCAGCGCAACACGCCTTGCCGCGTCCGACCGATCAGAAAGGCCGACACACACGAAAATCACCAGCAAAGCCAAAAGAACCTGTTTCATGGGAAAACTCTTATAACACGAAAGGAGCTTTGCCGGACAATCGCATGAAGCAAAAGTATATTGAAGGACCCGCGCGCATCTGGGGTCAGGACCCTAGTGCTTGTAGGTAACAACGTTCATATGGCTCATCCATGAGTCTTGCACCCCATTGTAAGCGGCGCGGTGCCATCGTAGTGTTCCCGGGTGGTCCGCGAAGAAGGGTCGCACAAACCGGAAAAGCGGTCAAAACAACAACGGGATGTCAATTCCGGTCGTGGGTGGGGAAAATTCCTGTGTCAGCGAGTATTGCCGTAAAGGACGTCTCCAAGAGCTTTGGCGGCTTGAAGGCCGTATCCGACTGCACATTGGCCGTGGCCGAAGGGTCGATCACCGGCCTGATCGGTCCGAACGGCGCCGGCAAGACGACACTGTTCAACATGGTTGCAGGAACGCTGGCGCCGGATCCGGGCGGCACCATCCTGCTCGATAACGAGGACGTCACCGGATTACCGGCAAACAGACTCTATCACAAGGGTCTGCTCCGGACATTTCAGATTGCCCATGAATTCTCACAGATGACGGCACTGGAAAACCTGATGATGGTCCCCGGCCACCAGTCGGGCGAAAATCTGCTGAGCGCCTGGTTCAAGCCCTCCCTAGTTCGCAGTGAGGAGGCCGATATCCGTATGCGCGCCAATGATGTCATCGACTTCCTGAAGCTGTCTCATCTGAAAAATGAACTGGCAGGCAACCTGTCGGGCGGACAGAAGAAACTACTCGAGCTCGGCCGCACCATGATGGTGGACGCCAAGGTGGTGCTGCTTGACGAGATCGCCGCCGGCGTCAACCGGACGCTGCTGAACGATCTTGTCAGCAGCATCCAACGGCTCAACCGCGAACACGGCTATACCTTCTTCGTCATCGAACACGATATGGATCTGATTGCCAGGCTGTGCGACCCGGTGATCGTCATGGCGCAAGGGTCCGTGATGACGGAGGGTCCAATCGAGGACGTCAGGGCCAATCCCGCGGTGATCGAGGCCTATTTCGGCGGCGATCCTGAAGACGTCAAAGGGGCCGCCTGATGGCATTTCTCACGGCACACAGCCTGTTTGCCGGCTATGGCGGAGCGAACATCCTCAACGGTGTCAGCATAGATATTGAAGCCGACCAGATTGGCGTGATCGTCGGACCGAACGGAGCGGGCAAATCCACCACATTGAAGGCAATTTTCGGCCTGCTGCATGTGTCGGAGGGAAAGATCGCGCTGGACGGACAGGAGATCACCAATCTGTCACCGGACAAGCTGGTCCATCACGGCATGGCCTTTGTGCCGCAAGAGCACAATGTGTTCCCCACATTGACCGTACATGAGAACCTTGAAATGGGTGCGTTTGTCCGTCGCGATGATTTCACCCACATGATCGACCAGGTGTACACACTATTTCCACCGCTGAAAGACAAGCGCCGCCAGCCGGCAGGCGAGTTATCGGGTGGGCAGCGGCAGATGGTTGCCATGGGCCGCGCGCTGATGGTCGAACCGCGGCTTTTGCTGCTTGATGAGCCTACAGCCGGCCTGTCACCTCTCTACATGAGCGAGATCTTCGACCGTATTATCGCGGTCAACAAAACCGGTGTCTGCATCATCATGGTCGAACAGAATGCCAAGCAGGCGCTGAAAATCGCCCACCGCGGCTTCGTTCTTGCCTCCGGTCAGAACCGGTATACCGACACTGGCCAGAACTTGTTGAACGATCCCGAAGTGGCTCAGAGTTTCCTGGGCGGGTGACTGTATGAACGAAATTGTCTTCTTCATAAACAAGGTCGTCATTGCCGGATCGGTTATCGGATCGATCTATGCCATGGGCGCCATTGGCGTCACACTTGTCTTCGCAATCTTGCGCTTTGCACATTTTGCCCATGGAGACCTGATGGCGCTTGGCGCATTCTTCGCCTTCGCGCTGACCGCTTTGATGCCGGGTGTCGGCACCGCCATCGGACTGCCCACAGGTTTCGTCATGCTGCCGGTCGCCATGGTGCTCACAGCACTGGTGGCGATCTTTCTCGACCACGCATTTTACCGACCATTGCGGGAAAACAATGTCAAGCCGGTGGTCATGGTCATGGCCTCGATCGGCGTTACCTTGATGATCCAGGGCCTGATCCGCCTGTTTGCCGGCACATCGGCACGCAACTTCTTCTTTGCCGAAAGCAAAGACATCTTCCGCCTCGAACTGCCCTTCGAGTTGGCCCGGCGCAAGATCGTCATTACCGAACCGCAGATACTGCTGTTCCTATTCGTGTCCGCTGCTGTGGTCAGCCTGCACCTCTTCCTGACCCGCTCCAGGCTCGGAAAGGCAATGCGGGCCATGTCCGACAACCCGGATCTGGCCCGCGTCTCGGGCATCAACACCGGTGTTGTTGTTTGGACGACCTGGGTGATCGCCGGTGGCCTCGCCGCCGCGGCCGGAACACTCTTGTCGCTGGACGTCACCCTGAAACCTGACTTGAGCTTCAATCTTCTGCTGCCGATCTTTGCAGCGGCAATTGTCGGCGGGGTCGGCCAGCCCTATGGCGCGATAGCAGGTGGTTTTCTCGTCGGATTTGCTGAAACGCTGGCCGTCTTCAACTGGTCGATCCTGCTGCGTCCGCTGGCACCGGTCATCCCCGACTGGATCGAGATACCCGACAAGCTGGCCTTCGTGCCGACCGAGTACAAGCTGACGGTTCCCTTCGTGCTGTTGGTGGCGGTCCTGGTCTGGCGGCCCACCGGCATCTTCAAAGGAAAGGTGCTGTGATGACGACCCGCCTGCCCAGAGAACTCATTATGTTCGGCATGCTTGGTGTGCTGATCGCGATTGTTATTGCAACACTCGGAGCAGCCTACGGTATTCGCATGCTCGTCGAAGCGAGCTGCTATGCCATTCTTGCACTCGGACTGACCATCCAATGGGGATATGCAGGCCTGTTCAATGCCGGCGTCATGGGTTTCTTCGCGGTCGGCGCCTTCATGACCATGCTGGCCACCTATCCACGCAACGATGCGTTCTGGTCATCCGATGCCCCTGGACAACTCATAACCATCGGGATCTATGCGCTCATCGGCGCCGCTGTGATTTGGGTCATCTCACAGCTTCACCGCATCGGCCTGCCGCGAAAGTTACGCAGCCTGCTGATGATCGTCACCATCGGCGTTGTTTATTTGTCGGTTGTCGGTGCTCTCGATCCGGTCGGCGATCGCATCGAAAGTGAGATGGGCTTCGTTGGCGGCCTTGGCCTGCCGGTCTGGCTCGGCTGGGCGCTGGGAGGCGCCGTTGCCGGATTGATCGCCTGGGGCATCGGCAAGGTCTGCCTCGGTCTGCGCAGCGACTACCTGGCCATCGCCACGCTTGGCATCGCCGAAATCATCAAGGCGATACTGAAGAATGCCGACTGGCTGACCCGCGGCACGCTTACCGTCTCACCGTTACCATGGCCGGTTCCCAGACCTGACGAGTTGGGTTTCGTTCTCGCCCGGGCGTCGTATCTGTGCGTTACGGCCGTGTTGATCGCCGTCATCTACGTTCTGCTGCAGCGTGCCTATCGCGCGCCCTGGGGCCGTATGATGCGCGCCATCCGTGACAATGAAGTCGCGGCTGCCTCCATGGGTAAAGACGTCAACCGGCGCAGGCTGGAGATCTTCATCCTCGGTTCGGTGCTGATGGGCATCGGCGGCGCCGCCCTTACCAGTTTTACCGGCCTGTTCGACCCGTCCGGCTTCCTGCCGCTCAACCACACATTCCTGGTCTGGGTCATGGTGATACTCGGCGGGGCCGGAAACAACCTGGGGGCCATTTTCGGGGCGGTCTTCGTTTACATCCTATGGACCATGTCGGAACCGGCTGCCCTGTTCCTGTTCGACATCGCCAGGTCACTCGGGCAGCAGTGGTTCGACTGGCAGCCGCCTTCCGATCTCGACAGCCGGGCGCTGCAGATGCGGGTCTTCGTCATCGGCCTGACCATCACGCTGGTCCTGCGCTATGCGCCAAGGGGCCTACTCCCAGAGAAGCTCATCCGGCACGAATAGGGGCAATTTGCAGTTGCCTTGCACCCAAAAAGAAAACCCCCGGGCACGAACGGCACCCGGGGACGTAAATCACGTAAAGCGATACGGGTTCTACTTGGCCGGTCCGACTTCCTCGAACTTGCCGCCCTTGACCGTCATCTCGACAATCACACCGGGTACGTCGCCGGCCTTGTCGAATTCGTGACTGCCAGTGGCACCTTCGTAGTTGATGTCCTTACCGGCAGCGATCAGCTCTTTGGCCTTCTTCCACTCACCCGGCAGGATCGTTTCGCCGGGAGCCGAGGCAACCGACCGCAATGCGGCGTTCAGGCCTTCCTGTTTGCCGCCGTTCTTTTCCAGCGCCAGAGCCAGGAGGAATGCAGCATCATAGGACTGCGCGGCAAACACGGCCTTGGGATCGAGACCAGCGTCCTTTGCAGCCATGTCGAAGGCACCGGCACCCGGAATGTCCGGCGTGCCCGGCTTGGTTGCGATCATGCCGTTCAGTTTGTCGCCTCCGATCGCTCCGACGAGCTTGTCGCCAACCATGCCGTCGCCACCGACGAATGTGGTGAAGTTGCCACTTTCAATCGCCTGACGAATGATGGTCTGGCCCGAGCCGTCGGCATAGGCGAGCACAACAAGCGTTTCTGCGCCCGATGACTCCAGCGAACCGATTTCAGCACGGTAATCCGCCTTGCTGTCCTCATGCGCTTCGTTTGCAGCTACCTTGCCACCCTCGGCCTTGAATGCCGCTTCAAGCGCCGCGCCAAAGCCCTTACCGTAGTCATTGTTCACATAGGTGATCGCGATCGTGTCGATACCCTTGGACCGCAACAATCGTGCGAGAACCTCTCCTTGATAGGCATCGGACGGAGCGGTGCGGAACACCATGTCCTTGTCGTCCAGCGTGGTCAGTGCCGGCGATGTTGACGCAGGCGACACCATTACAACGCCTCCAGGCACCGCCGCATTGTTCGCCGATGAAATCGTCGCGCCTGAACACAGCGCGCCAACGATCGCCACAACCTTCTCAGAGTTGACCAGCCTGTCGGCCGCATCGGATGCTTTGGTCGCGTCCGCGCAGGTCGTATCGCCGGTAACGAACGAAATATTGCCGGCTGACGTGCCGCCCTGATCGTTGACGTGTTTGGCAGCGAGCTTTGCGCCTTCAGCAATCGGCGGCGTCAGGCTTTCAATCGGTCCGGTGAAACCGCCAAGAAAGCCGAATTTCACGTCCGCCATCGCCGCGCCAGGAGCAATCAGCGCCGTCGCGCAAGCTGCCGCGAGAATTGTCCGTTTGAATGAAAGCATATGAAACCTCTCCCTATTCTTCTCATGCCCGGTAACCTTGTAGCCGCACTATAACATGATTGGGAAGCGCATTGACATGCCCGTCGGCCCCACTGCGACAACGTCTTTAGCGCGTTGGTGTCGTCTGTCCCCTTGACCCGCAACCCCGGTTTGCGGGACAAACTCAAGGAACCAAGACAGCCCGCAGTGGAAAGGCCGGTGAATGACCCCGTTTTTTGTCCAGATCAAAACCGAACTTGGCAAGGCATATGACGTCGCGACACAAATTGCCGATGCGGAGATCGCATCGGAAATCTATTCAACCGCCGGCGGCTGGGACTTGCTGGTCAAGTTCTACCTGGAGGACAATCAGGACGTCGGCCACTTCATCAACGAACAGGTGCATTCCATTGCAGGCGTCAAGGACACCTATACGATCGTGACCTACCGGGCATTCTGAGGTTTTCAGTTATGACGGATGACCGGCAGGTCCTCGGTGTCTTGATGCTCGACACCAACTTCCCGCGCCCGCCGGGAGATATCGGTAATCCGAAGAGCTTTCCCTTCCCGGTGGTCTATCGCACGGTCCGCGATACAAATGCCGGCAACATCGTCACCGATCAGGATCTGCCGGAAGATATCGTTATCCGCTTCTTAGCCGAAGCAAAGGCCTTGCAGGATCAAGGAGTGTCCATGATGACAACGTCCTGTGGATTCCTCAGTCCCATTCAGCACCGCTTGCAGGGTGAGTTGCAGGTGCCCATCGTCACCTCTGCATTGTGGATACTTCCGGCATTGCGCCAACAGTATGGTGACGGTGCCACATTCGGCATATTGACCTTCGACAGCACAAAACTCGCAGCCCGGCACATCCCCGATCCGGGCCCCTACCATGTCGAAGGCCTGGAGCATGGCGCAGAGCTTTATCGCGTCATTCACGAAGACGAGCGGAACTTAGACAAAGGCAAAGCCGAAGCCGACGCCATCGCGGTAACACGGCGCCTGATCGATGCGGCCCCCGATACATCCGCAATCGTGTTGGAGTGCACAAATCTGCCTCCCTACAAAGCTGCAATCGAGCGTGAATCACAACTGCCCGTATACGACATTCGCGATGCGCTAGGGTCAGGACCCTAAGCCGTCTCGCACATGCCTAAGAGCGGCGTGCAGGCTTTTCTATCGACAAATTATCATCACGAATAAACGGTGGGCCGCGATGGAAGGCTTCTCGTTGCGGATCATCCATGCCACAGTGCCGATTGCATAAAGAATTCAGCAGGGAGGAATTCATGACCATTTTCGCCAAGACCTCAACATTGGCCGGCGCCATACTGGCGCTGGGGCTGACCGCCGGCATCACGTTTGCCGGTGAGAAGTGGGATATGCCGCTGGCCTACTCGGCCACAAACTATCATTCAGAAAATGCTGCCGCCTTCGCCAAGGCCGTCACGGAGCGCACCAATGGTGACCTGGAAATCGTAACCCATCCATCGGGATCCCTGTTCAAGGGTAACGAGATCTTCGGCGCTGTCCGGCGTGGACTGGCCCCGATCGGCGAGCGGCTGATTTCCGCACTGGGCAATGAAGACGCAATCTTCGAAATCGACGCCCTGCCCTTCCTGGCATCCAGCTTCGAAGCATCGAAGAAGCTCTACGACGCATCGAAACCAGCCGTCGAGAAAGTGCTCGACGAGAAGGGGCTGATGCTGCTCTATGCCGTGCCGTGGCCGCCCCAGGGGCTTTACGCCAACAAGCCGATCAATGCGGCGTCGGACATGCAGGGCCTTAAATTCCGCGCATATAACGCCGCCACCTCCAGGCTCGCCGAGTTGATGGGTGCCGTTCCTACAAAGATCGAAGCCGCCGAGCTAAGCCAGGCCTTCGCCACCGGCGTTGCACAAAGCATGATCTCATCGGGTTCGACAGGGTACGACAGGAAGATCTGGGAACACGTAAAGTACTGGTATGACGTCAACGGCTGGCTGCCAAAGAACATGGTGATCGTCAACAAAAAGGCCTGGGCAGGTTTGGATGAGGCGACCCAGATGATCGTGCTCGAGGAAGCTGCCAAGGCAGAGGCCAATGGCTGGGCCAAGGCGCAGGAATTGTCCAACTGGTATGCCGAACAGTTGAAGAAGAACGGCATGGTCGTCGAAGGGCCAAGTCCGGCGCTCAAGACCGATTTTGAAAAAATCGGCGCCACCATGACTGAAGAATGGCTCAAGCGCACCGGCGATACCGGAAAAGCTGTCATCGACTCCTATAAGAAGATGTGACGAGGCGCAGGACGGATGGCGCCATCTGACGCCGTCCGTGCTCTTCCAGTTTATGGCGGGGGCCGGGGATTAATCCAATGTCGAGCGTGTTCGGCGCAATAGATCATGCGCTCAACCAGCTATACCGGTTTTGCGGGCTGATCGCGGCGTTGCTGCTTGTTTCGCTGACCTGCCTTGTCCTTTCAAGCATTATCACCCGACTGTTCAACATCTATGTCGGCGGGCTCACGGAATATGCCGGCTACACCATGGCCGCGTGCACGTTCTTCGCCATGGCATATACGTTCAGGAGCGGCGGCCACATCCGGGTTCTCATTCTGGTCAACAGGCTGAGTGGGCCTATAAGGCGGGCCGATGACCTGTGGTGTCTCGGCGTATTCGCCATCATCGTCTGCTACTTCGCCTATTACATCTGCGAACTGGCCTATGACTCCTGGGAATTTGGAGAAATTAGCGAAGGCGGCGATGCCTTGCCGCTATGGATCCCGCAACTTCCCACTGCCATCGGATCGGCGGTTTTCGCCGTGTGCGCGGTCCATACTTTCATCAAGGCCTTGTTCGATCCGCACGTCATGAAGGAAATCGACTCCGCCGGGAGCCCGGAAGCATGAGCGAGATCCTTGCCACCATCATATTCCTGTCCGCCCTGTTCTTCTTTCTGGGGTCCGGCATCTGGGTCGGCATGTCTCTTCTGGGATGCGCCATCATCGGCATGGAACTGTTCACCAGCCGTCCGGTCGGCGCGTCCATGGCCACAACCATCTGGGGTTCGCAATCATCCTGGACGCTGACCGCTCTACCGATGTTCATATGGATGGGGGAAATCCTGTTCCGCACGCGGCTGTCGGAGATCCTGTTCAAGGGGCTGACACCCTGGATGACCCCGATGCCGGGTGGCCTGCTGCATGTCAACGTCGCCGGGTCCGCCATTTTCGCCGCCATATCAGGCTCCTCGGCTGCCACGGTTGCCACGGTCGGAAAGATGTCGATCCCCGAGCTTCGCAAACGGAAGTACCCCGAGCGCATGATTATCGGCACCCTTTCCGGCGCCGGCACCCTTGGGCTGCTGATCCCGCCGTCGATTGCTCTGATCATCTATGGCGTGACCGTGAATGAATCGATAGCGAAACTGTTCATCGCGGGCATCCTTCCGGGGATCGCACTGGCGGCCATGTTTATGACCTACGTGGCCGTTTGGGGAATCATCAATGGCCGCGGGACGGAAGACAAACAAACCTTCCTGTGGACCGAGAAGATCATGGCCCTGAAGGATCTGCTGCCGGTTCTAGTGCTGATTTTGGGGGTCATTGGTTCGATCTATTCCGGCTTCGCAACAGCGACCGAAGCCGCAGTTCTAGGGGTGCTGGGCTCACTCGGCCTGTCCAGGCTGCAAAACAGCTTGAACTGGCAGACATTCACGGACTCGCTTTTCGGTGCCGTGCGGACATCCGCCATGATCATGCTGATCCTTGCCGGCTCCGCATTCCTGTCCTTGGCCATGGGCTTTACCGGCATTCCGCGCGGTCTGGCCGAACTGATCGGCGGCTTTAACATGTCGCCGCTCATGCTGATTGCCTGCCTGACCGTGTTCTACATCATTCTCGGCTGCTTCCTGGACGGTATTTCATCGATTGTGCTGACCATGGCGGTAATCGAGCCGATGGTCCGCGCTGCGGGTTTCGACATGATCTGGTTTGGTGTCTACCTGATGATCGTCGTTGAGATGGCGCAGATCACACCACCCATCGGCTTCAACCTATTTGTGCTGCAAGGTATGACCGGCCACGACATGGGTTTCATCGCAAAGGCAAGCCTGCCGATGTTTCTGATTATGTGTCTGGCAGTGGTGGGATTGGTCTGGTTTCCTGAGATCGCCACCTTCCTGCCTTCTGCCATGTAGGTCCGGCATGTTGCGCTTTCTTGATGCAGCAGGCCGACACGGCACGCTGATCCTTCCGGCAGGCGTCGCCATTGGCCTGGCGATGCAACCGCTGGCCAGCCTGATGCGGCCGCTGCTGATGCCAGCGATCTTCCTCATTCTGGCAATAATCCTAACGCGTCTCGACCTTAGAGCCGCTACCCGCTACGTGACCAGGCCAGCAATGCTGACAGCGGGACTGGTGTGGTCCATTATGATCATGCCGGTGATCTTCGCCGCCACTCTGTGGCTTTTCCCACAATCACCGGGCCTCAGCTTGATTCTCATCATCTATGCAACGGCTCCACCAAACTTTGCTGCCGCCGCCCTCGCCTACATCATGGGACTGGACGGAGCACTGTGTGTAGCGCTCATCATCGGCGCAACGGCGCTGCATCCGATCATCACGCCAGGCTATGTCGCCCTGTTCACCGAAGGTGCGGTGGCGATTTCTCCCACGGAGCTGGCGGTCCGGCTCGCGGCCCTGATCGGCGGAGCCGCAGTCCTGGCGGCCATCTTGAGACATTTTCTCGGCGCCAGACGCCGGCAGGATCTCGGCCTGGCAATGGACGGCGCCAATGTACTGTTGATGCTGGTGTTCGTGATTGGCCTGATGGACGGTATTCCGGCCCTGATCGCCGCCCGTCCCGTCTTTTCCGCCAGCATCGTCGCGTTGTGTTTCGCGCTTCACCTTGTGTTCAATGTGATAACCACGCTGCTCTTCTGGCGCGCGGGCATCAACATCTCCGCTGCCATCGGCTATTGCTCCGGCGGCCGCAATATCGGCATTGTGATGAGCGTTCTGGGGTCAGCTGCCCCGGCGGACGCGTGGCTGTTCTTCGCGCTTCTGCAGTTTCCGATCTACACCCTGCCGATGATTTTGAAACCGGTCTATCTGAGACTGTTACAGGACCGAACCTGACCAGGCTCAAACGTCGAGCAGGTCCGCATCGACGAACTCCGCCCGTTCTGTAATGAAGGCAAACCGCAGTTCCGGCTTGTTTCCCATGAGCTGATTGACGACACGCGCGGTGGTCTTGTCTTCGTCGTTCAGGTTTTCGATGCGTAAAAGCGTGCGTGTTGCCGGGTTCATCGTGGTTTCCTTCAACTGCTTGAACGGCATTTCGCCCAAGCCCTTGAAACGCGATATCTCTACCTTGCCACGGCCTTTGAAATCGGTCGCCAGCAACTCTTCCTTGTGAAGATCATCACGGGCATAGGCCGTCCTGGCGCCTTGCGATATCCTGTAGAGCGGCGGCACCGCCAGATACAGGTGACCCTGATCGATCAATTCAGGCATCATGCGGAAGAAGAATGTGATCAGCAGCGATGCGATATGAGCACCGTCGACATCGGCATCCGTCATGATGATGATCTTATCGTAACGCAGGTCCGTTTCCCGGTAGCGCTCGCCCGTTCCACACCCCAGCGCCTGAATTAGATCGGACAGCTGCTGGTTTGCCGCCAACTTGTCACGGCCGGCTGAAGCGACATTGAGGATCTTGCCGCGCAACGGCAGCACAGCCTGGTTGGAGCGGTTGCGCGCCTGTTTGGCGGACCCGCCAGCTGAATCACCTTCAACGATGAACAGCTCCGATCCTTGCCGTTGAGCCCCTGAACAGTCGGCCAACTTGCCCGGCAGCCTCAGCTTGCGCACCGCTGTCTTACGGCCAACCTCGCGCTCCTGCTTGCGTCTGATGCGTTCTTCGGCCCGATCAACGATCCAGTCGACCAGCTTGTCGGCCTGTGCCGGATGTCCGGTCAGCCAATGGTCGAAGTGATCCCGGATGGCCGTATCGACAATGCGGTTTGCTTCCGCCGTCGCCAGCTTCTCCTTCGTCTGCCCTTGAAACTCCGGCTCCCGGATAAATACCGAAAGCATCACACCGGCCGATGCCATGACGTCATCGGGCGTTATAACCGAGCACCGCTTCTTGCCGGCCAGTTCGCCGTAGCTGCGCAACGAGCGCGCCAGGGCCGATCGCAAGCCTTGCTCATGCGTACCGCCTTCGGGTGTCGGGACCGTGTTGCAGTACGAACTGAGGAAGCCGTCGCCGCCACCGAACCACGACACCGCCCATTCGACCGACCCGTGCCCCCCGGGTTTTGACAGCTTGCCAGCGAAGATTTCGTCGGCAACCCGTGGCTTGCCGGCAATCATCTCCTCCAAATAATCCCGCAATCCCCCCGGAAAGTGGAATGTTGCCTTGTCCGGCGTCTCGTCGCCGCCCGTGATATGCACCGGGTCACACAACCAGCGAATTTCCACACCGCCGAACAGATAGGCCTTGGAACGGGCCATTTTGAACAGCCGGGCCGGTTTGAATTGCGCCGTCTTGCCGAAAATCTCAGAATCGGGCCGGAACCGCACCCGGGTTCCGCGGCGGTTGTGGACCTTGCCCAAATTCTCAAGCCCACCCTGCGGGCTGCCGCGCCGGAACGTCTGTTTGTACAGCTGTTGGCCGCGCGCCACCTCAACGACCAGTTCTTCCGAAAGGGCATTGACCACCGAAACGCCAACACCGTGCAAACCGCCGGACGTTTCGTATACCTTGCCGTCGAATTTACCGCCGGCATGCAGGGTGGTCATGATCACTTCAAGCGCCGACTTGCCCTTGAACTTGGGATGCGGATCGACCGGAATGCCGCGCCCGTTATCCGTTACGTTCAGAAAGCCGTTGCGATCATATTCCACCTCGATGAATGAGGCATGGCCGGCCACCGCCTCATCCATGGAATTGTCGATAACCTCGGCAAACAGGTGGTGCAGCGCCTTTTCGTCGGTTCCGCCGATATACATACCGGGCCGCCTGCGTACCGGTTCGAGGCCTTCCAGCACTTCGATATCGGCCGCCGTATAACCGTCTTCGGCGCTGCCGGAACGGCCCTTGATGGCTTTGACCTTTGCGGCATCCGGCTGCACTTCGGCTTCGAGAGCATCAAACAGGTCGTGAACTTTAGACTTTGACATGGCCTCTCTGGGCAAATTTCGGCTGGGGCAGAAGCAGGTTTCCGCACTGACACGAAGCTCATGCCCCCGAATTGAGACGAATCAGTGACGCATGCCAAGTGTACACTATGCAGCCGGCCATGCTGCCGGTTTAACGCGGTTTTCCGGCACAAAACCTCGCATGGGCAGACGGCGCCACGGTACCGGGTCTGTATATGACTGCAAAATGAACGGCCGCTTCAAACTCCACTCAGCGTTCGAAGTGCATAATGCCCCCATCTTACAAACACAATCCTTGTTTCAGGTGACCGAATATGACCGATACGCCCACGACCCAGGATGACGTTTTGGACAGTATAGTGCAGCCAACCAGCAATCGCATCGCGATCATGATCGTCTTGAGCATTCTTGCTCTCGCAGTTGCAGCCCTCCTTCCGGCGCACGACGAAGACAGCACCTTCCTGAATGAAGTGAAAAAGGAATTTTCACAGCTCACAGGCGCATACAAAGCCAGCAGATAAAGCGATCCGCTGGCATCCGGACACACGATCGGCTAGTATTCAGACCCGATGATGTCGAATTGCCCGGAGCCTCGAAATTCATGCGCGCCCTCTTGCTTTCCGCCGCCCTGCCTTTGGCTTTCGTGTTGATACAATCCTCGCCCGGCACGGCCAAGGGTGGCCCCGACGCCAATCAGTTTGGCCGCAGCGGAGAGCGCCTGGGCGACGTTCATGTTCGTTACCCCGGCGACGTCGGCTACAGCTTCGGCAACACCCGCAAGGCCGGCCCCGATAAGGGGGCTTATATCGAGCGTTGCCGCTGGATTTCGACCAAGCAGTTTTTCGGAATTCCCTTGGGATATCAGCAACGATGTGTACGTTACAATAACACCAACACGCGCTAAGCCATCCGGCACGCGATTGAATCAGCTTTTCAGCGCCGCCAGCTAAGCGCATGGAATTGTTGATATAATTCTGTTTCCATTTGACGGGCCCGATAAACGCAGGCTACGATCACGTCGAATCTGAATGGCGTATGAACGAAAATCTCAGATTCCATTCATGCTCAAATGGCAATGATGCTAGGATAATTCGTGAGGGAACGGCCACCGGTTTGGCGCTATTGAACCCGGCCCGCCCCGACGAGGAGACGAACAGAACAGCGCAAAAAATGTAGACCGAGTAGATTGAGAAGGAGGACCCTCATGATCAAACAGTTTGTTGTCGCCTGTGCGATGGCCGGTGCGGTCACAGTGACCGGGCTTATGATGGACGCCCCGAAGGCGGAAGCCGGCGTGAACTTTGGCGTACATGTTTATCCGACCTATCCGGCCTATGGCAGAACCTATCGGCAGAACTACTATTACGACTCGTATCGCCCGCGCAGACATTATCGTCCGCGCAGACATTGCCACTGGCGCTGGCGCGGCGGTTACCGCTATCGGGTCTGCCACCGGCACCGCTGGGCACACTAACATCAGGTTTTGCGCCTAACGTTCAGGCAAACCTGACCAAGAAATGACAATTTCAGGGCTTCCGGACTATCTCCGGGAGCCCGTTTTGTTTTCAGCATCAATCATCTTGCGATTGACGTGATGGCACCGCGCCGGTTACATCCAGCGGAAGTCGTAACTGGGGGTATTGTCCACGCATCCATGCCGTTGTCGAACAACTGCCAGACGTGGACTCTTTTTCGAGAATTCAGAAAATTGAAGATCAACAAGCTACTGGTCGCAAACCGCGGAGAAATCGCGATTCGCGTGTTGCGCGCCGCCAATGAACTTGGGATTCGCACGGTCGCGATCTACGCGATTGAGGATAAACTGTCCCTGCACCGTTTCAAGTCCGACGAAGCCTATCGCATCGGCGAAGGGCACGGGCCGGTCCGCGCCTATCTCGATATAGACGATATCATTCGCGTCGCCACGGAGGCTGGCGTAGACGCCATTCATCCAGGCTACGGCTTTCTTTCTGAGAAGCCCGAGTTTGCCGAGGCGGTGATCGCCGCCGGCATGGTGTGGATCGGCCCTCCTCCTGACGTAATGCGTGCGCTGGGAAACAAAGTATCTGCCCGGCAGATGGCCGTTGCAGCCGGAACGCCCGTCATGCCGGCCACCGGACCGCTGCCGGAAGACGCCGCTGAAATCATAAGACTGGCGGAAGAGATCGGCTTTCCGGTCATGCTGAAAGCAAGCTGGGGCGGCGGCGGCCGCGGCATGCGCATGATCGACGGCAAGGCGCAACTTCTTGATCAGGTGCAGGCAGGCCGCCGGGAAGCCGAAAATGCTTTCGGAAACGGCGAGGTCTATCTGGAAAAGCTGGTGACGCGCGCCCGCCATGTAGAGGTTCAACTGCTTGGCGATACCCATGGCAACATCGTTCACCTTTGGGAGCGCGACTGCTCCATACAGCGCCGCAATCAGAAGGTGGTGGAGCGCGCGCCAGCACCCTACCTCAGCGATGCGCGGCGCACCGAACTGTGCGAAGCCGCTCTCAGGCTTGCCCGCAAGGCCAACTATGTGAACGCCGGAACCGCCGAATTCCTGATGGATGCCGATAGCGGGGAATTCTACTTTATCGAGGTAAACCCGCGCATTCAGGTCGAGCACACCGTTAGCGAGGAAGTCACAGGCATCGATATCGTCAAGGCCCAGATCCGGATTGCCGAGGGAGCCCACATCGGCAACGCGCAAGACAGCGGTGTGCCCGAACAGTCCGAGATCCGTCTTAATGGCCATGCCCTGCAGTGCCGCATTACGTCGGAAGATCCGGAGAACAACTTCGTTCCCGACTACGGCCGCATCACAGCCTATCGCGGCGCCACAGGGTTCGGCATTCGTCTCGACGGCGGCACCGCCTACTCCGGTGCAGTTATCACCCGCTATTATGATTCACTGCTCGAAAAAGTCACCGCCTGGGCCCCGACGGCTGACGAAGCCATCAGCCGCATGGACCGCGCCTTGCGCGAATTTCGCATCCGCGGCGTCGCCACAAACATTGTCTTTGTCGAAAACCTGATCAATCACCCGTCGTTCCGGGCAATGGACTACACCACCCGGTTTATCGACAACACGCCTGATCTGTTCAATTTTCCCAAGCGACGCGATCGCGCAACCCGTCTGTTGCGTTACATCGCCGACGTCAACGTAAACGGCCATGCCGAAGTCGCCGGACGCGACAGACCGGAAAGCCTGGTCGACATCCCACATCCGCCCGATTTCGCGGCAGGGCCGGCCGAGACGGCCGAGACCGCCAAGTCGGTTCTCGACGCGCAAGGTCCCGAAGCAGTTGCCCAGTGGATGCTGCGCCAGGATCGGCTGCTCATGACCGACACGACGATGCGCGATGCGCATCAGTCACTGCTGGCAACGCGCATGCGGACATATGACATGGCCGCCGCCGCGCCAGCCTACGAGGCGCGTTTGCGTGGGCTTTTCTCCATGGAGTGTTGGGGAGGCGCAACTTTCGACGTCGCTATGCGGTTTTTGGACGAATGCCCCTGGGACCGTCTGGCCAGATTGCGCGAAGCCATGCCGGGGCATCTCCTGCAGATGCTGTTCCGCGGCTCGAACGGTGTCGGTTACACCAGTTACCCTGACAATACGGTTCGCGCATTTGTCCAGCGCGCCGCAGACAGCGGCATGGATGTGTTCCGCGTATTCGACAGCCTCAACTGGGTGGAGAATATGCGGGTCGCCATCGATGCCGTCGCGCAGGCAGGAAAGCTCTGTGAAGGAGCGATCTGCTATACGGGCGACCTGCACGACAAGACGCGCGGCACTTACAATCTCGATTACTACGTGAAAATGGCCGCCGACCTGAAGGCTGCCGGTGTACACGTCATTGCCCTAAAGGACATGGCTGGTCTGTTGAAGCCCGCAGCAGCCTCGGAACTCATTCCGGCGCTAAAGCAGGAAACCGGCTTACCGGTGCATTTCCATACCCATGACACATCCGGAATCTCATCGGCAACGGTTCTGGCCGCCGCCAACGCCGGCGTAGATGCCGCGGACGCTGCCATGGATTCCCTGTCCTGCCTGACGTCCCAGCCGACGCTCGGGTCGATCGTCGAGGCTTTGCGCCATACGCTACGCGACACCGGGCTCAATCCAGCCACGATACGCGAGTTCTCCGACTACTGGGAAAGCGTGCGCGACCAATATGCGGCGTTTGAACCGGATCTGCGCGCCGGTGCATCGGAAGTCTATCTGCACGAGATGCCAGGTGGTCAGTTCACCAACCTGAAGGAACAGGCCCGTTCGCTTGGTCTTGCTCGAAAGTGGCACGAGGTCGCTAAGACCTATGCCGACGTCAACGCCATGTTCGGCGATCTCATCAAAGTGACACCATCATCCAAGATGGTTGGCGATATGGCGCTCATGATGGTTGCAGCCGGGCTGACGCGTGAGGATGTCGAAGATCCAGATCGAGACATTGCCTTCCCCGAATCCGTCGTCAGTTTCTTTTCCGGAGATCTCGGACAACCTCCCAACGGCTTCCCCGAAGCTCTGCAGAAAAAGGTTCTCAAAGGCAAGGTGCCAAATCTGGAACGCCCGGGCAAGTCCGTGCCTGCTGCCGATTTTGCAGCCCTGAAGACCAAGGCCGATGGCGCGGCCGGACGCGAAACGAGCGAAGAGGAACTGCACTCCTACATCATGTATCCCAAGGTATTCACTGATTACATGGCCCGCCGCAGGGACTACGGCCCCGTTTGCGTATTACCCACTCCTGTCTATTTCTACGGCATGGCCCCGGGGACTGAAATTGGCGTCGACCTGGAACCGGGCAAGCGTCTGCATATCCGCTGTCAGACGATCGGAGAAGTCGACGATGAAGGCCTGCGCCGGGTCTATTTCGAACTCAACGGCCAGCCGCGGTCAATCCGCGTTCCGGACCGCTCCGTGACCAGCCAGCTCGCCCGACATCCCAAGGCAGAACCAGGCAACACCAAGCACGTTGCTGCTCCAATGCCGGGACTTGTTGCCTCGATCGCAGTGAAATCAGGTCAACACGTTGAGGAGGGCGACGTTCTGCTGACCCTTGAGGCCATGAAGATGGAAACCTCGATCCACGCCGACCGCGCCGGCACAATTAAGGCCATCACCGCACCGGTTGGCTCGCAGGTGGATGCCAAGGATCTGCTGATAGAGCTTGAATAGACAGACGACTTGCTTGGATGAGCGGCGCCGGCCTCAGGCCGCCCGCTCGACATCTGCACGTGAGCGGCTGGACCTGCATTCCATCGGGAAGCGGACGGAAAAGGTCGTTCCACGGCCTCGCACGGTTTCGACGTGCAGACTGGCTCCATGCGCCTCGACCAGACTTTTCACCGTCGCCAATCCAAGGCCCGCCCCAAAACTCTTGGTAGAGAACAGGGGCTCGAAGATGTTCTGTAGCACGTCGTCCTTTATCCCGGGTCCGTCATCGGTGACACTCAGTTCACAATCTCGCCCGTTCTGACCTATTGCAATTGTCACCACGCCCTTGCCATCGCCCCGCTCTCCGATTGCCTCGATGGCATTTTCCACGAGATTGAAGATAACCCGCCGGAATAAGGTTGGGTCGAGGTCGATCTTAGGCAATCCTGTAGCGAATTTGCGCTCTACGGAGACTTCACGCGGAAACGCGATCTCGGACAAAACGGTGTCCAGATAGTTCGCCAGCACTGTGGGTTCAGGCTCGACCGCATGAGACCGTGTAAACTCCAACAGATCACCAATGATATTGTCGCAACGCCCGACAGATCGCTCTGCCCGGTCCAGAGCCTTATGCACACGTTCGTTCTCTTCCCCGGACTGCCGGCGGATTGCGAACAACGAGTTGCGGATTGCCGCAAGGGGATTTCTGATTTCGTGGCTTACCGTCGCAGTTAATTTGCCGAAGGTCGCCAATCGCTCCTGCTGCAACAGCTTTGCCTGCAACTCCACAAGTTCGCGCGTGCGCTCTTCAACCTTGGCTTCCAACTCTTGCGTTGCGTCCTCCAGCTTGTCCTGCATCTGGTTGTAGGTCTGAATGACATACCCAAGTTCGTCCTTTTGCTTGTGCGCAACCCGCACCATCTTGCCGGTCTGGGACGATTCCTGCATGGCACCGATCAGCAATTTAAGCGGCTTGCCAACAATCCAGTGAAATCCAACAAAACAAGATAGAATTGCGATGACCAATCCAGCCATGAGGGCGGCAATCGTAAACTCCCGCTGCTTGAGCCGTACGGCGTCTACCTCATCCAGATTGTAGCGCACAGTCAATTTGCCGCCTGTTGCTCCCATAATGGGAATTACAAACTCCCGGCTTTCCGGGAACCCCCTGCAGCCAAGCCCTTCCGGCGCCTTTAACCGCTTGCCAGGGGTGACCTCGGCACAATCAATCGCCCGGTCCGCAAGCAGAGTGTTCAAAAGATCCCGAGCGGCAAGCCCGTCCTGCGAATTGCGATGCCCATCGATAACCAGAGACATTCCTGCCACACGCTCGCCAATGCGCGCGGTCAGTTCAGCCTCCGCTCTTTCAGCGTTCAGTTCCGCGATATACGCAAGCGACAACGCACTGAACAGCGTGAAAATAGGGAGCGCGATCAGCAGGTACTTGATGAACAAGCGCCCGCTGCGCGGTGCCGTTTCGATGGAAATCATTGAGCCGTTACCGATAGAGAGATCCGGACCAGTTCCCTGACGGGAATCGGCGGACTAATCTATAGGCGTTGCCTCGCCCTTTTTCATGAGACGCATGAGCGGCATACGATTGCCGACAACAGTGTCGATGACCATGAAAGCATCCCCATTGCGCGCCATGTAGAAATCGATCGGCACGCTCTTGCCTGATTCGCTGCGGAAATCGGAGCACAGCACAAAGTTGTCGCCCATTGACAGGATCGTATGATGCGACTTTGCAGGGTACAATGGCACCATCTTGTGGGCTTCATCGTCAAAATAGTAAAACTTGCCATCCACCAGACGCTCTTTGATGGACTTCTGCATTCCAACATGAAGTTGGATCTTGTCGGATTGCGATAGCTGCGACTTCGCTGATGCAGGCGTGACTATGCTGAAAGCAAGCAGGCTGGCTGCGATAACCAGTGTCCTCATTTGCAAGTACTCCATGTTGAGACATGGCGCCGCCCCCGGCGCAATGTTGGACTAGATCGCCGCCAGCATATCCGGAAAATCTAATTAAAGCGTTTACAGGGGACGGTGCGCAGGCCTAGGCAAATTCAAACTCTGTCAAGGCTACGCCCGGGGCCAAAGCAACCATCTCAAGCCCAACACAAACGGCCCCGCGGGCGCGTTCGTCCTCGCGGGGCTTTTTGGCTCTTACACCGGATCCAGCATCCGTGCCGGATCATATGGCGCGCATTCTGCGGCTTTCCCACGGATCAAGGGGCAGAGGCTTCCTGACGGCGGAATAAGCCGGGATGCGCAAATCAAACATATAACTTGTCGGGATCTGCCGCCTTCAGATCAGGCTCTGTGGCCCGGTCCAAAAGACGGCCGACGTTCCTTCGGCGGCGTCATTTTTTTAGACCTCCAATGAGCGAACCGAACGAAAGTGTGACTCCATTCTGCCGCGACGTCAATGTGAATCGCCGAAGCGTTTGCGAGGTGTGTAAATTGCCAACACCCTACAACGAACTTCCAGATACCAGCAGCGCAATCCCTTCCAAATAGGGCGCAGCCCGTTCAAGATGCACGGTATGCTGTGTAGGGAGCAAATATTCCCGGAAGCCACCCTGCCCGAAACGGCGGAACTGATCGGGGACGCAAGGGCCCTGGCACGGGAATGGCCGGTTGTACCCGGCCCTTTTTTACGAACCCATGGCGTCGACAGCGAGTGGCGCTACAAGAAAATCCAGCAACAGACCGGGCGGATCATGCAACACGCCCAGATCGGTTTTCGCGACAAGGCTAAATCTCGCAGGGCCTGGCTGGAGATTTTCGAACGCTGTGCCGAAAACTCGGTAAACGTTGACCGCTACGGAATATGTCTCGACTGGACCATGGGCCTGCCGGCAAGCATGCGCAA
>JANQIR010000278.1 GCA_028282065.1 Aestuariivirgaceae bacterium
GATACGTGATATGACGCCTGGGGCATGTTTCCGAAAAGTGTGTGCGGTTTTCGGATAAGAACATGCTCAATATCAAAGAGATAGAGCATTTTTGGTGACTCAGGTTTCACAAAAAATGCTCTGGGGCAAGAGCCCGGCCGGCCGTCTTGCCGTAGAATTCCCATTCTGCGTCTTTCGCAGACACCGCGGCCAGGCGGTTCAAAGACAGGACTGTCGACTGACAGGGCAAATCAACTTGACCGAGGCAGGTCACATAGAGACCCTGAGCCCGGTCGGGTGTTTGGCAAAACAAAACCCCGGCGCTGGGCCGGGGTCTTTAACTTGCAGATCATGAGACCGGTTGGTCAATTCAACCGGTCCTTGACCGCCTCTATCGAGTCATCGATCAGCCGGTCTGCAACCGTACCCTTGGTCTGTGCCGCAATTAGCTGACTTGCTGCGGCAACAGCCAGTTCGCTGGCGGCTGATTGCACTTCCTTGACTGCCTGGGCCTCGGCCTGGGCGATCTTGTCCTCCGCCAGGCGCGAACGCCGCTCGACGCTCTCCGCCAGCTTGCGGCGCGTCTCGGCCGCATAGGCTTCGGCTTCGGCCTTTGCCTGCCTGACGATAGCCTCGGCCTCGCGCTCGGCTTCCTTGCTCTTGCGCTGATAATCCGCCAGCAGAGCCTGCGCCTCTTCGCGCAGTTTCTGTGCTTCGGCCAGCTCGTTGGCAATTCGCTCTGCGCGGGCATCCAGTGCAGCGGTGATCTGTCCCGGCACACCCAGATAAACCAGGATGCCGATAAAGATCACGAAGCTGACGAGAACCCAGAATTCCGGAGTTGACAGCATGAGGTTACGCCCTTCCGCTACTTCGCCAGGCTGCTGACGGCCTTGGAGATTTCCGGCCGCGTGACTTTGACGCCGGTCAGCTCGGACACGATATGCCCGGCAAGGCTTGTCGCCACGGCCTGGACCTCGCCGAGTGCCTTGGCCTTCGAGTCGTTTATGGTCTTTTCCGCCCCGGCCAGTTTTTCGGCCAGATCCGCTTCCGTCTTGACCCGTTCCGCCTCGACCTCGGCGCTGAGCGCATCGCGGGTTTCCTGGGCGATCGCATGCGCCTTGGCACGTGCATCGGCCAGCGCGGCCTCGTAAGCGGCGATCGCCTTTTCCGTCTCGTGCTTCAGGTTCTGAGCAGCATCGAGATCGTCGGCAATCTTGGAGCGTCTTTGCTCAATGGCACCGCCGATACGAGGCAGCGCCAGTTTGGTCATGATGAAATATAAGGCGATGAAGGTTATCGCCAGCCAGATCAGCTGCGGCATGAATGCCGAAGGATCAAGCTGCGGCATGCCACCTTCTGATGCCACAGCCGGTGTGGCAAACATGACGGCACCTGCCAGTGGTGTCACCCAGCGCATCGTGCTGTTCCTGTCCAAGTTCGGTAAACCCCGCTGCCGGGCAGTTTGAACCCCGGCAGCCAACCCGCAACGGTTATACGGGTCTTAGAATACGAACAGAATGATCAGGGCAACAACCAGGCCGAACAGACCGGTCGCTTCGGCAAGGGCAAAGCCCAGCAGAAGGTTCGGGAACTGGCTCTGGGCCGCTGCCGGATTACGCAGCGCACCGGACAGGTAGTTACCGAAGATGTGACCGATGCCGACACCGGCACCCGCCAGGGCGATTGCGGCAAGACCCGCACCGATAAGCTTAGCTGCTTCCGCTTCCATGGTACCTGACTCCTCTTGGATTAATTGGTTGGAAGGTTGATAGATCAGTGATGCATGTTGATGGCATCATTTAGATAAATGCAGGTCAGAACCGCAAACACGTAGGCCTGCAGAAACGCCACCAGTATCTCAAGGCCGGTCAGTGCCACCATCATGGCCAGCGGGATCCAACCGCCCAGCACGCCCATGGCAACAACAAATCCGGCGAACACCTTCAGCATGGTGTGCCCAGCCATCATATTGGCGAACAAACGTACCGACAGGCTGATCGGGCGTGAAAAGTAGGAAATGACTTCGATGACCGTGATCAGCGGCAACATTGCCGCCGGCACGCCATGTGGCACGAACAGCTTCAGGTAGCCGACGCCGTGCTTGATGAAGCCGACGACCGTCGCTCCGATGAACACCACCAGCGCCAGCGCCAATGTGACGATGATGTGGCTTGTCACCGTGAAGGAATAGGGGATCATGCCCAGCATGTTCGCCGCCAGGATGAACATGAACAGCGTGAAGACGAACGGAAAGAACACCCGTCCGGACTCCCCGACAATATCGCGCATCATGTTGGCGATAAACTCATAGGCCAGTTCTCCAACCGACTGCAGCCGGCCGGGGATGAGCTTTGACGACCCGGTCAGCAACAACGCTGACACGGCCAGGACAACGATCACCATCCACAAGCTGGCATTGGTGAAGGATGCATCGATTCCGCCGATATTGATGGGAAACAGCCGCTTGATCTCGAACTGGTGCATCGGATCAAGTGCCAGACCGCCTTCGCCGTTTTGAGCCGCCATATCTGCCTACCGTTCCTCTGTGCGATCGCCATTTTCAGGTGCAGCCCCGCTGGAGCTGTCTGATGTATGGTCCGCCCGTGTTTGTTCCAAATGTCTGCGGGCCTCGACAGACTTGGCGGCCCGTATGACATTAAAAATCCCAGCAACCACCCCTAAAGGCGTGAAAATCAACAAGAACCACGGAGATGTTCCCAACCATCGGTCAAGCACCCATCCGATCCCGAAACCCACCAGCACGCCAACCACAAGATCGGACGCAAGCCGGAAACCGAAACTGTAGGCGGAACTCTTACTGGACGCCTGCCGATCCCGTTGCTCAATACTGGCTTTGGTCTGGTTCAGGCGCTTTTGGAAGCTCTCAAGATCTCCGGACGATGCGTTGCGGTCATCGTCCATAAATCACCTCTTTGACGGTCCCTATGGCAGGCCTCCGCAGACCCCCCGCGAAGCCGGCGCCAAAATAGAAGCGCACCGGCACCCTGTCAAGAGGGTATGCCGGCATGCAACGCATTGAAATAAAAGAATAAACTTGATGAAAAACAATCTCTGCGGCAATTCGCCGGGCCGGCTGGCGAAAGTTTCACGCCCGCCCAAGCCCGCCCACGCCCGTCAGCCGGCTTCGCGCAGTGCCGTAGCCGCTTCCAGATCGACGGATACAAGCTGGCTGACGCCGCGTTCGGCCATGGTAACGCCGAACAGCCGGTGCACGCGCGCCATGGTCAACGCGTGGTGCGTGATGATCAAAAACCGCGTGTCGGTGCGCTCCAGCATGGCATCCAGCAGGTTGCAGAACCGTTCGACATTATAGTCGTCGAGCGGTGCGTCGACCTCGTCGAGAACGCAGATCGGCGATGGATTGGTCAGGAATACCGCGAAAATCAGCGACATTGCCGTTAGAGCCTGTTCGCCGCCGGATAACAGCGAGAGAACCTGTGGGCGCTTGCCCGGTGGATTGGCCAGGATCTCAAGGCCGGCCTCCAGCGGATCGTCCGATTCGATGAGTTGCAGTTCCGCCTGACCGCCATTGAATAGTGTCGTGAACAGCTCGGCAAAGTTGTTGTTGACCCGCTCGAACGCCTCCACAAGCCTTTGCCGGCCCTCCCGGTTCAGGCTGGAAATGCCATGACGGAGTTTCTGGATGGCGCTGACAAGGTCGTCGCGCTCGTTGACCAGATTGTCCAGCTCCTTTTGAACCTCACCCGCTTCTTCTTCAGCCCGCAGATTAACTCCGCCAAGCCGTTCTCTTTGGTCGCGCAGCTGGCTGAGTTTGCTGTCGATCACCGGTCTTGCGGGAATCTGATCTTCTTCCAGCCCGGATCGCTCGAGGATCTCAGCAGGCTTGCAGTCTAGCTCTTCGCAGATCCGGTTGAAGACGTCATTCTGGCGCTGAGTCGCACCGTCGATGCGCGCGCTCAGGCCCGCCTGCAGTTCACGGCTTTCTGCAAGCTTTGCTTCTGCTTCGCGCAGCTGCGAGGCGGCCTCACCGGCGGCGGCCTCGGCCTTAGCCAGTTGGTCCGACGCCTCGTTGCGCTCCTTTTCCGCCTGTGACAGCATGGACAAGAGCTTCTGCCGCCGGGCGTCGAACTTCTCCGGCGCATCATCCAGCGCCGCGATGTGTTCCGCCACCGACTTGCCCCGCGACTCCAGAGCCGAAATCTGATGAACGGTCTTCTTGCCCCGTTCGTTCCACTGCGTCAGATCCTGCCCGATCGATTTGATCCTGCCGGTGCGCTGGCGGGC
>JANQIR010000279.1 GCA_028282065.1 Aestuariivirgaceae bacterium
GCATATCATTGCCGCCGATGCGCACGGTTCCTTCACTAGGTTCAAGGAAACCGGACACCGCCCGCAAGATGGTCGTCTTGCCGCAGCCGGATGGGCCCAGAAACGAGAAGAACTCACCGCCTGCGATATTTACGTTTGCATCACGGACCGCGACAAAGTCGCCGAACCGTATCCATACCCCATCGAGATCAACGCCGACGCCTGCACTCATCCTTCGCCCCTGCCAGTGCGAGTAACTTTAAGGCTGGCCCATGGTCCTGGTCTTGCTCATTGGCGGCTCCCGCAAACCCGCCCGGCTGCCACGCGCCACGGCCTATGGTAAATTCTGAAAGCAGCAGGCCCCCGGATCAAGACCCCACCGATCCGGGAACCATCAGGTTTTGCAGCTTCAAGTGTCACGCATTGACGAACTTGTTGCGATATTCCGTACGAACTTCTGCGTACCATGGTGCTTCGGCAGGCCACGGGTTGAGGTTGGCAAGCGAATCGCCCGGATAGGCTTCGGCGAAGTTCTTCTTGTACTGTGCACCGGCAAACTTGTCGGCACCGATGACCGGCGAGTTGTAGCCGTGCTTGTCGATCGCCTTACCGGCGGGCTCCGCCATATAAGCGAATTCGACGAACGCATAGATCTGGTCCATGTTCTTCGCACCAACCGGGATCGCCATACCGTCGACCCAGGCCATGGAGCCTTCTTTCGGTGCCTGATACATGACGGGATCGCCGTTGTTCTTCAATGCGAGCGGCGGGCCATCCCATGTCTGCCCGACGATAACGCCTTCATTCAGAAGAGCGTTCTTCTGGGTATCGGCATCGTTCCAGAGGATCTTGATGTTCTTCTTGCGGGCAATGCACCACGCAGTGACCTTCTCCCAGATCGGGCGCATATTCGCTTCGGTCGTATATGCCTTCCACATATCACCGGCTTCCAGTTCACCGATGGTCTCCATATGCAGACCAGCACCAAGCATCATCGAATGCGGGCGGCCCATGGTCTTACCGGCATTGTCTTCCGACCAGACATCCCCATAGGACGGCACGCCATCTGTGGGTGTCCAAAGATCGGTACGCCAACCTATGCCCTCAGTACCCCAGATGTGCGGCAGCCAATGGGAGCCCTTGCCGTTGAAATTCCAGCCCGTGGGGCCGATTTTGGCCATGGCGGGATTGACCTTGTCGATCGGCACCTTTTCCATATTAATCGGCTGCAGAAGCTGAAGTGGTTCCCACTGCAGATTCCGGTTGTTGGTCGGCGACACAATATCGAAGCCCTGCCCCTTGTTGGCCTTCATCTTATTGATGATTTCCTCGTTGGAGCCGATGCCGGTGTAGTTGACCTTGATACCCGTCTTGTCCGTGAATGCCTTGATGAAGTCATCCGGCAAATAATCGGACCACATCAGGATATTCACTTCGCCTGATGATGAAAACGCTTCGCGCACCATCGCAGGCGCCGCCAGCGTTACCGCGCCTGCGGCAGCACCGACTTTGAGCACCACACGGCGGTTGAATGTCTTTGCCGCCAGCAACGTCTTATGCGCTGAAATGGCGGACTGTGTTGGTTTGGTCATTGAGTTCCTCCTGCACTATGAGTTTGTGCGCTCCCTGCCTTTCAGGACAATTATCACATGCTTGTGACATTACCCTGCCGTCCGGCGATCCGGCTTCTCCTTTTCATTCGTGCACAGTATGTCCAAGCTATCCCCAAGCTGCAATGGCAAAGGTGAACTGGTCCAATGGCTTAAAGTTACTTGGCACCACTGTTTGCAATTCGCCGACAGCTGCCGCGATCGGCCCAGCCGGGGACGTGATCGGAAAACGCACCGGTGGTCATGTTGAAACGCAGTACATATCCCCTCGCCGGAGCGAACGGTTTGCGCACAACCATGCGCGGCGGGGCACAATCCTCAATCGTCAGCATGCGGTCTATTTGCTTCCAGTAGACATGGCAGTTTCGCGGATCGATTCTGAATGTATAGCGGCCGGTGTGACTGCCGCCCCAGGCCGTACAGCGGTACCAGCCGGTGTCGCTTCCGGCACACGCGGCGTCCACTGTAATGAGAGCCAGCAGCCCAATTGCCGCAGACCAGCAAACCGGCTTGCCATCATATATCTTCATATGGCTATGATCCGTCCATGCAGGTGCCACCATCAAGCAAGCTTGCCGACAGACAGGATATGGCCGTTGATTTCCGGCCACCGGCACACGTCATGCGGCTTGGCGCCATGGGTGCCTCCTTCCCGCACCGGCTATCGTTCATGCGCTGCCTGACACGCCGCATGGCGCGGGAGGCGTGGACCTTCGAACGTGCCGTCTTCAACCTCGACGACAACGGTTTCGGGTATGCCGTCTGGCGCATCGGCACGCCCGGCGGACCATTGAGTTTCGTGGCATTTTCGACGGCTCTCGATCCGTCCATGCGAACCGACAGGGTTATCGCGGAACGTTGGGATGCAAGCTTCGCCCTTCTGGAAGGTGAAGCAACGGAAGCGGACATCCAGCGCCTTGAAGCCAATGTCCCCCTTCAGGAGGCCGGGCGATGTTCGCCGAAGGAGCTTGTTTTGTCCCGGGCGAACAAGTCCGTTCGCCTGTTCGAGCATATATGCGAGTGTCTGTCTCAAGGGCGGCAGCCGGATATGGCCGAGATCGTGAAGGTCGGCTACCTCATGCGAACGACGGCGGTGTACGGCAACGGCAAGTTCGGCCTCGGCGACTATGACAAGGCCTGCAGCAATCCGTCTTTGGCAGGGCCGTTCCGGGCGGAAATGCTGACTGTTTTCATGATCCGGTCGTTTCAGTTCGATCTGATCAATCATGTCGCCGCACGTCGCGGCGGGGCCAATGCCACAATGCTTGAGCGTCCCTATGCGCGCGCCTTGGGCATCGGCAATTCAACCGGGCTAGGAATGGCGCCGTTTCTGATCCGCCACCCGGTGCTGTTTCACCGTTGGATAGAGGCTCGCGAAACCGCCTTGGCCGCCGTGCGGTCCGTCCCGGAGGCGGATGCAGACAAACGGGAACGCTATCGGACCCTGCTTGAGCGGCTTCGCGGCCACGTCGAGGAATGGAATGTCGATGATGAACGGCATCAGCGCGACATAGAGGCTGTCCGATCGGATCTGGCACAGGTTGCAAGTATAGAAGTGGCGGAGAGCTTTCCCTGGGACGGACTTTATCGTGCCGTCGAACAGGGCATGACCAGCCACACATGCGAGGCTATCGCCAGCCTGCTCATCGAATTGTATCCAGCGCGGGTCGATGATCTTGAAGACAAAATGTCCGCTGGCGGGACACCCAAAATCGCTGCCGGTATGCCGCTCAGCAGCCTCAAGGACATGATCGAGCGGCACTATGACTGGGTGCTCACAATCGATTTCGATGACCCGTCTGCCCTGCACCACTTTTGGTATTATTCGCAGGACAAAGAAGAACCGCGCCTTGGCAGACGCTTTGAGGAGCCCGGCGCCGAGAAGGAAATGCATATCGGCATGGGCTGGTATGTAAGCAGACTGCATGGCGCGCTTGAGGCGATGAATGAAGAGCAGCTCGAGACGAGCACCGCCCGTTTCTTGCTCGAAAATCCAGGACATCGCATGGCGGTGAAACGCGTTTTCACCACAGCCCAGTTTCCGTACTCGGAAATCCGGGACAATACGGTTGGCCGCTCGTTGCTGCCAATCGATATGCTCAGGTGCAAACTATCGTTCTTTGGTGCGACGAAGTTCGATCCCCGGTCCGACCTTTGGACTCGCATCACCATGTACCAGGGCGCACCTCTCATTGATGAACTCGACACGGAACGTGCCGATGACTGGTGGTCACCGGTTTTCCGGGCCCGGTCATGCTGACCTCTTTCGACGAGATCCGCAGGACGGCCAATCGGGCCCTTGATGCCAACGGAGCGGCACCCGGCATTGCGGAGGAGTGTTCATGGGCCTGCGCATGGCTTGAGGCTGCCGGCTATGATGGCCTTGCAATGATGGCCGATGCGCTGGACGAAACACCCATCGAAGCACGGCAACCATCATTTCGCGGCGCCTACGGCATCGTGGACCTAGGCGGATCGTCGGCCGTGTTCTGCGCCCCGGGTCTTGTAGAACTGGCGGAAGCAGAAGGCCGCGTGTTCGCAAACAATGTGAAACATGGGCTCTATGTACTGCCTTTCGCGGTCAGGTCAGACCTGTCGCTTGGATGCCCGGTCGATCCTGGTTTTGCTATCGGTGGAAAACGCGAAAAGAACCCGTACCGGGAAAACATCGACGCGGCCATCCAGAACGGCCTGCAAGTCGACAAGGCTGCATTCGACAGGATCTACGCCTATTCCCGCAATATCCTGGTACCGGAAACCGAAGCGTCACGGCTGACCGGCGCAGGTGCCGGGCTAACGGACAATGACTGATCGTCAATCCGACACAATATTGCAACATCCCTAGTTTTTGCTAGTATATTGGCGGGTTATACCCACAAACCACAAGATGCGGCACCGTTTGCAATAGTGGAGTTTGGAAAATGAACGCAAGACTTAGGACTATTCTGGCTTCCAGCACCGTTATTTTCGCCATTGCCGCTGGCAGCCCGGCAGGTTTGGCCGATCAAGCCGGATACGGCGAGGACATTCCCGGAATTTACGGTAATCGCGGGCATCACGGGGATGGAAGAAATGGTCGATACTGGATCCCGCGCTATTCCGGCAAGTCACTGGGCGTCGCCATCGTGTATCGGGATACGGCCTATTTGCGCACGGACGCGCAGCAATACTGGGGAAAGCCAGAATGGAACCCAGACTATTCGCGGGTTTGCGTCACATGGTATCCGACGCCCGACTGGGGTAAGACCTGCTGGCGGGTGCGCAAGAACGACAATCCGGATCGGCAGTTTACGGCAAACAGACGGCGTCCGTAGACGCCTCAATGCCTGACCGAAGCGGCCCTGCCCTGGCAGCCAGCGCAGGTAGCCCGTAGTCCGCTTCAGCAGGCCTTTTGCCATGTAGATCCCCCGGCATCACTTGCGGGCATCGCGGCTTACCGCTTTGCTCCCGGTTGTCGTACGCCGTCCCAAGCGCGGACTGAAATCATCCTTGCAGAGTGACGGACCACCGCATAAGACGCAGATGGGTTAGGGCCATCTACGCGCCTTGGCTCCGGCAAGAAGACAACCCCTGCCAGAAAGGCAAGCTGCGAATGTCAGGCCCCCTCTGTGATCTACGGGTTCTCGATCTATCCAGGATTCTCGCCGGCCCCTGGGCGAGCCAGACGCTCGCCGATCTCGGTGCCGAGGTGATCAAGATCGAACGGCCCGGCAGCGGTGACGACACGCGCGGCTGGGGGCCTCCGTTCATAGAAACAGCGGACGGGCAGGCTGGCGATGCGGCCTACTTCCTTTCCACCAATCGCGGCAAATACTCCCTCGCACTGGATATTGCCAGCGCAGAAGGCCAGGAGCTGGTGCGGGCGCTAGCGTTGAAATCCGATGTCTTGATCGAGAACTTCAAGGTTGGCGGGCTCAAGAAATACCAGCTCGACTACGATAGTCTCAAGGCGGTGAATCCAGGCCTGATTTATTGCTCGATTACCGGTTTCGGCCAGACGGGGCCTTATGCGCAACGTGCCGGATACGACTTCATGATCCAGGGGATGGGCGGAATCATGAGTGTCACCGGCCAACCAGACGGGACACCGGGGGCCGAACCGCTGAAATGTGGCGTGGCCTTTGCCGATGTGTTCACCGGGCTCTATTCCGTCGCCGGCATCCTGTCTGCCCTCCATCACCGCTCACGTACCGGAGAAGGCCAGCATCTTGACATGGCGTTGCTCGATTGCCAGGTCGCCGTGCTCGCCAATCAGGCAACGAACTATCTTGTTTCCGGCACGCCCCCTGGACGGCTCGGCAATGCGCATCCCAATATCGTGCCCTATCAGGTGTTCGAAACGGCAGACGGCCACATCATAATCGCGGTTGGCAATGACCGGCAGTTCCGTTCGTTCTGTTCGCTGTTTGGCCGTGAGGACCTTGCCGACAACGCCAAATTCGCGACCAACCCGGCGCGGGTGGAAAATCGCGGTGAATTGACCGAAATCTTGTCCAAAATTATCCGCATACGGACTACATTAAACTGGATGAAAGCGCTTGAGGATGTTTCCGTTCCGTGTGGACCGATAAACTCCATCGAAGATGTTTTTGGCGATCCTCAGGTCCAATCGCGGGGTATGGCCATCACCGGACAGCGCCCGGATGGTACGCCGACACCGGGTGTGGCCAATCCGATCAGGTTGTCGGAAACGCCGGTCGGCTATGATAGGCCTGCACCTCGACTTGGCGCAGATACAGAAGATGTGCTGCGCCGGGTTCTTGGGCTCGACGACGCACGGATCGAAGAGCTACGTCAGGCCGGTGCGATCGGGTAGAGTGTCGCGACAGCGACGACCAGACCTGCAGGTATGGCTTTGAACAATACCGGCAGGCCTCTGGGATGTACGTCATTTGCCCGCCTGCCGGCTGTTACTCATTCACGATGTCTCAAGCAAAGACCCTCCCGGACGATCCCGGGAGGGTCCCAAGGCCGCCACTAAAGCTTAGGCCTCTATGGCATAGTGCTCCCAGAACATATACCGCGTCGGGTGTAGTTCGAAGCCTTTCACCTTGTTGTCCATCGGCACAAAGATATTGCGCCACATCGGCTGGGCGATCGGCCCATCTTCCTGCATGATCATCTCAAGCTTGCCGATCAGTTCCTTACGGGCATCAAGATCAAGGGTGCCTTCCGCCTTGGTCAAAATCTGATCAAACTCCTTATTGGAGTAGTGGGATTCATTCCACGGGACACCGGTGCGATAAGCCAGCCCGAGCACCATGAAGCCCAGCGGACGGTGCGCCCAGGCGGTGAAGCTGCCGGGCACTTTATCCCAGACTTCCCAGTACTTGGCGGACGGCAGCACATTGATCTTTGCGTTGATGCCAGCTTCCTTCCACTGCTCGACCAATGCCTCAACGGCGGAAAGTTCCCAAGCCGGTTCCGGCTTACAGGTGATTTCCATCGACAGGCCATTTTCATGACCAGCTTCCTTGACAAGCTGCTTGGCCTTTTCGACATCACGGTCGTGGAACGGCAGTTTCTTGTAGTCCGGATGAACCGGGCAGACATGATGATGTTCCGCCTTCTGGCCAAGGCCCTTCAGCGCGATGTCCAGACACTTTTGCTGGTCGGTGGCGTAGCGCAGGGCCTGCCGGACCTTGGGATTGTCGAAGGGCGCCCTGTCCTGGCGGAACCTGGCGACACCGGTGTTCGCGGTCGTCGCCTGGTAGATGGTGACATGCTCCATTTGCTTGTAGAGCGGAAGCTGTTCGCCATTGCCCTCATAGCTGCCGTCAATCTGTTTGGACTGAAGCGCGGCAGCCTCCGCAGCGGTGTTGTCGCCAAGGTCGATAACATGGACTTCGTCCAGATAGGGCCCGTCGCCGTAATACTCACTGCGTGCCTTGAGGATGGCTTTACGGCCGACTTCGAAATCCACCAGCTCAAAAGCTTCAGTACCGTTCGAACCGGCACCAAACTTAAAGCCTTCGGCCGGATCAACAATGCCAAGCGGGTAATGGAAAAGGTGTTCCGGCACGGCAACCTGTGCTTCCTTGAGGTTCAGCACCAGCGTGTTCTCGTCCTTGACCTCAATGGCATTGGCATCCCACAACTCCGTCGTCATGACGGCATTGCCGTCCTTGTCCTTCTTGCCGGAATCGACTTCCTTGAGCATGTAGCCTTTCATCAGGCCAACGACGGAAGACCCGGTGGCCGCATCCAGGCAGTGGGCGAGATTGGCGGCGAGCTGCTCGGCAGTCAAACGACCGCCCTTGTGCCAGTTCACGCCCTGGCGGACTTTCAGCGTCCAGGTTCTAAGGTCTTCAGACGCTTCCCACTTCTCCACCAGGTGCGGGCGTGTAATGTTGTCCACGCCGGTGCGGGTCATGTATCCGCACACGCCGCGCAGGATGTTTGAATCATAGATCCACGAATAGGTATGTGGCGAATTGATCTTCGGAACGCGCTGCGAGATGGTCAGCTTACCACCTTTGGGCATGTTGGCGCCCCTGGCAGGCGCGGCGATCGGATTGCCGGTGATCTTGCCCGCCCACATGTAGGCGGCACCGGCACTCATACCTAAAAACGTAGCATTGCGAATGAACTCACGGCGACCGATCAATCCGTCAGACAGATATTGCTTCAACCGTGGAATCCAGATGTGTTCCTTATCAGACATGTTTGAAGTTCTCTCCCTAGTGGGCATTTAGCCCGGAATTTTGCCCTGATTGGGCGTTTAACCGCGCCTCACCAAACGCTGGTTGGGTGACGGTACCATCATGACGTGTGAATGCAACCGGTGAAACCGTTTCACAGGTCAAGGCAGACAGCTCCGCAACCGCCTGGCGAACGTCCCGTTAGCGTGTTGATTGGAGTAGATTTTTCGGTGCTGCCACTCTTGTGAATAGCGGCAATGCGAGCGCTCACGCCTTCTTACCGGTCACGCCTTTTTGTTGTGACTCGTCGCAAAGTCGCGATATGCAAAAGGTGTGTCAGCGCAAGAAAGGCGCAGAATGCAACGCCCGTATCCACAGATCATAGGTATCGATCCGGGATGGGACAGGGATGAGGCCGGCCCCCGCAGCAAACAGCGCGAAACACCCGGCCCCAATCTCACTATCAAGAGACACTATCGGGCAGCGTCTCTTTTCGTTTGGCCATAAAGTCCTTCAGTGCCTCATCGATACCTGGATCGAGGGCCGGCGCCTCATATTCGGCAAGCTGGCGTTTCCAGATGGCATTGGCCCTGGTCGCGGCATCCTTTTCGCCTTCGGCCAGCCATTGCTCGAATGAATTGTTGTCGGCCGTCGAGGAGCGGTAGAACGCATCTTCGAAATTCGCCTGGGTGTGGGCGCAGCCAAGGAAATGGTTGCCCGGACCGACTTCCTGGATGGCATCGAGTGCCTGACCATTTTCCGAATAGTCCACACCTTCCGAAAAGCGCTGCATGATGCCTAACTGGTCGGCATCGAGAATGAGCTTCTCGTAAGAGCCCACAAGTCCGCCCTCAAGCCAGCCTGCAGAATGCAGAACGAAGTTCACACCCGCCAGCAGCGCCGGGAAGATCGTGTTGGAGCTTTCATGCGCGGCCTGGGCATCCGGCACCTTGGACGCACACAGCGATCCACCGGAACGGAAAGGCACGCCAAGACGGCGGGCAAGTTGTGCGGCGCCGAACAAAACGTGGGCCGGTTCCGGCGTTCCGAAGGTCGGTGCACCGGATTGCATGGACATGGAACTGGCGAAGGTGCCGAATACAACAGGGGCACCGGGCCGGCAAAGCTGCGAAAAGGCGATGCCTGCGCTGGCTTCGGCCAGAACTTGGGTAAGCGTACCGACGGCCGTCACCGGCGACATGGCACCGGACAGAATGAATGGCGAGATGATACAGGCCTGCCCCGCCCTTGCATACACCTTCAACGCACCAAGCATCGTATCGTCGAACACCATGGGCGAATTGGCATTGACGAGGTTTATCAGGACACAGTTGTTGTCGACGAATTCGTCACCGAACACCATTTTGGCCATGGCAACGGAATCCTCGCTGCGCTCCGGCGCGGTGACAGATCCCATGAAAGGCTTGTCCGAATAGCGTACGTGGCTGTAGACCATGTCGAGATGCCGCTTGGCGACCGGAATATCAACCGGTTCGCAGACGGTGCCGCCGGAGTGATGCAGCGACGGCGCCATATAGGCAAGCTTCACGAAATTGCGGAAGTCCTCAATCGTGGCGTAGCGGCGCCCGTTTTCCAGATCGCGCACAAAAGGCGGTCCGTAAACCGGCGCAAAGACGGTATTGCCGCCGCCGATTTCGACGGAGCGCTCCGGATTGCGCGCATGCTGGGTGAACTGCGACGGTGCCGTCTTGATCAACCCGCGCACCAGGCCCTCCGGAAAACGAACCCGTTGGCCATCGACATCCGCACCGGCGTCGCGCCACATCTGCAGCGCTTCTTCATCGTCACGAAACTCGATGCCGACTTCCTTCAGGATCTTTTCGGCATTGCGTTCGATGAGGTCGAGTCCCTCTTCCGACAACACCTCGTAGAGCGGAATGTTCCGCTTGATATAGGTCAGTTGCTTGCCCTGGGCGCCAGTGCGCGCCGCACGCCTTGCGCCCGCTCCACCCGAAGATCGCCGCCCGCGCCGGCCACCGCCAGCTTCTGTTGCAGAAGAATCAATTTCGTTCATATCAACGCCCGTTGAGAGAAATTCACCAATTAAGATGGTGATACCCACACGAGCGTTACAGCGGGGCGAGCGAAGCGCACACTTGTCGCATCAAAACGACGCGATGACCATTGCAGCAGCTTTCACACTGCCACGCAAAGTGCTCTAGCGGTCCGATTTGGCCTTGCGTCCGGGATTGCCACCGAGGTGAGAAAACAGCACGTTGATGTTGCCGCCACCTTTTTGAATGACAGATGTGAAGTTGTTACGCAGGAGCTGCGCCAGCCAGACATTTTGCACATTCACGTCAGCGACCTTACCGCCGCTGACCCGCCAGACCACCCGCTGCGGCGGACGACCACCAAGCTGAATGAGCTTGGTCTCAACCTTGTTGCCACGGCAGTTGACGATCTTGACCTCGCTTGCCCGGAATTTTCTGGAAAAGTCGGCCAGCGTGCGGGCAACATAGCTGCTTGTCAGCCGGACATACTCTGCCTTGCGGTTGGATGGCAGTTTCCTGCGATATTTACCCAGTGCAAAAAGCGCGATTGACGGCATGTTCGCATGGCTTCGCAAGGCGCCCGCGAATGCCGAAGCAGACCGGCTGCGCGCCGCGGCGGTGAAGGCCGCTCCGGCCCTGGTTACCAGCGCCTTGCCGCTACAGGCCTGCACAGGCGCCGCCGATATCAACGGGATCCAAAGCGCGGCAGCGATCATCGCCCAGCGCATGGACGCGGGCCGGCGTGCCTCAGATGGGTTTTCTGTCAGAATTGTCTGCTTGGTCAGCTTCTGCATCGCAGTGTCCTTTCGACACATTTCTTGTCATCCTTTTCCGACCGCGGGCAAGAATAGTCACCTTTGACGGCAACTGCAAAGCCTGGGGCACCTTTGCGTTAAGTTCCCGTCTCGCCTGCGGCTTTTGTGCCACAACAGGCTGCGGGGTCGGTTGAGAGGCGGCACAAAACCGTTTCGCTTATTGACATAAAGATATCTTTATGTCTTTATGTATGCTCAACAGAACATCAACACCACGCCACCATCATCATGACCAATCTTTCGAAAAAGGCCTACGCCACATCCAAATCACCAGGCGGTTTCAATGTCTCGTTTGAGTTTTTTCCTCCGTCGACCCAACGCGGTTTGTTTCGCTTGTTGGATCATGTGATCGAGCTGCAACCGTTCGAACCGGACTTCGTGTCTGTGACCTACGGTGCGGCGGGCAAGACGCGGGTCAATACGCTACGGACCGTGCAGGCGATATCAAACCTGGAAACGTTGGACGTCGCAGGACATCTGACCTGCGCCGGCCAGAGCGAGGACGACACTGAGGCGGCTATCGCGCGGTATGAGAAAACGGGTGTGAAACACATCGTCGCCATTCGCGGCGATGTGCCGGACGAAGGGAAAACCGTGAAGAAAGGATACGGGACCGCGACAGATCTCGTCGCAGCAATCCGTGCGCATGGTGGCTTCAAAATCTCAGTAGCCGCATATCCGGAGGTTCATCCGCTGGCAAAATCCGCACAGCACGATCTGGATGTGCTGAAAGCCAAGTTCGATGCCGGTGCCGATCGGGCAATCACCCAGTTCTGCTTCGACAACACGAGCATTTTACGGTTCATGGACCGGGTTGCAGATGCTGGTATCGACAAACCCGTGGTGCCCGGAATTCTCCTGATGCACGATTTCTGGAAGGTCAAAGCCTTTTGCGAACGGTGCGGCACGCAGGTGCCGGATTGGGTCGCGGCGCGGTTTGCCGGCCTGGAAAACGACAAGGATGCGCACCGCCTGGTGGCGGCGGGCCTAGCCATCGAACAGGCACTGGATCTGGCTGCGCACGGCATCAGGCATTTTCACTTCTATACGTTCAATACCTCCGGCCTCGCCGTAGCCGTCTGCCGCAGCCTTGGATTGCATCAAAATCCAGACCTCAAGCAGGCCGCCTGACACCACCTCGGTCAAGCAGTCGGAAACGCACATTGCATGGTCGCAACACGCTTGTTGCAGTGTGCCCCGATTGCGCCATAAGGTGCGCCAGCAAACACGGCCTCAACTGGAACCGGCACTCATGGCGCAGCTGATCGTAACCTATTGGCGAGATATCCCATCACAAGTTGTCGTCAAGCACGGCCGCAAGGCGGAAAAGCGCATGCTGAGCGAGCGCCTTCAGGAAGCGATCGACATGGCGGCCATGCGGGGCGGTGCCGCCGGAACAGACGCTTATCTTGAAGAATGGCGGCGCGGGGAACCGAAGGATTGTGGAGAAGATCTCGTGGCGGAGGCAGAAAGCGCGGTCGCCGCACTCGAAGCTGAATATGACAAAGAACGCTTGAAAACACTTATTTCCAATGGTGGCTGGGCACAGCCAAGTTGAACATACTCGCAGGGGAAATTCATAAATGACCGAAACAGTCGTCGCATCGGCAAGCAAAGAAGCCGTGATCGGATTCGAGCGCCCGTTCTGTGTTATTGGCGAACGCATCAACCCAACCGGCCGAAAGAAGCTTGCTGCAGAAATGGTGGCGGGCAACTTCGAGATGGTCAAGAGCGATGCAATAGCACAATTCGAAGCCGGTGCATCCATCCTCGACGTGAATGCCGGTGTGACCGCGGTCGACCCGAACGAAACCGAACCACCGCTGATGCGCAAGACGATCGAAATCGTGCAATCGGTCTCCGACCTGCCGCTGTGCATCGATTCCTCCGTTCCGGCCGCCCTTGCCGCCGGGCTGGAAGTTGCCGGCGGCCGGCCGCTGGTCAATTCGGTGACCGGTGAAGAAGACCGCCTTGAGGTCATTTTGCCACTGGTTGCCAAATATGACGTACCGGTCGTTGCGATCTCCAACGACGAAACCGGAATCTCCGAAGATCCGGATGTGCGTTTTGAGGTCGCCAAGAAGATCGTCGAGCGGGCGATGGATCACGGCATCAAGCCGAATGACGTTGTGGTGGACCCGCTGGTCATGCCGATCGGCGCTATGGGAACCGCGGGCCAGCAGGTCTTCAAGCTTTGCCGCAGGTTGCGCGAGGAACTGAAAGTCAACACCACTTGCGGTGCCTCCAACATTTCTTTCGGCATGCCGAACCGGCGGGTGCTGACGGGGCACTTCCTGGCCATGGCTGCCTCGCACGGCATGACGTCGGCGATCATGAATCCGCTGCATGACGAAGACATGCACGCCATCTTCGCTGCCAATGTCTTGAACGGCACGGATGCGAACTGTCGGCAATGGACGAAGAAGTTCCGCGAACCGATTGCCACTGCGACAACAGCAGGCTCACCGGAAAGCGATGTCGACGCCAGGCGCCGGGCGCGCGAAGAACGCCGCAGACGGCGGGGCTGACGAGGCCTTCCGGCTATATCGGGAGCACGCTCCCAGACGTCCGGGCCGGTCAACCATTAGAGCATTTTTTGTGAAACCTTGGTCACCAAAAATGCTCTATCTCTTTGATATTGAGCATGTTCTTATCCGAAAACCGCACACACTTTTCGGAAACATGCCCCAGGCGTCATATCACGTATC
>JANQIR010000042.1 GCA_028282065.1 Aestuariivirgaceae bacterium
ACCAGGTTTGCCGATGTGACCGAGCAGGACCCATATCAGAATCATCGAACGTTCGATCAGATTGCCATGGAAGTACTTGTTGAGACTGGACCCGGAGACGTTCGACAGAGCCTTGGCGGCGATGACCATCTTTGCGAGCCGCCTGATCACTTTGACCGGCGTGCCGCACATTTTCGAGGCGGCTTCGGGCGTGTAGGGCGCCAGCCTGTCCTTCAGCAGGGAGTATACTGAGCGGACTTCGACCTTATCGCCGCTGGCCAGTTTGACGCTCTCGCGCACGTCCAGCATCGGCCTCAAGCCGTCGAGATCAAGCGACCCGTTCGGCGCGAGCACCAGGCCGTCTTGCGAATCCTTCATGTAGAAGCGATTCGTTTCACCGCCAGAAACGTCGGCTTCGGTCAGGAAGCGGCCCGTATCGGACCGGACCAGCAGCGGCAAGTCGGTCTGTTCGGAGACGAAGCTCTCGTTCACATGACCGCCAACGACAATCTCGCGGGCAATTGCCAATGCCAGGGCCGCGTCGGTACCGGGTTTGACCGGCACCCAGAGATCGGCCTTGATGGCGGAGGCGCTGTAGTCCGGCGAAATCGTCACGATTTCAGTACCGTTGTAGCGCGCTTCGGTGAAGAAATGGGCGTTCGGAATGGACGTATAGATGGGATTGCCGCCCCAGATCAAAATGAGGTCCGAGTAGAAATAGTCCTCGATTTCGCGTTCCATATAGATATTGCCGAAGGTCTCAAACGCTCCGCGGTGACCGTCACCGTTGGAGGAGTTCGAGTCCAGGCAGATGGAATGGGTTAACTGGGCGAACCGGCCCTGTGCGGCGTTGGCCGCACCAACGTTGATGTTCGGTCCCATATCCCAGATGACACGGTCGGTACCTTCCTCAGTGACAACATCGAGAAACGTATCGGCGATTCCGTCCAGCACCTCTTCCCAGGAAACACGCTCCCATTTGCCCTCGCCGCGCTCACCAACACGGCGCATCGGGTATTTGATGCGCGATTCTTCATACATCCGATGGGAGAAACAACAGCCCTTCTGGCAACCGCGCGGGTTCATATCGGGCAGTTCGGGCCGAAGCTGCTTGTACTCGCCAGCCTGTTCCTCACGAAACACCAGTCCATCGCGGACATAGACATCAAACGCGCAATGGGCCTGATACCAGCAGTTGATCATGTGGGTGCCGCGAACGGTTTTGTCCCAGGTCCATTTCTTGCGGTAGATGTCCATGAACGTGCCGTAGGCGGCAGGCTTGGTGGCGGCCAGTGCTTCGATACTGCCGGCCGAGCGCGCTACGAAATCCGGCAGGGCAAGGCCGGCGGCGGCTGCTGCTCCCGCCTTCAGGAACGATCTGCGTGACAGGTCAGCCACGAGCGCGTTCCTCCAGCGTCTTGGCCACATCCTGCGGCTGATTGGTGAACGGGCCGAACATGTCGAGCCAGTTGCGCGAAATCAGTACATCCATCAATTCCGATGGCTCGCCGCGCTTGCGCTTCTCCCGCTCCGCCTTAATCTTCTCAATCGACTGGCGGACTTCCGGGCCGAACAGGGAGATCAGGTAGTCGATGGGAATCCGTTTGTCGTCGACCGGGTTGCCCTCATCATCGAAGCTGGGCGGCGCCAGCGGCGGGATATAGAAGACGTTCGGCTGCGTCTCGTATTCCGGGTGCAAGGGCAACGCGACCTTGTGTTCGTGCACCAGTTTGTAAATCGGACCGTCCTTATCATCGAGAAATCCGAGGAAGCGTACACGCCCAGGGCATTGGCGCGAGCAGGCGGTCGCGACGCCCTCCTCGACGCGCGGCAGGCAGAAGATGCATTTCTGCGCGGTTCCAGAGACCGTGTTGTAGTAGATCTCCTTGTAGGGACAGGCTTCCTGGCAGAACCTGAAACCCCGGCAGTGATCCTCGTTGATGAGGACAATTCCGTCCTCATCACGCTTGAAGATCGCTCCACGCGGACAGGCTTCCATGCAGGCCGGCTTGGTGCAGTGATTGCAGATGCGCGGAATATAGAAGAAGTAGGAGTTGGGATACTCCCCTGCCCCGATGTCCTCATCCCAGTTGGTGCCCCAGTCCGGTTCCTCGCCGACGGGTCCAAGCGTTGCGTGCTGATCGCCGGAGAACAGCGCCTCTTCGAAATTGAACTCCCAGGGATCGCCGAATTCCGTCTGTTTGGGCAGTTTTCCCGGCTGGGCTTTACCATTGCGGAAGCCGCCGCCCATGTTTTCCCAGTTCTTCGGTGTCCCCTTGCCAGGCGCAGTGGCGACCGTATTCCACCACATGCCCTCCTGACCTTCACCGGAGGTCCATTGGGTCTTGCACGCGACCGTGCAGGTTTGGCAACCGATACACTTGTTGAGATCGATCACCATCGCAACCTGTTTACTGCTCATCTGTGCTCACTGTTCCCCTATGCGCGCAGGATCAAGTCTTCCCAGGCGGGCGAAACCGCCTTTATACCGGCGCGTTCTTCGTTCGCACCATTCCAGATTGCAAAGCCTATCTGAGAATTCTTCTCAGGTGAAAGCGACGACACGTCGCTTGTGCCGGACATTTCACGTGTAAAGACGACAGTCCATCTGCCGGATGACCAGCCGGCGGCAACGGTCTCTGCGATGGACGGTGCCGTCACACTCAATCCAATGCCAGTCGCCAGGACGGATCTCACCATATTCTTACGTGCCATCCACTGCAGAAAGTGGACCGGCGCGTCTTCGGAGCCCATCTGCATCAATTCCGGCTCTCCCCTGACCGGAAAAGCAATCGCGGCAGCATCGGGAAAGCCTTCGCCGGCGCCGGTATTGGGACGGGCGCTGGCCCAGTCCAGACGTATCGCGATGCGATTGCCATCATGCACGCTGGACGCCAGAAGGCTCTCCACTTCGCCGTAAGGCCGGTCCTGCCAGCTTGCGATGATGTAGTCCGTTGGCTGCAGGCCCAAGGGCGCCGGCACCATCTCGACGGTGGTTCCCGGCACATCGCGCCACTCACCCGACGCGGGGTCCAGGTAACCGCCGATATTTGCGACGTTGAGGCTTTGCAAAACCGCTTTCTCCAAAAACACTGAGATAAGGACTGAAGCGCGGTTGTTTTAGGGGTAGCGAAGGTGTGACGCCAGCCCGTTTTGTCACACTGCGATAATCTGCCCGCCATCAAAAAGAAGTGGCCCGGCACATACGGCCGGGCCATGGGTTACGAGGGAAATCGGATTGTCAGGGCGTGAGGTCCAGGGCTTCGACAATGCGGTTGTAGGGCAAGCCCGCCTCGTCGTTCAGGGACTTTACCGCCTCTTCGGACTTTGCCTCGAACAAACACATACAACGACCGTCATCAGGGGCGAAAGTTGAGCGGATGTACTTCACATCGGTTCCGGACTGCGTCATTGCCTCTGCTGTGGAAATGGCCGCCTTCTGCGCACCAGCTAGGTTCTCCATGCTGATTCCGGCGAGATTCCTTTCAACCATGTAAACTGTCATCTTGCGGGGTCCTCATCAGGTGTTCGAATTCGCAGGACACATGAAACACCACGAGCCATCCGCAGTGAACGAGCGATGTTCTATCGATCAATAACTTCCAGTTATCGTCAGATACTGTAGGCTGAAGACAGGCTCATATGGGGAGTGACCGCGATGGAAATGTCCCAAATCAGGTATGTGATTGCGGCGGCGAAAACACTCAATTTCACCAAGGCGGCCGCGGAGTGCAACGTCTCGCAACCTGCCTTGACCAAGGCGGTAAAGACGCTGGAGACCGAACTGGGTGCGCCGCTGTTTCATCGCGAAGGCAAGCGAATCCTGCTGAGCGAGTTTGGACGCAGCATGCTGCCTCATCTCAAACACATTATTGACGAGGCCGAAACAACCCGGACGCTGGCGCAGAATTTCCGCCTATTGAACCAGGTGCCGGTCAGGCTCGGCGTGATGTCGACCGTCGGTCACGTGCGGCTGTCCAGGTTTCTCGCGCAGTTTCAGAGCAGTTTCGACGGTGTTGAGGTCGCCGTTACAGAAGACAGTGTGGAGGACCTTGAACGGCAGCTCGATGAAGGCGAGCTTGATCTTGCGGTTCTCAATCCGATCGCGGCCCCGCGTGATTCGTTTCACATGCACGAGCTCTATACGGAGCGCTATGTCGTGGTGCTCCCGCCGGAACATCATCTGGGCAAGATGAACGCAATCAAGCTCAGTGACCTGTCGGGCGAGCCCTATGTCGACAGGCTTGCCTGCGAATTGCGCGAAATGGTCATGTCGGTCTGCCAGGAGCGCGGGCTGGAGCTCTACGCGCGCTTCCGCTCGGAGCGCGAAGACTGGATTCAGGCGATGGTGCTGGCGCGCATTGGCTTTGCGTTCATGCCGGAATATTCGGTGACCCTGCCGGAACTCGTACAGCGTCCGCTGATCGAACCAACACTCGAACGCAAGATATCGATGGTCACGGTGCCGGGCAGACCTTTCACGCCGGCGGTTTCGGCATTCGTGCGCTCTGCCCAGAGTTTTGCCTGGCCCGGATAACCGCAAGCTCCAGGTTTTCACTTTCTGTTTGACTTTGACCCAATCGTGCTACGGTATTCGTCCTCGCAAACCATGGCGTGGCGCATGGAAAACCGGGGAAAGCCCGCGTTGTGGTGACAATCGAAACGGCGGTGTGACGGCACAAGGGTTCGCACTTAAAGTATGGCGTTCAGCTTATCGCAGATTTCAGGCCGGGTGACCAAAAAGGGCACGATCGAGCGTTTGATCGGTCTTGCGCTGCTGGTTCTGATATTGGGCCTGCGTTACATCGACCCGGCGCCGCTGCAACTGCTCAGGCTCAAGACGTTCGATATCTTTCAGCAGCTCAGCCCCAGGCAGGTTCCTCAGCCGGTGGTCATGATTATCGATATCGACGAAGAGAGCCTCAACGCCTATGGGCAATGGCCCTGGCCGCGCACCCGTATTGCCGAACTGATCAAGGCGGCGGCGGAAAATGGAGCAGCCGCAGTCGCGTTCGATATCATCTTTGCCGAACATGACCGGATGTCACCGGGAAACATTGCGACAAACCTGCGCGGACTGGACAAAGCGCTCAAGGACCGGCTTAAGGCGCTGCCGTCGAATGACGAACGCATGGCGGGAGCGATGCGCAATGCGCGCGTTATCCTCGGCCAATCGGGCTTGTCTCGCAAAGTCGAACAATGGCACGCGGCGGCCGAGAAACAGTCGCAACTTGCCACGGTCGGGTCGGACCCTAGGCCGTTTTTATTCAAATATCCCGGTATCGTGCGCAATGTGCCCGAGCTGGAGGCGGCTGCCCTGGGTCGGGGCCTTCTGACCATCCAACCGGAGATCGACGGGGTGGTGCGCCGCGTCCCGATGATCATGGACGTGGACGACAAGGTCCTACCATCGTTGACCCTTGAGCTCTTGCGCGTGGCAACAGGGGCTGGAGCGGTGCTGGTGCGCACAAATGATGCGGGAATAGACTCCGTCGTCGTGCGTGGCGTGAGGGTGCCGACCGATGGCAATGGCCGGGTTTGGGTACATTTTTCGCACAGCGATCCGAAACGCTATGTTTCCGCGAAAGATCTGCTTTCCGGCACGGTCGCCGGCGGGTCGCTGCGCGGAAAGCTGGCTATTGTCGGGACATCGGCAACGGGTCTGTTCGACTTGAAATCGACGCCGGTCAATCCGGTCATGCCGGGTGTGGAGGTACATGCCCAGTTGCTGGAAACGATTTTGACCAACGCCCAGTTGAGCCGGCCGAACTACGCGGTTGGCGCGGAGCTGTTCCTGGCGATGTTCGTCGGCCTGCTGATCATTTCCCTGGTGCCAATGCTGGGCGCGGTGACAACGCTGGTACTCGGTTTCTTCGTCTCGGCCGCCATTTCGGCAGGTGCATTCTATCTGTTCCAGAATAAGGGCGTGATGATCGACGTTGTCTATCCGCTACTGGCCAGCTTCGTGATCTTCTCCACCATGATTTTCCTGAACTATTTCCGCGAGGAGATGCAAAAGCGGCAGATACGCGGCGCATTCGGGCAATATCTCTCCCCTGCACTGGTCGAGCAGCTCGCCAAGGATCCAGACAAGCTGGTGCTCGGCGGGGAAACAAAGGACATGACGATCCTGTTTTCCGATGTGCGCGGTTTCACCACCATTTCGGAAACCTACAAGGACAACCCTCAAGGTCTTACGGCACTCATCAACCGGCTGCTCACGCCGATGTCGGAGGTTGTGGCGAACCGCAACGGAACCATCGACAAGTACATGGGCGATTGCATCATGGCGTTCTGGAACGCGCCTCTGGATGACGGCGATCACGCCAAGAATGCCTGCGCCGCCGCCCTTGGGATGCAGGTGGCCGTGGAAAAGCTGAACGAGCAGCGTAAGGCGGAGGCGGAGGAAATGGGAGAGGCGTTCCTGCCCATATCGGTCGGCGTCGGGATCAATACAGGCGATTGTGTCGTCGGCAACATGGGCTCCGACCTGAGATTCGACTATACCGTCCTTGGCGATGCCGTAAATCTCGCCTCCAGACTTGAAGGCCAGACCAAGGGCTATGGGGCGGATGTCATCATCGGGGCGCGGACTGCGGAACTGGCGGGATCGGACTTTGCGGTCCTTCCCATCGACAAGATCCGCGTGAAAGGCAAGGCGGAACCAGAAGACGTTTTCGCGCTTATCGGAGCACGGGAGATTCGCAGCGATGATGAATTCGGCCAACTCGCCGGGAAGCATGGTGAAATGATCTCCGCCTACCGGAACCGCAAGTGGCGCATGGCGCACAACGCGCTGAAGGCATGCCGGGAACATGCTGAGAAATTCGCGCTCAGCGGTGTTTATGACGTCTACGCGGCGCGCATCCGAGCGTTTCAGAAAACGCCACCACCGAAGGACTGGGATGGCGTGTATGACGCGCTCAGCAAGTAACCGACCAATGGTTTACGCAGAGCGATTGTCCCAGCGGAAGAAGTAGGCGGCGAGCGCGGTTGCCAGCAGCCCCCAGGCGATCATGATCGCAAGTTCCGGCAAGATGGCATAGATCTCTTCGGTCTCCTGCCAGACGAACCCGTGCCCCTTCAGCCCGGGACGGAACATGCCCGTAAAGGCATCGGAGAAGTGCTTCAGCGGAAATACATCGCCGATAAACTGCATCCAAGCGGGTTGTTCGCGAAACGGCCTGATGAAGATGTTCGACACGAAGGCCAGCGGCAGAAGTGTGGCACTGGTCACTGCCTGCACCAGTTCCGATGTCCTGCAAAGAGCCGTCACCATCATACCGAGGCTGGCGAACGTCATAGTGCCGGCAGTCAGCGCAACGAGGCCTGCCGGGACCTTTTCCCAATAGACCTTGATTCCGTAAAACGTTATGCCGACAGCCATCACCACCGCAACGGCGATCAAGGCGATGATGCTGACCGAAACGATGCGGGCAGCAACGAATATGGCCGGCGGCAGGGGCGTTCCTCGGATCCGCTTCAAAATACCGGTATCGCGGGCATTGGCCGTCGCTACGGCAAGATAGCTGTAACAGGCGGTCACCGCCCCGAACACAGCCAAGGCAGGCGTGTAGAATTGCGCGGTGGTGACGTCCTTGTCCTCAATCAGCTCGTTGCCGAACAGTTCGGTGAAGACGACCAGCAAGATCACCGGCATGATGATCACCAGGAATACCGATGCCGGCCTGCGCGCGAACAGCAGTAACTGATGGACGGTCTCGTACCACAACAACATGATCAACGCGCCCCTTCGCCGTCACCGGTCAGTTTAAGATAGATATCCTCAAGGCTCGGACGGGCCACGGTGATCGAGCTGAGATCATAGCGGTGGCGGAACGCCCAGTTGGTGAGGTCAGCCAGAACCGGAGCCGGGTCACGGGCTCTCAGGGTTGCCCAACCGCGCGAGACTTCAACCAGCTGCCGCAACGGTCCAGGAAAGTCATCCGGCAGTTCATTACCTGAAAGCCCAAAACGGATGACGGCATGATCGCTGAAGCGGTCCTGCAACTGGGCAGGGCTGCCCTCGGCAATGATCTCGCCGTGTTTCATCACCGCCAGCCTGTGCGCCAGCGCTTCAACCTCGTCCATGTAATGGGACGACAGCAAAATGGTTTTGCCCCTGGAATTGAGATCCAAAATGAGCTGCCAGATCTTGCGGCGCGCATCGGGATCGAGTCCGGTGGTCGGTTCGTCCAGAAAGATCACCGCCGGATCACCGATGATGCCTAACGCTATTTCAAGCCGTCTTTGCTGGCCGCCCGACAGGGCCTTGACCCGCTTTGCCGCCGCGTGACCTAGGCCAACGATGTCGATCACCTCATCGACATTGAGCGGCTTGGGATAATATTTCGAGAACGCCGATACCGTTTCACGGGCGGTGAGCTCAAGCTCCAGCGAGGTGACCTGCAGAACCAGGCCGATGGATTCGCGAAACCTCCGCCCGCCGGTGGCGGGGTTCATGTCAAGAACGCGCGCCTCACCGCCATCGGGCGTCCTGTAGCCTTCGAGAATTTCCAGACAGGTGGTCTTGCCGGCACCGTTCGGCCCAAGCAACGCGAATGTCTCTGCAGGTTCCACCTGAAAGGAAACGCCTTTCAGCGCTGGCGCCCCAGAATAGGATTTGGTCAGGTTTGCAACTGCAACCGTTGACATCAAGCGTATCTTTCCGGATTGAGCCAGGTGCCTGACCCTAATTGACGTGTCCGGGTTCAGGCAGTACCAGTGTGCCGCGTTTCCGTCCACCCGGCAGGCGATTAAAATCAAACCGCATCGAGGGGCGGCATGGCCAAGTTCATCAGCTTCAGATCGAGCTCATTTCAGCATGTGGAAGAACACAGCATAAGATGCAATACGTACAAGTGCCAACACACCTTTGACAGTCACGTCGAATTTCGGCATTTAACGGTTCACATCCGTGCGGCGTTTTTGCATGCCTTTTCGCTATGACACGCCGGAAAAATACACCATAAGACGGTTTCCATGAAGAACACTGAGCGAAAAGTTGTGATTGTCGGTGCTGGTCCCGGCGGATTGGCGGCGGCAATGATGCTGCAGCAGATGGGTTGTCAGGTGACGATCCTGGAACGGCTGGACCGGGTTGGCGGCCGGACAGGCGCCATCACGGAAGATGGCTACACGTTTGATATCGGCCCCACCTTCTTCCTGTACCCCCGAGTGCTGGAAGACGTCTTCAAGTTCTGCGATCGCGATCTGTGGGCGGAAGTGCCCATGAAACAGGTCGACCCGATGTACCAGGTCGCCTTTGAAGATGGCGGATCTCTGTTTGCCCGGGCCGGCCTGGAAGCCATGAAGGCGGAGATCGCCAAGCTCGCGCCCAAGGATGCCGAAAACCTGGCGCGCTACATGGATGACAACAGGCGCAAGCTTGAAAAGTTCCGACCGGTTCTCGAGAGCCCGTTTGAAAGCCTGCTCGACTATCTGCGGCCGGATGTTCTTGCGTCCTTATCGCTGCTCAAGCCGCACGAGGGGCTGGACAAGGATCTGCGCAGGTATTTCGCCGACCACAGGGTGCGGAAAGCGTTTTCCTTTCAGGCAAAGTATCTCGGCATGTCGCCGTTTAACTGCCCGAGCCTGTTCACGATTCTCGGTTTTCTGGAGCACGAGTACGGTGTGTGGCACCCGATCGGCGGCTGCAACGCAATCATGAACCGGATGGCAGAAATCGCCCAGGAAATGGGTGTGGACCTACGGCTGTCGGAGCCGGTGGAGAATATCGAGTTTGAGGGCAACCGGCCAATTGCCGCCGTGACCGGAAACGGCCGCTATCCGGCAGACGCCATGGTTGTAAACGCCGATTTCGGCCAGGCCATGACCCGGCTGGTGCCGGAAAAACTCCGACGGCGCTGGAACGATCAGAAGATCGACGCACAGGTCTATTCCTGTTCGACGTTCATGTTGTATCTCGGCATCGAAGGCAGGCTGGACAACCACCCGCATCACACGATCTGCCTTGCCGACGATTTCGCCGGAAATATCGACCAGATTCAGGATTCGAAAGTTCTTCCCAAGTCACCGTCTTTTTACGTACAGAACGCGTCGATCAACGACAGCACGCTTGCGCCGGAAGGGCATAGCACTCTTTATATTCTCGTGCCGGTGCCACACCAGACGCCAAATGTCGATTGGGCCAAGGAAAAGGCCGCGTTCAGGGAGACCACGCTCGACAGGCTGTCGCTGATCGGTATCCCCGATATCCGCAGCCGTATCCGTTATGAAAAAGTTGTCACTCCGGACGACTGGGCTAATGATATGAACATCTACAAGGGCGCGACGTTCAACCTGTCGCATACGCTTGGCCAGATGCTGTATTTCAGGCCGCACAACAGGTTCGAGGACCTTGAAGGGGTCTATCTGGTCGGCGGCGGAACGCATCCCGGCAGCGGGCTTCCGGTGATCTTTGAATCAGCCCGGATCTCTTCAAAGCTGCTCGCCCAAGACCTTGGACTGTGATGGCGGAAACGGGAACAGGCACGCGGGCCAACGAACCGGCCGCGGAGGTGCTGGCAGCCTTCAGTCCACGCGTTTTCAGAGTCTTCATTGCCTATCTGGAAGGGTATTTCGCCCGCAACTTTGACGCCGTCCGTATTCTCAAACCGGGCCTTTCCAACCTTCCGGCAGACCGGCCGGTCATCTTCATCACGAATCACTGTGCATGGTGGGACCCCATCATGCTGTTGCTGCTGTCATCGAGATGCACCCCTGGCCGGCGCGGGTTTGGGCCGATGGACGCCGAAGCCTTGAAAAAATACGGCTTTATGAAACGCATTGGCATTTTTGGCGTGGAACGCGACAGTCAGCGCGGCGCGGCGCGGTTTCTCAAAATCGCCAAAGGAATCCTGGCTGAGCGAAATACCGCGCTGTGGCTCACGCCCCAAGGCGAATTCATGGACACCCGGATGCGTCCCGTCACGTTCAAGCCGGGCGTTGCCCATTTGGCGCGGGACCTTGAGTGCACCATCGTGCCGATGGCCATGGAGTTTCCCTTCTGGGATGAACCGAAGCCTGAAGCGCTTGTCCATTTCGGGGAACCTATCGATACCGGAAAGTCCGAAGCGTGCGACGCCGATAGCTGGAATGCACAGTTGCAGACCGCCCTTGAAGAGACCATGGACGAACTCGCAACAGCCGCCATGACACGTGATCCCGGGCTATTCGACACAGCGGTCGCCGGCAAAAAGCGGGTTTCGCCCGTTTATGACGCCTGGCGCTATCTGAAGGCTGCATTCCGGGGAGAAAAATTCTCCGCCGCTCACAAATCTGATTGAGGCACCGGCCATGGAAGTTGCCGTCATGATAATGCTCGTCCTCGCGGCCCTACCCCTGGGTCTGGGGATCATCAACATGGTCCTGTACCGGCGCCTGCCGGCCGCGGCCTCTTCCAGTATCGCGATGTCGGTGCTTATACCGGCGCGCAACGAGGAACAGCGTATTTCCCCGGTGCTGGATGCACTGACGGCCAGTGGGAAACAGAACGTGGAAATCATCATTGCCGATGACAATTCCACGGACCGGACGGCCCAGATCGTACAGGAATATGCATCCAGGGACACCCGCATCCGGCTGATTTCCGTGCCAGCCCTGCCGCAAGGCTGGATTGGCAAGAACCATGCGTGCCACACGCTTGCACAGGCAGCGAAAAATCCATTGTGCCTGTTCCTGGATGCTGACGTCATCATCCAACCGGACACGCTAGACCGGATCGCCGGCTTCATGGAACGCAATCAGAGAATCAAGCTGCTGAGCGGGTTTCCACGCCTGTTGACCGGAACGCTCGGCGAGAAACTGCTCATTCCACTGATCCATTTCGTGTTGCTCGGCTTCCTGCCGTTCCCAGGAGTTCGCTTCACGGACCAGCCGATGTTCGCAACTGCCTGCGGACAGCTCATTGCCGTGGACCGGCAGGCATATATGGATGCCGGCGGTCATTCGGCAATCCGGGCAAGGATCCATGAAGGTGACCAACTCGCCCGGCTGTTCAGAAAGGCCGGTCACTTTACCGACCTGTTCGATGCCACCGACGTGGCCGCGACCCGCATGTACGACAACTTTCCGGACCTCGTTAAAGGCCTGATGAAGAATGCGCATGAGGGTATGGCGACACCGGTCGGTCTGCCTGTGTGGACGGTGCTGCTAGGAGGTGGACAGGTGCTGCCGATCATCGTACTGGCCGTGGCCTGGCTGGCCGGCGCCTCGGCTGCGGTGGTGAATATGGCGGGGCTGGCGGTCGTGCTGGGATATGGATTTCGGTTCTTGTGCATGCTGCGCTTCCGGCAATCGCTGACCGGGGCGCTGCTGCATCCTGTCGGAATGACAATGCTGCTTGGTATTCAGTGGATCGCACTGGTGCGCTGGCTCAAGGGCCATACGGTGAGCTGGAAAGACCGCAGCTACGGCGACCAGCAAGGCTGATAAAGGCTTCGACGCAACGCCGGAGGCGATCAGGATGCCTGCTTGCGCAGCTCGTTACGGGCTTCCGACAATTCAGCCGTCGTTATGGAAAGCCGGTTGGCCAGTTCCCGCATGACTTCAATGCCCATTTCCGGAAACTCACGGATCAAACGCAGGAAGTGCTCTTTGTCGATCTTCAGCGTTTCCATCCTCGTGACAGCCTTGATCGTCGCCGTACGGGGCACATCGCAAAGGATTGCAATTTCGCCAATGAAGGCATTTTCACCGAGCTTGGCTACGGGTATCTCACCTTCGGGCGTGTTTACCAGCACATCTGCATCGCCGCTAATCACCACATAGGCGGCATCGCCCTGATCGCCCTGTTTGAACAGAACCTGGTCTGCCTGGAAGGACATCCGCTCGGACGTAAATGCCAGCAGCTTAAGCTTGCCCGGATCTATCTGTGCAAACAACGGTACCCGCCGCAGCAGGTCGACTTCATCCTTTAATCCCATATTGGTTACCTGTCTCTACCTTTGCCCCAAAACACACTCAATCGCTATGCCACCAAGGCGGCATATTCTCCCTTTTGCGCCAACAGTTCGGAAGGTTCGCCTTCCTCGACCATGGCGCCATCCTTCATGACGACCACCCGCTCAAACTCGCTGGCAAAAGCGGCATTCGTCAAGGCCCAGACAACACCGTATGGCGGGTTGGCGTCCGTGCCCTCGCTGTCTTTCAATACCCTTTGAATAATGGCCATCTGACCCGCCCGATCCAGGCTCGAAAGAGCCCGATTGATCAGCAGGACGTCAGGCCGCTTCAGCAATACGCGCGCCATCAAGACCTTTTGACGCTGGCTTTGTGCCAAGCGTTTACCGCTGGTTCCCACATTGAAATCGAGCCCGACGTCGAACACATCATCGATGAGTTCATGCTTTTCCAGAACATCCAACCCCAGCTTCAGGATGGTTTCCGCACCACCGGCAACGCCGTAGGCGATCCGGCCGAAGAGGATATTGTCCTGGATGGACGACGCCCGGTTATAAGCTTCGGGATCATAGAACTCAATCGCGCCGGCAAGTTCTTGCGGCAGCTTTTGCCGCAGCGCCTGGCGGGCCGTTACGATACGGGCCATCATCGATTCATCCAGCAACCCCAGACGGTGACGCGGCTCGACATAAACGAACGGCAGGCGAAGAACCATGTCGCGATCGGCATCCGACACATCGACTACGCTTTGGTGCTGAATACGTGCGAGAACGGCCTGATACTCCGGTATTTGCTCGGCCGACATGAAACTCAGCTGCTCAAAGAACGGATGATCCGGAGGCAGATCGGCAAACAGCTCAATGGCGGTGTCGGCGATTTCGCGCCCCATCTCGAACAGGTCCGTGTCCAATCCCTCGCTTTGGAGAATCTTGCGGATATAGTCGTGGCTGCTCAAATATCCGTCCGTGAAAGCCTCGCCCACGGGTGTGCCAAACAGAAGATTTTCGCCGATGGTCGCCTGCTGGTTATAGGCGTCGGGGTCGAACTGTTCGACAAGGCCCTTGTAGGCGTCATCTTCCAGGATCTGCCTCAGTGCGCTGCGTGCCGCCAGAAGACCAGCGGCCAGTTCGGGCCGGTTGTCGGGATCGATCACCCCACGAAGGCCGAGGCCAAGCATGTCTTCGTCGAGATCCACGATCTTCAGGACGCGAAGCACCTGGTCCAGCAGGTCCTCGGGGCCGGAAGCGCCGGCAGCCTCGTAGTCGATCCAGTCGGCGCCGATATCGAGTGTCGTATTGCCGGAATTCCTGGCCTCGGAAATCTCCCAGGCGCGATGTTTCGCAGCGGCGCCGTCGTATGTCGCCTCGCGCAGCGGCGCACGCTTCAAGATGTACAGGATGTTATCGCGCACGGATCCCTGAAACAAAGATGCATCGGTCGGTACATATCCGATCCGCCGCCCAGTGATCGCTTCAGGAAGTTCGTCCAGATCCTCGCCCTGCAGGGTTATCCGTCCGGAACCGGGCGGCAACAGCCGGGCAAGCGCTTCACACAGATATTCCGCACCACTGTTCAGCCCGCCGACAACCGCAACCTTCCTGTCGAGATTGAGCTCCATCGACAGGCGCTCCAGCAACCTCGCGCCGGAATCGTCGTTGACCGTCAGATTGGAGATCTTGAACTGGCCTTTCAGCCGATCCGGCCGATCGGTCACGACGGGCTGCAGTTGTGACTCCATCATGTTGTCGACCGTGAACTGGTCAATGACCTGGGAGTACTTCACCTGAACGTCGAGGCGCTGCTGGTCCCAGTCGATCAGCTCCTTGATCGGCGACGGCAAGTCCTTGTAAGCAGCGATGACGGCAACGAGCTGGCCAATGTCGAGCCGTCCGGTCAGGGCAAAATAACCTCCGACCGAATAGAACAGAAACGGCGTCATCTGCGCCAGCAGGTTGTTAAGGAATTTGACGAAGAACTTGCGCTGATAGATCTCGTAGCGGATGGCAAAGATCTTCCCCAGCCGTGAGCTGACATCGGCACGCTCGAAATTCGACGTGTCGTTCACATGCACGCCGCCGATCGCATCCACAATCTCCCCGACACGGCCGGACAGGGCCCGTGTCGTCAACTGCCGTTCCCGGCCCAGCTCGATCAGCCGGCGCCGCAATCTCGGAATGAGGATGACCTGGATGCCGATGATCCCCGCAGCCATGCCGCCGAGCCAGACGTTCTGCACCAGAATAAAGCCCATGGCCGTCGCCGCCTGCCCGCCCAAAAACACAGGGGTGACAAAAGCATCGCCAATGAAGCCTCCCAACGGCTCGACTTCGTCTTTCACCATGGTTGCGACTTCGGACGGCTTTACGCGCTTGAACTGCACCATGGGAAAACGCAGGACCCGGTCAACGAGTTCGTAGCGCAACCGGCGCAGCATGCGCTCGCCGAGCCGGCCCTTAAACGTGTTGATGTAGAATTTGAAGAGCCCGTTGATGCAGACCAGAAAAAGGAAGGTCAAGCTCAAGCCAAGCAGCATCTGGAACCTGTCCAGATCGAACCCTTCAAACAACACCAAAGTCCCGTCGGTATTCATCCATTCGGGAACGGAAAACTCCATGCGCAAAAATGGATCTCGAACGCTTTCATCCTCAAATCCCCGGCCCTGTATGGGGCCATTGACGATGCGTTTCGGCAGGTCGAGCGCCAAAAAGTAAGTCGGCATGGAGATCAGCGCGACAAACAGAATCCACACCTGATGGGATCGCGTGTGTTTCCAGATATATCGGAAAAGATTGGGATCCATGCGGTGAAGCTCGCTGCCCTTTGTTCTCTTACCGTCTGTCTGGTTGCCCCGGCGTCGCACCGCATGACACAAGGAACCGTATGCCGGAAAGACACCCCGGTAATACGATACAGCGAAATTCCCGCTACGTCACTGTTTGCTATAAGTATTCCCCGGCTGCGGCATGCCCGTCACGAAACGTCAGGGCTTTCACAGAGCCGACAGCAAACGAGCGGTTTGCGTGGCGCCGTCCAGTTTGACCTTCCGCATTGGCCCCGGAACCGGTAGAGCGAACCGCTGCTCGATTTCCTGCGCCAGGCGTTGGGCGGTCAAACCGTCCTGCTGCAGCACCGAGACCCGGCCCGGCCCGGCCAGAAGCCTGGCGCGGCATGTCTGTTCGCTTTCTCCGTCATCTGCGAAGGGAACCAGGACCGACCGGCATCCGGCGCGCAGGACGTCGGCCACCGTATTGTAGCCGGCTTGCGAAACCGACAGACCGGCATGGTGCAGCAGTGCGCGGAAGTCCTTGCGATGCCTTTCAAGCCTGGCACCTGACGGTACGAGCCGGCCAAGTTTCTGGAATTCTGCTTCCGGTAAATTCGGACCCGCAATAAGGCACCAGGTACGTTCACCGTCCATCAGGCCGGCTGTCCGGCATGCCGTCTCCAGAAGTTTCAATCCCGCAACGCCACCACCTGCCGAAACGACAATGTCTGCCGGTGGTCCCTGCAACTCGCCCGGTGGCGCAGAAACGATGCCGGTGTAGTGAACCAGATCCGCTATCTCGGATGCCAGCGGAAACGTCTCATCCAGCCGCACCATCAAGGGGTCACCATGAACCAGTACGGCGGCGAAGTGCTGCCTGACAGTGCGCACTGTCTCGGCATCGCGTTCAGGTGAACGTGCCTGCAAAATGTCACGTACCGAGCAAACGATTTTGCAATCCTTCAACTTGCCCGCTACGTCAAGTAGTGGGTGCAGCTCAAAGCGCATCTGCCTGCGTCCGAACGGAAAAGCCTCGATCAAGACAATGTCCGGCTTCAACCGGCCGAATACCTGCAAAAGTTCAGTGCATCTCGCCTGCTTCCAGGCCGCATCCACCCGCTGACCGTCGGCGCTGACGAGATCGGAAAACCCACCATCACCCGCGCGAAGCGGCGGCAATTGCACGGCCGGCACGTCAGGGCCCGGGAAACCATCAACCGGCATCCCTCCGGTTACCATGGTCAGTTCAAGGCCTTCTGCGATGGCCGCTTGCGCGATCGCGCTAGCACGGGCCAGATGCCCGATACCCAGCAGATGCTGAACGTAGAACAGAACCTTTTTCAACTTGCACCACCGGCCTTACCAGACCGAAGCGTGGCCCGGAACAGGTCGTTCAAAAACCCAACGCTTGTGCACATGTCGAAATCACGGCGGACAATTTCCTGACCACGATTGCCCAATTCGGCCCTTCTTTTCGGATCGGTGATCATGTTCTGCAGGGCCTGCGCAAGGGCCTCGGGGTCCTCCGGCGGCACCAGCAGGCCATTTATACCGTCGCTGACGAGTTCCGGCACACCAGCCACCGTGGTCGACACGCAGGCCAGTCCCTGGCTCTGAGCCTCGACGATCACATTGGGCAAACCGTCACGATCGCCATCGCGCGCGATACGGCAGGGGAGCACAAACAGGTCCGACGAACGGTATTGCTCCAGCACGGCGCTTTGCGGCAATGGGCCCCGCCAGGTCAGCCGGTCCGCTACGCCGCGCTCTTCGGCACGCTCTTTCAGTCTTGTCACCAGTTCACCGGCACCTATGTGCGTCCAGTGCCAATTGAGATCTTCAGGCAGCAGCGCAAGTGCGTCTATCAAGAGGTCCAGGCCCTTTTTCTCCACTGCCCGGCACACGGTCACGAGCCTGACCGGTTCTGATTTGCCGTCGTTGCCAAGTGTGCCGACCTTAGATTCCGGCGGACCAAAGCGCGAAAGATCCAGGCCATGATAGCTTAGATGAACCTGCGCCTGCGGACGGGCCAGAGACTTAAGCCTGTCGAAGCCGGCCTTGGTGCAGGTGACGACCCACTGCGCGGAAGACAGCTTGCCGGCGAGGTCTTCGCTGGTGGACGTCCAGATGTCCTTTGCATGTGCCGAACAGGTCCACGCCAATCCGGTCATGACACTGGCATAAAAGGTGACGGATGCAGGTGTGTGGATGAAATGGGCATGCAGATGCCGCACATCCGGTGGCAGCTCTGCTGCCAGCACCATGGCCTGGCCCCAGCGGCGCACCCGGTTGCGGGTCAAATCTCGGCGCAGGTCGGACAGGAAGGTTCGGAAGGCGGCCTTGTAGCCAGGCAGGCGCCGAACTTTCCGCCATGCCTTCAGCACACGCATTGGCTCGTCCGTCAGGTACTCCGGCAGGTAACTGACGGGAGCCCGGATTTCCTTGTGCACCTGGTGAACGTGCTCATCGGTCGGATGGCGCATGGAGTAGAGCATCAAGTCCAGCCCGAGCCTCTCCAGGCCCAGCAATTCCTGGGCAATGAAGGTTTCCGACAGGCGGGGGTAGCCCTTCAGGACAACGGCAATACGGCCAATATCAGTCAATTTTCGGATCCGATTCTGTGCTGACCGTCAGACCACGGCCAACCGGAGCCTGTCTCGGCGGGCGATCAGCTCCTCTGTAAGATCGGCGATCACGTCCAGGCCCCCCATCATCTGCGCGGCGCCCGATACCGATGGTGCCGGACGGCGCACCAGAGCTTTCAAGGCCGAGGCCATGGCCAACGGGTCGACGGCATCGTTAGGGTGCAGCATATCCAGCAGTCCAAGCTCCTGGGCGCGCCTGGCCCGCACATATTGCTCCTGACGCGGTTTGACCCGAGGAACAATCAAGGCCGGCTTGTCAAAGGACAGTATTTCGCAGAACGTGTTGTAGCCGCACATGCCGACCACACCGGCTGAATCGGTAATCAGTTTCTCAATCCTGTTGTGAAATTCGATAATCTCGACCCGCTTGGTTTGCCGGGCGCGCTCCGTGAGCGTCTCACGTTCTTCCGCCGGCATGAAAGGCCCCAGCGTCATGACCGCGTTTACGTCTATGCCGGGGTCAGCCTCATAGGCGGCCAGGACCTGGCTTAGCAAACCTGCCCCGTCGCCCCCGCCACCGGCCGTCACCAGGATATACTTGCCGGAGGTCAAAGGCGCACTGGCGTAACTCGGCGGCACGGTACGATCCAAAAACCCGGTGAACGTCATGCGTTCGCGCAAACGCTCGGGCACATCGAGCCCGGTCAGCGGATCCCAGAAGCTCTTTGGCCCGTAAACCCAGATATCATCGTACAGCTCGTCAATCTTGCCAGCCATATCCGTACGGGACCACTCCTTGCGCAGCAATTCCGGAGAGTCCATGACATCGCGCAGTCCCAGGACCAACGTGCAGCGCTGAGACTTCAAATAACGGAGCGTTTCCTCAAGTTCGCCGCGCAGCCCCAATGGCTCCTTGTCGACAATGAAGATGTCGGGATCAAAGGACTTGGTGGTGTGGTGGATCATCGACATGCGCATATCCAGCGTTTCCTGGATATCGATATGCTGATCGATCGAGGTATATTCGCCGTTGTGCAGCTTGATCACGCTTGGGATCTTCACAAAATCAACCCTGGCGCGAAAATCGAAGGCACCGGCGATCGGCGAGCCCGAAATGATCAGGACATGCACACCTTTGTAGTGTTCAACAAGGGAATGGGCGATCGTCCGGCAGCGGCGAAGATGGCCCAGGCCGAACGTGTCGTGGCTGTACATTAGGATTCGGACGTGTTCGAGCCGCTTCATGACCGGTTTCCCTGACCTAACGGAGCCTCTTTGACGCTGAGTACACCAGGTTTGCGCGCTGTTGAGAGCGGTGCCCGGCGCTCGGTTCACCAGGAGCAAATCCCACTACTGCAATATTCGGGAAAATCCCGCCCTGCCTGCCAACTGAACTATGGCACACAGACGGTTGCCGCAAAATGGCCGTAACGCGTGTTTTACCTTTTTTGCTACCCACACCAAACTCTCATTACTTATACGGATCGGCGGCATCGCGCAAACCGTCGCCGAGAAAATTATACGCCAGTATGACCAGGATGACCGGCACCACGGGCAGCATCAGCCAGGGATACAACACCACCGCATTGATGTTTTGCGCCTCGGTCAGAAGAACCCCCCAGCTGGTGATCGGCGGTCTCAACCCCAGCCCCAGGAAGCTCAGGGCCGTTTCACCAAGAATCATCACCGGGATTGAAATCGTCGCCGTGGCAATGAGATGGCTCATAAACCCGGGCACCAGGTGCCGGAAAATAACCCTGGACGTTCCAGCTCCCATCAGTTGCGCCGCCAGAACATAATCTTCCTCGCGCAATGCCAGAAGTTTCGATCGCACCGCTCTGGCCAACCCGGTCCAGTCGATCAGGCCGAGTATGATGGTAATCGCAAAATAAACCACAATAGGCGACCATGTGACCGGCATGATGGCGGCGAGTGCCAGCCACAACGGAATACTGGGCAGCGATTGCAGCACCTCGATGATGCGCTGAACGATCATGTCGGTCAGGCCACCATAGTAGCCCGCGATACCGCCGATCACGATCCCCAGAGAAAAACTGATGGCGATACCGATCAAGCCGATCGTCAGCGAAATACGCGCACCATAAATCATTCGCGAGAAGATATCCCGGCCCAGGCGATCAGTCCCCAACAGGAAGAACGGACCTTTCTTCGGCGGACAGACGATGTGGAAGCTGCCTTCCCAAATACCCCAGAACTTGTACGTGTCGCCGGAGCAGAAGAACCTCAACGGCAGAACCTTTCGCTCGTCGCGCTTGTAGATCGGTTTCAGGGTCTCCAGGTCCCGGCTGGCCTTGATACCGTAGACGAAGGGCCCGACAAACTTACCGTCGTGGAACAGGTGCACACCCTGTGGCGGGGCAAACTGATAGCGGCTGTTGCGCGTGTGAAGATTATACGGCGCGAGGATCTCGCTGATGAGAATCGAACCGTACAAAACCAGCAGGAATACTCCCGACCAAACGGCGATGCGGTGACGCTTGAACTTCCACCACATGAGCTTCCATTGGGACGCGAGATAGACCTTTTCCTGCTCGGGCGTCAGCTGTTCGATTGAACGCGGATCAAACGCAGCACTCGAGATATAGTGGTGCATTGGTTCGCCGGAAGGCGGCAATGGAGATTTACCGGTGGTCATTTGGTTCTCCCGCCGGCAAGGCGAATGCGCGGATCAAGCATGGCAAGCGCAATATCGGAAATCAGAACACCGATCACCGTGAGCGTGGCCAGCACCATAAGGAACGATCCTGCCAGGTACATGTCCTGGCTTTGCAACGCAGAGATCAGCAACGGACCGGTGGTCTCCAGCGACAAGACGATTGCGACGATCTCAGCACCGGAAATGATGGCTGGCAGGATGCTGCCGATATCGGAAATGAAGAAATTCAGCGCCATGCGCAGCGGATACTTCACCAGCGCACGGAACGGGTGAAGCCCCTTGGCCTTGGCCGTTGTAACATATTGCTTTTGCAACTCGTCGAGCAGGTTCGCGCGCAGCCGCCGGATCATGCCCGCCGTTCCGGCCGTCCCGACGATAATGACCGGTATCCACAAATGGTTCAGGATCGAAATGGCCTTATCCCAACTCATCGGCGCATTGACATATTCCGGGTCCATCAATCCGCCGATCGACAGGTCAAACCAGACATTCGCCAGATATAGAAATATCAGGGCGAGCATGAAATTCGGTGTCGCCAGGCCGAGAAGGCCCAGAAACGTCAGTCCATAGTCGCCCCAGCTGTACTGGTGCGTGGCGGAGTAGATGCCGATGGGAAAAGCGATCAACCAGGTAAAGATGATCGTCGTGAAGGAGACCAGGATGGTCAGCCACATCCGGTCGCCGACAACATCCGACACGGGTAACTGGTATTCAAAGGAATAGCCGAAATCACCGTGCAGCATGCCCCAGACCCAATGGAAGTACCGCTCCACGGGCGGTTTGTCGAAACCGTATTCCTTGCGCAACTCCTCGATCTTCTGCAGATCGACCGTTTCGCCCTGAGCCTGGAGTTCGGCAATATAGCTCTCGAAATAGTCGCCCGGCGGCAGCTCGATAATGGCGAACACCAGCGCCGAAATAATCAGCAACGTCGGTATCATCACGAGAAATCTATGGATGATATAGCCGATCAAGTGTTCGCTCCTTCCGCCTACGCCTCGATCCCTGCCGGCTTATTGGCCGGAAAACCAGAATGCGTCCATGTTGTAGATGCCGAAATAGGATCCCGGCGAAAAACTCCACACGCCCTCTTCGGGAATGTTCTCCAGTGCGGCCGCACTGACAACCGGCTGGCGGGTGCTGTTGACCGTGCCGATCGAGAAGACCTGATCGGTGTAAAGCGACAACATCTTGTGCCAGATTTCTGCACGTTCGGCCGTGGACCGGGCCGAGCGCCAGTCCTGCGCAAACTTGGCCAGCTGTTTGGCTTCTTCAATATCCGCCGGCTCGCCCTTGGCGCCGCCGGTTTCGTAATATTGCCCCCATCGCGGCCATTGCAGTTGCGCGTCGGAGCTTGGAGAAACTTCCCACGGGTTCATGTCCGCAGTGGGAAGTGCGTTGTCCAGACCGGCCCAAACCGACATCACCGTCTGACCGGAGAACACCCGGCGGCGCAGGACTTCGCGCTGCGAGGCGCGCACGAACACCTTGATGCCAATCTTGCTCAGGTGATCGGCAATCAGTTCCAATACATCGGTTTCTTCAGTGCTCTCGCCAGCCGTTTCAATGATCAGGTCGGCCGGATTACCGTTGGGAAGCAGCCTGGTGCCTTCGCCATTGCGCTTATCCAGGCCGATTTCGTCGAGCAGTTTGTTTGCCTGTTCGGGATCATGCGCGATCCAGGCATTGGCATATTCTTCCCGGAACAGCGGACTTTCCGGCAACACCGTGTCGGCACTTTCCCGCCCAAGGCCGTAGAACACGCTTTGGTTCAGGTCTTCACGATCAATGCCCAATGAGATCGCCCGGCGGAAGCGAACATCACGCACCAGCTTTCTCCAGACCGGGTCTTCGACATTCAAATTCGGCAGAAGCGCGAGCTTGGAACCAAATCCGTACCGCCACAGCCGGACCTTGATCTTGCCGCGCTTTTCAGCCTCTTTCAGGAAGGTATAGTTGTCAAACCGAATGTAGCGCGCCTGGAGGTCGCTGTCGCCGGCGCCTGTCTTGGCCGGCACCAGCGACGTCGATCCCATGCTCATGATGATCTTATCGATATACGGCAGCTGCCGACCATTTTCGTCGACACGGTGAAAGTATGGGTTGCGCTCGAAAACGAACTGCTCCGATGGCGGATTGATCGTGTTATGCCAGGGATCGAGCGTCGGCAAATCCGGATTTTCGGGCCGGTACTGACGGCCCTTCTTGATATGCAGTCCGCGCCATTTGCGCGCCCTTTCTTTCTCGACCATTTCCTCCAGCTTGGCCTTATCCTGATACTTGGCATGAAACTGCTTCATGTAGTGGGCAGGCAGCGCAAGGAACAACGGCCGCGGCGCTGCCAAGGCGGGAAGGAAGTCGGGATTGGGTTCCTCCCAGGTGAACCGCACCGTCACTTCATCAATAACTTCGAACTTCGGCGGTTTGCCCTTGACAAGAAGCTGGCGCGGGGGCCCGGTACGCGACAATTCCTCGTTGTTGAAGACATCTTCCCAGACATACCGGATGTCCGCAGTCGTAAAAGGCTTGCCATCAGACCATTTGTGACCCTTTCGCAGCTTGAATGTGAAGATCCGGCCTTCCTTGACGTCAAACGATTCCAGAATATCGGGGACGAGTTCAAAGTCTTTGTTGAAACCCACGAGGCGCGCATAACCGTAGACCGTCATCATACGGACGTCCTTTTGCTTGCCCATGAGCATGCGGATCGTGCCACCGTGTTTGCCCGGCTTGCGGTCCAAAGCTCCCATGTTGATGACGCGCGGCGTTTCCGGCAGCCGTTCAGCCACAGGAGGCAGCTTACCGGCCTTGACATCGGCTCCAAGCGACGGCGTTTCCTGAAGAGACCCCGCATACGCCGGTACCAGCGCACATATACAGGCGAACAGAACGGTTGCTAGCAGCCGGTGGATCATTGCGGTCTAAGCTCCCTAACATCAGCTTGCTCTCTGGCCAGGACGAAGTGGCCTTCGGCAATTTCAAAATGCTTCAATTCGCCGTCCTCGCCTTCGGGACGGAACTGCGGCGCCCAATCTTCAATATCAGAGGCACCTTCCAAACGAAGCGCGCCAAGATCCAGCGGGCGGTCCAAATCAGGATAAGGCACCGCCGACAACAGTGAACGGGTGTATGAGTGTATCGGCTGGCGAAACAGCACTTCGCGCGGTGCAGCTTCCACGATGCGTCCGCGGCACATAACCGCGATCCGGTCGGCCATGTAATCGACGACAGCCAGATTATGGGAAATGAACAGATATGTCAGGCCCAACTGCGACTGCAGGTCCTTCAGCAGATTGAGCACCTGGGCTTGCACCGAAACATCGAGGGCTGAAACCGGTTCGTCGCAAATCAGCAGTTCCGGTTTCAGGGCCAAAGCACGGGCGATTCCGATCCTCTGGCGCTGGCCTCCGGAGAACGAATGCGGATAGCGGCTCAAGAATCGGGGATCGAGACCAACCACGCGCATCAGATCCTTCACCGTTGCAAGCCGCGAAGCGTCGTCTCCAACATTGTGGATCTCCAGCGGCTCACGCAAAACGTTGGAGACAGTCATCCTTGGACTGAGCGAAGAGAACGGGTCCTGGAAAACCATCTGTATGCGCGTCCGGAACCGCTTGAGCGCGTCGCCGTGCAACTCGTTGATATCCGTGCGGCCGGTCTTGCCGTTGAATATGATGTCGCCAGAATCGGCGGTAACGGCGCGCATGATCAGTTTCGACACGGTGGTCTTGCCGCAACCGCTTTCACCGACCAGGCCAAAACACTCCCCGCGCTTGATCTCAAAGCTCACATTGTCCACGGCGCGCACGACGTTGTCCGCCGGACCAAACGAAAACAATCCTCCCTTGCGGGTCTGGAAAGTCTTGGTCAGCGACTTGACGCTCAAGATAGGCTCTTCAGAGGCAACCTCGCCGGACGCGGCGTCGGCGCCAAGCAATGCAACGGCGTCCACCTTGACATCACGCAACGAGGTGAGCCTTTCGCCTTCGCGCATATCGAAATGCGGCACGGCGTTCAAAAGCGCTTTGAGATAGGGATGCTGCGGCCTGGAGAAGATCTCCTTCACAGGGCCTGCCTCCATGATCTCGCCGTGATAGATCACCACAACTTCGTCAGCCATGTTGGCGACAACGCCAAGATCATGGGTGATGAGCAGGACCGCCATGCCGAGCTTTTCCTGCAGATCCTTCAGCAGCTTGAGGATCTGTGCCTGGATGGTGACGTCGAGCGCCGTGGTCGGCTCGTCGGCGATCAGCAGTGCGGGGCGACAGATCAGCGCCATCGAAATCATGGCGCGCTGGCGCAATCCTCCGGACAGCTCAAAGGGGTACATGTCATAGGCGCGGACCGGGTCTGGAAATCCGACCAGGTCCAGCATCTCCTCGGTCCTGGAACGCCGTTCGGATTTTGGGACATTTTGATGGAGAACCAGCGCTTCCTCGATCTGATCGCCGATCGTGTGCAGCGGCGACAAGGATGTCATGGGCTCCTGAAAGATCATCGCGATCCGGCCGCCGCGCAGAGTGCGCATCTTGCCGCCATCCGGCAGCAGGCCGGCGATATCAATGACCTGGCCCGGAGACATGGGGTCGAAGAACTTGATCGAGCCGCCGGATATTCTGCCGACCTTGGGCAATATGCCCATAATCGCCTGGGCGCAGACGGACTTTCCCGATCCCGACTCGCCGACAAGCGCCATCACGCTTCCCGGACGGATACGAAAACTCACGCCTTTGACAACTTCCAGCGCACCCGATTGCAGGGTGAACTCTATTTTGAGGTCCTCAACGCGCAGCAAATCTTGTGCTGGCGAACTCATCTCCCGTGCGGTTCCCCTTACTCAGTTTAGCGTTATTTTGCGCACAGAGTGAGCACTCTGTCCCGTCCACCCAACAGATGCTTACGTACCACTCCGGTTACGGTCATGTCGAGACTTCTTGCGCGCCTTAGGGGCGGTTGAGCGAACTCCACTTTACATTACCATTTAGCCAAGAGATTGTGACAGTTTGCCAATTTCAGAGGGCGGGTTGACATCACGTCCGTAGCCGGCAAACGGAGACCTGCTTTGAAAATCGCGTTCTATGCGCCGCTGAAGCCTCCAGGACACCCCATCCCCTCAGGCGACAGACGGATGGCCGAGCTTCTCATGATGGCGCTGCGGCGGGCCGGCCACGATGTGGAGCTGGTTTCCAGCCTGCGGTCTTTCATGCGCGATCCCGACCAGTTTGTAACCCTGAAGGAGAGTTGCCGAACGGAGAGCGTTCGACTGGTGCAACGCTGGGAGGAGACCGGCGGACCGCCCGATGCCTGGTTCACCTACCATCCATACTACAAGGCGCCCGACCTGTTGGGACCCCAGATATGCAGGGCGGCGAACATTGCCTACTTTACCGCCGAAGCCTCCTATTCAGCCCGTCGGGACGCCACCGGCTGGCAGGAGCCGCAATCGTATGTGGTCGACGCCGTCCGGCTGGCGCGATCGAATTTCTGCTTCACACCAATGGACCGTGCCGGTCTGGACGCTGTCGCACCGCGTTCCAGTCAGACGGACCTACCGCCCTTCATCGACGCAGGCGGGCTGTGCGAGCGGACCGGGCATCCGTCAAACAGACCAGCCAAGCTGGTGACCGTAGCCATGATGCGCCCTGGTGACAAGCTGAAGAGCTACCTCATGCTGGCCGATGCCGTGCAACTTCTGGAGCCGGGAAGCTTCTCGCTGACAATCGTCGGAGACGGCAGCGAACAGGCCGCCGTCCATGACGCCTTCCGGAGAATTCCAGGCGCACCAGCCCGCTTCACCGGGCAGTGCGACGCGGCCGGCGTCGCGGCGCAACTTGCGCAGGCTGACCTGTTTGTCTGGCCCGGATATGGCGAGGCTTACGGACTTGCCTATCTCGAAGCGCAAGCCTGTGGCCTGCCAGTGGTGGCGCAGAACACCAAGGGCGTACCCTACGTGGTGCAGGACGGTGTGACAGGTCTTTTGACACAACTTGATTCGGTCGAGGCCTTCGCGAATTCCATTGGCAAACTGATCGGCGATCCTCCCCTCTACCAGCGGATGTCGGCTGCCGCCTCACGTTTCGCGCGGCAGCAAAGGACGGTTGACGCGGCTGCCCGGATTCTGGATGAAGGCTTGCGTCGCGGCGTGGCCGCCTCGCCTTGAGCCATCCGGGCAACGCAACATGACAACGAACGTACCCTGGCAGATTCTCAGCACGGAACTTGACCGCTGGCAGACAGACGGTTTGACCGCCCGGCTGTGGCTGCGCGACGACGATGCGGTTGATGTCACCGGCGCACTGGAGCGTCTATTTGCATCAACCGGGAAGCATTCGATTCCGCTGCTTCTCGCTGTGATTCCAAAGAATGCCACACAGGCCCTGGCAGATCTGACAAACCGGGCGCTGCATGTGACCTGGGCCCTGCATGGGTATCGGCATCGCAATTATGCTCCAGCAGGAGAAAAGTCACAGGAACTGGGCGCACACCGTCCGGTTTCGCAGGTTCTGGGCGAGTTGGAAGCCGGGTATGCACGGTTGACGTCGCTTTGTGCGGACCGTATCAGCCCGGTGCTGGTGCCGCCTTGGAACAGGATTGCACCTGAGGTGGCAAAGGGATTGCCCGCACTGGGACTCTCAGCCGTTTCAACCTTCGGCGCAGCTGATCCGGCTTGCGGGATAAGCGGATTGCGCACCATCAATACCCATCTCGACATCATCGATTGGAAGGGTACACGCGGCGGGCGCGATCACGCCTGGCTGGTCAGTGAACTGGTCCGGCTTCTCAAGGTGGAACGGGAGAGCGGCGGGGGCCGGCCGGTCGGCATACTGGCCCATCATCTCGATCACGATGATGTTGCGTGGGATTTTCTGACGGGCCTGTTTCGGCAAACCCACCATCCAGCGGCAAGATGGCTGACGGTGAGAGAGCTTCTTTGCGACATCTGAACGCCACCTACCGGGCATGCAACACAACCAGTTCGAGATCCGAATTCAGTGCGTCCAACCGGTCTTTCACAAATGTCACATCCTTGCGCGTCGGGTATCCCTGTGCGAGCGCGCGCCTCCAGGTTTGCGCATCGGTTACGGCACGTGAATTGAGGGTCTTGTTGTGCTTTTCAAGTTTGGCCGCAAGATTGACCGTCGATCCAATCGTGGTGAACTCCAACCGGTTTTCGCCCCCAAGCGCACCAAAGACTACAGGTCCGGACGCCACTGACATATTGACGTTTTCAGGTGCAATCCGGCGCACATCGCCCATTCGCGGCCATGTCTCGGTTTCCTCGATGATTTCGTCAATTGCCCGTAGCGCATCGGCAGCGAAGGTCTTGCTTGCCAAGACAGCGCCAAAACTCGCCATAATGCCGTCACCGAGGAATTTGTCGATGGTGCCGCCATTGCGCTGAATGATCGGGACAATTCGCTTTTCGTACGCCGTCAGCATCGAGACGACCCTGCGCGGTTCGAGCTTTGCGGACATGTCCGAAAACCCGCGGATGTCGACAAACACGATCGCAGCGTTGCGACGTATGCCCTCCCCCGACTTGACGGCGTGATCAGCAGAACGGATTGCGTCGGCCACTCCTGCGTCGAAGAAGCGCGAAAGATCCTGAGCCGCCGTGCCTTCGCTGACCGCCTGTACCAGCAACCCGTGCGCGCGGCGCAGGGCCAGCGCCAGAATCACAGTGACGATGAGGATCGAGATGATCTTGTCGAACTCGGCGCCCAGCAGCACGGCGTTGCTGGTCATATACTCGATGTAATCACGTGTGATCATCGAGTTTGCCGGGTCGGAAAAAACGACATAGGCGGTCATCATCAGCCAGCCCAGCGCCGCCATGATACCGGTTGCTATGACGAAGCGCGCCTGAAAGCGCAGGGTTCTGAGTGCAATGAAAATAAAGATATACAGGATGGTGGGCGCCTTCAGATAAAATGAAGGGGGTTGCCCGTACTGGATGTGGAAGCTCCAGATCAGGGTCATCAGCATCGAGATGTCGATGATGATGTTGATATAGATCGACCAGTTCGGCAGGCCCCGGCGCATGGCCCAGACAAGCCCGATCAGGTTCAGGACAAAATAGCCGGCCAGCGCATACGGCACCGGCGAGAAAGGCGTGCCGACGTCGGTCTTCGGAGAGACGAAGTACAACACCGCCCACACGCCCACGACCGAAAGTTGGATGAGTTTTACGAGGATTTCTGCGGAATTTTCCCTGCGGCGGATAGCGGCAACCACGCGCGGCGGCATGTCATCACGCGAACCGCGCTTGAACGTTTCACGCAGAGCTTCGGAAAGTGCAGGTATTTGACTCATGAGCTATGCCGACCGGTGCGGAACTATTGTCCGGGACGCAGAACCATGCCTTCCTGCGCAAGGAGACTGCCCGGGCGTGCCTGCTGCAACACAGCGGTCACACCATCTAGCGTTGCATCGTCATAGTCCGGGCGATGATGAAAAACCACGAGCTGTCCGGCATCGCACTCATCGCAAAGCCTTACCCCTTCCTGCCAGGTGGAATGACCGTAGCCGGCGAATTTCTCAAATTCCTCGTCTGTAAACATCGCATCGTAGATGACGATGTCCGCGTCCGAGATCAGGCGCATGACGTTGGCATCCGGCGCGCCCGGTACATGCTCGGTGTCGGTGACATAGCAAATGGATCGCCCGCCATATTCCACCCTGTAGCCGACGGCGCCATCGGGGTGATTCAGTTCTGCGGTCTTGATGGTGATTCCATCGCCGGCATCAAACTCATCGGCCGGCTTGAAATCGTGGTAGTTCATCTGTGCCCAGAAATAGTCCGGACTTATCGGGAAGTACGGTCTGCTCATGTAGTCACATACCATTTCCTCGGGCGTGCGTTCGCCACCAAGGTGTCCGGCCCAGATCCGGATGACATTCTCTTCGTCATATAGCGGCGAGAAGAACGGCAAGCCTTCAATGTGATCGTAGTGACAATGGGTGAAAAACAGATCGAGCGACCTGACGCTTTCCTGTGAAAGCTGCCTGCCCAATTCCCGTATGCCAGTGCCTGCGTCAAACACAAGAACCCTGTCACCGCACCTGATCTCCACACAAGAGGTATTGCCTCCGTACTTCACGGTTGACGGGCCCGGTGCGGGTATAGTCCCACGCGCTCCCCAGATCTTCACATAAAATTCTTCAGCGGCCATCGCCGATCCTTCAAACCTCCGAAGCGAGCACGGCTTGGCCATAGTGCATCGGATAAGGTTAAAAACACACAACCCGCCTTGGCAACGTTTCAATAGCGGTTTGTCCCGTTTCGCACAGGCACTTTGATGTGATACCAGTGCGCGATGCCATCACGATAGCGCGAACATTGCTGTTTTGAAACGGATTCAATTTATGAAACCCACCCGTCTTGAAAAGATCCTTTATCGCCTTGAAGCGCAATGCGCCTGTTTTGACTGGGTCTTTGACCAAATCAAGAACGAACCCGGTGTGGTGTTTGAGATCGGCCTTGGTCTTGGGCGAACTTTCAACCACATGCGCCACTATCTGCCGGACCGTACAATCCTGGCGTTCGACCGGAAAATGTCGGCCTATCCCGATTGCATGCCCGAGGAAGACGAGATCATATTCGGCGAATTGGCCGAAACCTTGCCCAAGGCGGCACAGGCCTACAAGGGCCAAGTTGTCCTGGCGCATTCAGATATCGGATCGTTCGACCGGGAGCAGAACAAGATGATTGCCGAACTCGTCAGCGCCAATCTGCTGCCGGCCCTGGCACCGCAAGGACTGATCATGAGCGATCTGCCGCTTAACATCGCACAAACCGAACGGCTGGCCTTGCCGGAGGGTGCGCGCGAAGACCGTTACTATCTCTATCGCCGGGTGTAACTGTCAGGCGGTTTCCGCCGTGCCTGCCTCACGCGCATCGGCCTCCACATGCTCCAGAGACAGGGCACGTTTCAGTGCGATGACCTGCAGCTTCTGTGTACGGCCCCGCACGGTGATTTCCCGGCTGTGCTCCTTGGGGATTTCATAGCCAGCGGCGTCCATCGTGTCGACCGATGCAATGAGCTGAACGCCCAGCCTTTTGCAGGAACTCTCAAGCCGGCTGGCCGTATTGACCGTATCACCCAATGCGGTCACGCGTTCGCCGGCCCCACTCGTGCTGGCGACACCAATGCGGCCGAGGATCGCATCGCCCGTATGAACGCCAATTCCGATTCTCAACGGTTCGCCCAGTTCCTTGTGCAAGGACTGGTTCAGCGCTTCCAGCACGCCGCCCATTGCCCGCGCCGCGTTCAAGGCTTCAACCGCGCCGCGTTCAGGGCCACGCTCCATTCCAAAGATCGCCATGATGCCGTCACCCATGAACTTGTCGATATAGCCGCCAGCGTCGGTGATCGCTTCGCTCATGCGCCCAAGGTACTGGTTGAGCAGGAACACGACGTCATAGGGAAGCCGGTTCTCGGAGATTTGCGTGAAGCCCCGTATATCGGCAAACAACAAGGTGATGCGTTGTTCCACGCCCCAGAAATACTTGTCGAGCCTTGCGACATGCTCGGCCCCGATCTTCTGGGCCGGCAAGAGCGTGACGACAGTAAGGTCCGCGGCAGGCCGCAACTGGCAGGCCAGTCGTATGTTTGCCGTGGCGCCGACACGCTCCAGGACCCGGGCTTCGAGATCGCTCGGCTCCGGTTGCCAGGCCTGCCCGTCGAGAATCCGCACCCGGCAGGTCGAACAGCGCGCCCTGCCCCCACACACGGAGGCGTGCGGAATATCGAATGACCGGCTCACTTCTAGCAGGGTCTGGCCTGGTTCGACGGACACCGTCGGACCGCCGGAGTATTCGATCCGCACCTTCGGCCGGAACCTGCTGTAGAGCCCCCTCAGCACCCGGAACCCGACCAACACGGCCAGCAAGGCTGCATACCCCCATAAGGCATAGTCCATGGTTGCCTTAAGCATCACGAACTGTTCTTGCGTATACGGATTGGCAAACTCGCGCAGGTCGCGCACTTCCCGGCCGCCCACGGCAAATCCGGCAAATCCGAGAACGGGAATCAGAACGGCCACGCCATACAGAAGGGGCTGACAGCTCCGATACCATGCCGACATGCGCAGCCACATATGCACGCCGATGACGCCGTGGATCCACACGAGCGTAATCAGAAACATCTGATTCCAGGCCTCAAGCGGCCACATTACATGCAGGGCATATGTATAGTCGTCGGCGACGCCAAACATCTCATGCGCGATTCGCGTGCCAATGATGTGCCGGAACAGCAAGAGCGGTATCAGCAACCCGAATGCCAGTTGCACCGCCTCCACCAGCGACATGCGCCACGTCCGCCGGCGCAGGAACTTGGTGATACCGAGTATCATGTGTACGAGCGCCGCCAGCAGCAATATGAAGGTGCCCAGAACGGATCGGGTGATGGCCGTTCGAACATCGCGCACAGCATCCATGGCGTCTATGGAGACCAACCCAAACCCATGATTTAGAAGATGCGTCGCCGCGAATGTAAACAGAATCAGGCCCGATCCAATTCGCAAACGGCGAAGGATCAACCCGCGGGGCGTGCGCGAGGGTGGGCGGTCACTGGTATCAGCTGTCATGTACGGATGACTATACGCAATTGGCCGTGCGGCGGACAATCACGCACATGTGCCGCGCGGCTGCGCTATGGACCAAGGTGTCGGCCACTGTCACTCCTCTCGATCAGAACCTTCAAAACACGTTTAAGCGTGGCGGCTTCCTTTGGCGCATATGCAGACAACAGCCTGGTCTCATGCTGGCGTGCCATTTCAATGAGACCCACCACAAGCGATGCGCCCTTACCGGTCAAGGTTACCCGCACCAGTCGACGGTCGTCCTCACCTGCAATGCGCTCAACGAGCTGCTTTTTCTCCAGCCGTTCCACCGCGCGGGTCAGCGTCGGCTGCTTGACCGGGCAACGCCCCGCCAACTCGCCCACCGTCGCACCGTCGGTTCCGTGCAACACGGCCATGATACGCCAGTCCGGCACCGCAACGCCCTTCGCGGCAAGTTCGGCATGGAAATCCGCGCTGGCCGCCGCCGAAGCGCGTGCCAGAAGATACAGCAGATAGTCGTCGACAAATCGGGACACCGGGAGCAACCTTCAAAAAATATTACTTTTCATATAATATCACTGTCTGCTAAGCTTGCAACATCACAACGGCAGGCGGATACGGCAGGCTGCAGATGCTGAACGATCGCATAGAGGCGAAATGGATCGATGCCTTTGCGCATGTCTTCGACCTGTGCAAGGCCGGACCGGGGCAGGACGTGGCCATCCTTTCGGAGACCCAATCGCGTGGCCTGAACGTACACCTGGCGGAACTGGCACTGGCACGGCTGGGCGCGACGGTGTTCCATGTCGCCGTTCCAACGCCGCCGCAGACCGCACCGGTCCCCGTCCGCTCAACCGGCGCAAGCCAGGCGCTGACCGGACAGGCCGCGGCAATCGAAAGCCTCAAGGCAAGCGATATGGTGGTCGATCTGACGGTGGAAGGCCTGCTGCATGCACCGCAACTGCCGGACATCCTGTCCAGCAAAACACGCATCATGATGATCTCAAACGAGCATCCCGATGCTCTGGAACGGCTGCTCCCGACCGAGGAAATGAAGGACACGGTGAAAGATGCCGTCGGCCGTTGCCGCACAGCGCAGCAGATGACCGTGACGTCGGCAGCGGGAACCGATCTCACCGTTGACATGACAGACGCCTCTACCGCCGGTGTCTGGGGCTGGACCGACCGGCCTGGTACCGTTGCGCACTGGCCGGGCGGCGTCGTCGTCAGCTTTCCCAAGGCGGGTTCGGTCAACGGCCGGCTGGTGCTGGACGCCGGGGACGTCAATCTGACGTTCAAGCGCTATCTGCGCGAACCGGTTCGCCTGACGATCGAGGACGACTATGTCACGGCGCTCGATGGCGAGGGAACCGAAGTTGAACTCATGCGCCGCTACCTGGCCGCCTGGGGCGACAAGGAGGCCTACGCAACGAGCCATGTCGGCTGGGGGCTCAACCCGGCGGCACGTTATGAAGCGCTCACAATGTACGACCAGCGTGACACAAACTGCACGGAGATCCGCTGCTACGCAGGGAATTTCCTCTATTCGACCGGCGCCAACGAATTCGCCGGACGCTACACGCAAGGCCACTTCGACTTGCCGGTCAAGGGCTGCACCATCAAACTGGATGGCCAGACCGTTGTTGAGGATGGCAGACCGGCCGGGGCCGAGACGTGAGCGAACCGCTCTACATGATTGCCGGCATCGGTTCCGACGCGACGTCCTTCGACCGCATCGGCGAACATCTGTCCGGCGTGTGCGAGTGCATTGGCTGGAACCTGCCCGGCTACGGCGGAACTGCGTTGCGCACGGGATACTCCTTTCCAGACCTCACACAATGGTTGCTGGAAGACCTGGACACGCGCGGATACGACAAGGCCCATTTCCTTGGCCATTCGATCGGCGGGATGGTTGCCCAGGATTTCGCCCTCACCCATCCTGATCGCACCGCTTCCGTCATCCTGTCGGGAACGACCCACGCGTTTGGCGGCAAAGACGACAGCTTTAAACGGGCCTTCCTCGATACCCGCCTCAAGCCGCTTGACGAGGGCAAGTCGATGGCCGATCTGGCGAAGGCCTTCGTGCCGCAGCTCATGGGGCCATCGGTTGCCACGGAACTCGTAGAGGCGGCAATCAATAACATGGCCGGTGTGCCGCAAGCCGCCTACCGCGAGGCCATGCAGTGCCTGGTGACCTTCGACCGGCGCGAGGACATCAGGACGCTTTCGGTTCCCGCGCTGCTGATCGCCGGCGAGCTGGACCAGAACGCACCATTGAAAACCATGACCAAGATGGCCGGTCTGATCGCGGATGCGCGGCTGGAAACCCTGCCCGGTATTGGGCACATGGCGCCGCTTGAAGTTCCCGAACGCTTCGCAGACATTGTGCGAAATTTCCTCGAAAGGATGGATACATGACACTGCATGTTGATCTTCCGCTTGATGATATAGATACCGATGCACCGATCTATGATGCGCAAGCCTTCCGGCTGACACAGAAGGAAGCCGAACTGTCGGGGCTGGCGAGATCGCTCGGCAAGGCGAAGTTTGCCGACAGGGCGGAACGCTACGATCGCGAAGCGATCTTTCCGACGGAAAATTACGAGGATATGCACAAGGCTGGGCTGCTCGGCGTGTGCGTTCCCGAAGAGCACGGCGGATACGGCGCCGATTACCGGGCCTATATGATCACCGCTGCCGAAATCGGCCGCTATTGCGGGGCGACCGCGCTCACCTGGAATATGCATGTGTGCTCATGCCTGTGGACCGGGCCCCTGTCAGACGATCTCGATCTGAGCGATGCAGACCGCAGGTCCCATCTCGAACGACGGGCGGCGCATTACGACCGGATCGTCAATCACGGCAAGATCTATGCCCAGCCGTTCTCCGAAGGTGGCGCGGCTGCGGCGGGCGTGGTGCCGTTTTCAACATCGGCGGCGAAGGTGGATGGCGGCTGGAAGATCAGCGGCAAGAAGATATTTGCCTCGCTGTCCGGCAGCGCCGACTATTACGGAATTCTGTGTGGGGAAATTCAGCCGGGCCAGGCACCGTCCCGGCGTGACACGATGTATGTGGCCGTTCCGGCCGATGCCGAAGGTTTAAAAATCGTCGGCGACTGGGATCCGCTTGGCATGCGCGGCACAGTCTCACGGACGCTCTTGTTCGAAAATGTGTTTGTCCCGGAAGACGAAGCCCTGATGCCGCGCGGTGTCTACTATCAGGCTGCAATGCGCTGGCCGCACATGTTCATGACCCTTTCACCGACCTATCTCGGCATTGCCCAGGCAGCCTATGACTTCACGGTCAAGTATCTGCGCGGCGAATGGCCGGGGCTGCCGCCGGTCAAGCGGCGGATGTATCCGACCAAGCAGATTGGCGTTGCGCAAATGCGCCTCATGCTGGAGCAGACCAAGGCCTTGTGGTTCCAGGCAATCAGCGAGGCCAGGCCGGACCCGAGCAAGGAACAGGTGCTGAGAGCCTATGCCGCGCAGTACACCGTTATGGAAAACGCCAACGAGATCTGCCAGCTGGCGGTGCGCACCTGCGGCGGTCAGTCCATGTTGAAGTCCCTGCCGCTGGAACGGCTCTACCGCGACAGCCGGTGCGGCTCGCTGATGCTGCCATGGACGGCCGAGATCTGTATGGACCGGATCGGCCGCGGGGCGCTGTACGAGCCTGGAGAAACCGACGAATGAGCGGCATCTGGCGCTGGCTGGAGACCCACGCCGAGGCCTGCCCGGACAAGCCGGCGATACGCTTCGAAGGCGACGTTCTGACCTATGGCGCCCTTGCCCGGCGGGTGGCGTCCGTTGCAGCACACCTGACCGGTGAAGTCGGGCTGAAGCACGGTGACCGGTTCGGATACCTCGGCTACAACACGCCCGACCAGCTGGTGCTGACATTGGCAGCGGCGCGCGCAGGGCTTATGATTATCTCGCTGAACTGGCGGCTGGCACCACCTGAGCTTGCCTATATTCTGAACAACGCCGGTGCGGGCGCCGTCTATCACCAAACCGGTTTCGCCGGCGTCGCAAGTGACATTTCAAAAGCCCTCCCGGACTGCAGCATTGAGCCGGCTTCCGTGCTCTACGACATTCAGGCAACCGCGGCAGCACCGACTGGCGAAGAAGATGACCCGTTATTGCTTGTCTATACGTCCGGCACCACCGGCCAACCGAAGGGTGCGGTGCTGACCCAGGGCGCAGTACAGGTAAATGCGCTGAACGCCCAGCACATGCACGATATGACGCCCGACGATCATATCCTGACGGTGCTGCCGATGTTCCATGTCGGTGGCTTGAATATCCAGACACTGCCGGCGCTGATGTGCGGTGCCACGGTCACGTTGCATCAACGGTTCGATCCGGCGCTGACGCTGCAGGCTTTCCGGCGCGAGCGCCCGACCCTGACGGTCCAGGTTCCCGCCACCATGCAGGGCATGATTTCCCATCCGCTGTGGCCGGACGCAGACCTGTCCTCGCTCCGTTCTATGTCCACGGGATCTACCGATGTGCCGGTCCGGCTGATCGAGCCGTTTCAGGACCGCGGCGTGCCGGTCATCCAGATCTACGGATCGACGGAGACAGGTCCTGTGGCGATCTACCAGCGCGCCGAGGAGGCACGGGCAACAACCGGTTCGATCGGACGCTGCGGATTGAAGACAGACGTCCGCCTGATCGACAGCCAGGGTGAGGATGTTCCGGACGGCGCTGACGGTGAAATTCTGGTGCGGGGCGGTCATGTCGCCAAGTCGTATTGGCAGGACGAGGCGATGAGCACCAAGACGTTTACCGATGGCTGGTTCCATTCCGGCGATATTGCCTCTCGCGACGAGACCGGGCTTTACTGGTTCAAGGGACGCTCCAAGAACGTGATTATTTCAGGCGGCGAGAATATCTATCCGGCAGAACTGGAACGGGTTCTTTCACAGCATCCCGGCATTGCCGAGGCTGCCGTCGTGGGCCGCGAAGACGAGCGGTGGGGGGCCGTCCCCGTCGCTGTGGTCGTCAGGCGGGATGTGGCCCTGGAACGCGATGACATCCTTGCCCTGTTCGATGGCCGGCTGGCCCGCTTCAAGCATCCTAAGCATGTGCTGTTCCTGGACGCCCTGCCGCGAAACGTCATGGGCAAGGTGATGCTCGACGACCTGAGAGAAAGAGTCCGTTGCCGGGACTAAGCCGCTGTATTGACGTCCTTAATGAGGTTTTCAAGCGGCTCGCCATTGTTCCATCTCTCGACATTGTCACAGAACTTTGCGGCGAATCTGATCGGCCAGTCGGACACATTGTCGGAGGCGTGCGGTGTGATGAGAACATTCGGCAGATCCCAAAGCGGGCTTTCAGGCGGTAGCGGTTCGGTTTCGAAAACGTCCAGATAGGCGGCCGACAGGTGTCCCAGTTGCATGACCTCCGCAAGCGCCTTTTCGTCGACGACCGGGCCACGGGATGTGTTGATCAAGATGGCATTGGGTTTCATATGCATCAGCATGTCCCGGCCGAACAGACGGCGTGTTTCATCGTTCAATCGGACATGGATCGACACGACGTCCGCATGGCCGATGATCTCGGCAAGCATTTCCGGCCCATAGAGTTCATCGACGGCATGGTGCGGTGTGCCGCTTGCCCGGATCGCCATAACCTTCATGCCGAGCGCCCTGGCGTTTTCCGCCACATGCCCGCCGATCGCCCCCAGTCCGACGACCAGCAGGGTCTTACCGCATAGCGGATCGAAGGGGATCGCCTGCCATGAACGCCGACGTTGCTGAGTGCGATAATCGAACAGGTGACCGTTCAACGCCAGCATTGCTCCGGTGACCGTCTCGGCCAGAAACCGCGACAGGACACCAACGCCGTTTGTGACAACAAGTTCAGACTTCGGCCAGGGAAGCAAATGGTCATAACCGGAGCCGCCGACATGAAACCATTTGACTGACGGCAGCGCGGCCGCCCGGCGGTGCAAATCTCCGGCAAACGTCGAACTCCGGATGGAAAAAACGACATCGGGCTCATAACTCTCAAGCAGCGGCTCTGCGTCATCGGTCGATCCGGCGAACCGGCATTCGATGTCCGGCAACCGCTCTGCAAATAACGGCCGGAAGTCGTCGGCAAACTCATGCAGGACAAGTGCCCTATGGACAGGTGGCCTGTGTTGTGCCGCCATCGCTAAACACCCTCTCCGCTACCGAGGGTCTGATATGCGCTGCGATAGAACAGGAGCGGCTTGCCATCCGGGTCATATTCGGAATTCACCACTTCGCCGACAAATATGACGTGGTCGCCACCCATGTAGGTGTTGGCCACCTTACACTCCATGACCGCCAGCGCGTTGGGCAGGATCGGACAGCCGGTGTCCCAGATTTCATAGGACACACCTGCCCACTTATCTCCGAGCGCCTTGGCAAACCGGATGGAAAGGTCCTCCTGGCCCTCACGCAACACATTCACCGCAAAATGGTCGGTCGCAAGATAGGCTTTCAGCGAGTGGGCGTGCCGTCCAAGACTCCACAGTATCAGAGGCGGATCGAGCGACACTGAATTGAATGAACTTGCGGTGTTGCCGATGAGTTCGCCACCGGGGCCAACGGTCGTGATAACCGTGATTCCGGTCGCGAAGCATCCGAGACAGTTGCGAAACTCCTGCTGGTCAACGGCCATAGCGCAGGATCACTGAGTAGCGGGGGCGGGATTGTCGAAGGCGTATGGTCGGTCGTGCTGCAACGAGGGAATGCGCTGGCGGGCCAGTGACACTTCATTCAGATCAATGTCGGCCGCAATGATGCCCTCGCCTTCCCCCCCATCGGCCAGCACCTTACCCCACGGGTCAATGATGACCGAGTGTCCATAGCACTCGGCACCGCCCTTTAGAGTGCCGTATTGGCACGGCGAGATCACATAACAGCCGTTTTCGATGGCTCGCGCACGCTGGAGCACGTGCCAATGCGCCTCTCCTGTCAGCTTGGTAAAGGCCGCCGGTGCGGCAAGGATCGAGGCACCGCCCTGCGCGAGCGTACGATAGAGATGTGCGAAGCGGATATCGTAGCAAATGGACATGCCAAGAGCGGCACCTTCAACATCGGCAATCACCGCCTCGTCGCCGGGCGCAATGGTGGCGGACTCTTCGACCTTCTTGCCCTCCCCCAGATCGACATCAAACATGTGGATCTTGTTGTAGCGCGCAGCGATGTTGCCGCCATTGTCGATCAGGTAGCCACGGTTGAAAATCCGGCCGTCGGCGGAGGTGATGCCCAGCGATCCAAGCAGCAAATAGACGTCGAGTTCGCGTGCGAGCGCGGTAAAGGCGGCCACAACCGGGTGGTTGCCTTCGGGAAATGCGACCGGATGGATCATGCGGTCGATCACCTCAAGACCGGAAAAGTACTCCGGCAGAGCAATCAGTTTCGCGCCTTCAGCCGCCGCCTGTCTGGTCAGCCGGGTGCAGATCTCAATGTTCTCATCGACGTCCGCCGTGGCACAATTCTGCACGCAGGCTGCTTTGAACTTGGTGGTCATGACTTCTTACCCAATTGCTCCTTGGCGGCACACTATACGGTTTGCAGGCCGGATTCGAGAGGCCGGAATCTGCCTAGACGCTTCTTGCCGCCTCGACCATGTTTTTCAACTTGGTCATGGCGAGATCCCGGCCCAGAAAGCCCAGGCCACAGTCGGGACCGACCCACAATCTCTCCCGGTCGATATGTTGCAATGCCTGTTTCAGGCGAGTGGCGATGACCTCAGAGGGCTCCACAGCACTCTTGGCAATGGCGATCGCCCCGAAAATCACCGTGGTATTCTTGAACTGCTCCAGCAGGGACAAATCGTTGTGGCGGTGTGCGTCTTCCAGAGAGATCTGGTTGATGCTGGAACGATCAATGGCACCGGCAAAGCGGAAATAGCTTTGCGGATCGGCCTTCATGTAGGTCGTGTCGTCGAGATGGTTGGGATAACCGCAACACATGTGCACGACACGGGTGACATCGTCGGCCACGCCATCAAAGCAGCGCTCAAGGGCTTCCATGCCGTAGTCCAGGGCCGCATCGGGTTTGCGGGCGAACAGCGGCTCATCAACCTGGATATACTTGCAGCCGGCAGCCGCCAGCGCCCTGATTTCGTAGTTCAGCGCGTCGGCCAGATCGAATGCAAGCTGGCGATCATCGTCATAGAACGCATTGGCGGTGGTATCCATGATCGTCACGGGCCCGGGCACTGTGATCTTGACCGGGTGCAGCGATACGGACTGTGCAACCTTCCAGTCACGATCCAGAAAGTGCTCCTCTTGGGCGGTTATCTTGCTACGGATGGTCGGCAGGTCGGTTTCGTAAGCACCGTTGCGCAGGACCTTGTGGGTCAGATTTTCGAAGTCGAAGCCGTCCAGATGGCGGCAGTGGTAGTGAATATAGTTCTCACGGCGCTGCTCCCCATCGGTCGGCACATCGATTCCGCAGGCGACCTGATCGGCCACCGCTTGCTTGCTCGCATCGTCGAGGGCGGAGACCAGTGCGTCCAGGTCACCCCTGGTCGCCTCGGTATATCGCCGTGTGACTTCACTGCCGGCCTTGGTATGACCGTGCTCCAGTTGGAACCAGTCACGGACCGGCAATCCACCCGGTTTGGGATATGCACCGATGCAGGTCGTCTTAAGTGCCATCAATTGAGTTCCCGCTGTTCGAAGAGCCCAAATCTGCCCCGGCTCCACATGTTTTCTATTGTCCGGCACAGACAATCAAGCAATAGGTTTGACATCTTCGCGCAGGAAGATAGACCAACGCCACAGACTTTTCGTTCGAGCAGAGGATTGAAGTGCCATGAAGTCATCGGCTCTTAGCGGGACAGGCCTGTTCAAGGGGCCGCAGGGCCAGGAGGACATGCCCTACCTTTTGACCCCTGGTCCGCTTACCACATCACGCGGCGTGAAACTGGCCATGCTGGCCGATTGGGGGTCCAGAGACGTCGAGTTCCGCCAGGTTATTGCCGGCATCCGCCAGGAACTGCTCGCACTGGCCGGGGCGACCAACCGGTACGAATGCGTATTGCTGCAAGGCTCGGGCACCTATGCCATCGAGGCGGCACTGGGGTGTTTCTGCCCACAAGGGGGCGAAGCCAAGACACTCGTGATCATCAA
>JANQIR010000064.1 GCA_028282065.1 Aestuariivirgaceae bacterium
GCCTGGGCGAAAGCCCGGAATTCGGGCACTGGCCGCCATTTCACCCAACCGGGTCATCATCCTTTGTTCCAACTGCGCTGCCGGAATAACCACCTTCAATTCGCGCTTCAGCCCATCATTCAGCGTTTCGGTAACCTGCATAACCATCAATTCCTTCACAAGGCAGCCGCATATGGCGGCCTCTATAATATTCAACTGGCGCGATCCGGCAGATCCATAAGGTCAGATGCGCAAACCCTGCCCAGCCGGTTGTTGCATGGCAACTGGTGCGGGCGGAGGGACTTGAACCCCCACGGCGTAAGCCACAGGAACCTAAATCCTGCGTGTCTACCAGTTCCACCACGCCCGCGCACTTTTACCGCCAGGCCCCACGCAATAGCGCGCTTCTATAGCAAAGGCATTTCTGCGATGCCAGAGGCGGAATCGCACAATCTTTAATCCTGGCTCCAACTCCGGCCTCACCCTTCAGCGCAGTTTGGCGGCAGGCCTTTCAGGGAACGCAGAACATGCGAAATGGCCTGCGGCAGATCCTCGGCAATCATGCCAGGCCCGCACCGCGTTGCAGCTGCTCCGTGTATCCATACACCTGCCGTAGCGGCCTCAACACAAGGAACGCCCTGCGCCAGTAGGCCTGCGATGATGCCGGCAAGCACGTCGCCGGATCCAGCGGTGGCCAGTTGCGGTGGAGCGTTAGAGTTGATGATACATCGCCCACCAGGCGTCGCCACAACCGTGTCGGCGCCCTTCAGCACAACGTTTGCGCCTGAAAGGCGGGCAGCCACTTTAGCCCGTTGTGGCTTCGGTGCGTCAGTAGCGGCGATGTCCGGAAACAACCGGGCGAATTCACCGTCATGCGGGGTCAGTATGGCGGGTCGGCCGGGCAATTCGGCGATGGCATCAAACAGTTCCTGCGGCCGCGCCGTGAAGGATGTCAGCGCATCTGCGTCAAGCACCATCGCTGCACCGGACGCCAGGCATGCTCGGACCTTTGCACGAGTTCGCGAACCCACGCCGCACCCAGGTCCGATGACCACGGCGTTCTTTCGCCGGTCCGACAGAAGGCGCGTGGTGGCCGCGGCATCATCTGCCTCGGCCAGCATGATCGAGGTCAGATGCGGCGCGTTGGCGAACAATGCGTCTGCCGGCGCGGCGATCGTGACCAAGCCTGCACCTGCCCGCAATCCGGCCATCGCCGCAAGCCGGGCGGCTCCGGTGTGCCAGGCATCACCGGAGACAGTCACCAAATGGCCACGGCCATACTTATGAGCTTCAAGCGCCGGAAACCTCAGCTCCTTTCGCCAAAGAACCGGATCGTTTTCGTACACCCTAGGATCGATCTCCTTCAGGGTACTTTGGTCGATACCGATATCCACTGTGACCGTCTCGCCGCAATGTATCCGTCCAGGAAACAGCACGTGACCGGGTTTCTTGCGGAAAAATGTCACGGTCAGATGCGCCTTAACCGCCGTTCCCAGAGCGCGGCCCGATGCGCCGTCAACGCCTGAGGGCATATCAACGGCAATCACCGGCCTACCCGACCGATTCATCGCGTCCACCAATGCGGCCATATCGCCTTCGATAGGTTTGGAAAGACCGGCGCCGAAGATCGCATCGACGATCAAGCGCGCATCGCCAAGTGACCCGGCGTTTAACGGCTCGACATCACCATCCCATGTGCCGGCCGCCCAGGCCGCATCGCCCTTCAGCCGCTCACGGCTGCCAAGCAGGGCCACACGCACCGGCCAGCCTGCCTCTTTCAACAGCCGGGCAATGACGAAGCCGTCGCCGCCGTTGTTGCCCGGACCGCACAGGACCACTGCCGGACGCACCACCCAGCGCGCCATGATTTCCCTTGCGATAGCTGCGCCGGCCGCCTCCATCAGGACCTTGCCCGGTGTGCCGGCCTCGATCGTCAGGGCATCGGCGCGATACATCTGCTCCGGCGACAACAGCGCATAAACAGAGGCGTCAGTCATATTGCGCCAACTCCAACAGATTGCCATCGGGATCGCGGAGGTAGACCGAAGTGATGGGACCGCGCGCGCCGCTGCGGGCGACCGGGCCCTGCTCTATCGCCACTCCACACGATCTCACATGATGCTCGGCCGCATTCAAATCATCGACAATGAAACACAGATCTCCGGAACCAGGCGTCGGCAAAGCGGACTTCGGCTCGAACTCCTTGCCGGCCTCGTGCAGATTGATCTTCTGATTGCCGAAAGCAAGTGCCGTCCGCCCGTCACCAAACGTGGTGACCGTCATGCCGAGGACGCGTTCGTAGAACTCGCAAGATATCGGGATCGAGGCGACCGTCAGCACCAGATGGTCCAGGCCTGTCAGTTGAATGGGCATACCGGATCTTCAGCTTCCTGTCTGCAGTTGCTGGCGAAGCTCACGGATTTCAGCACGCAGCTCTTTCACCTCCGCTAGCACCAATTCGGTTTCCTCATGCATTGCAGCGCGGTCTTCCTTAGCTTCTTCCTCATGCTCGCGCTGCATGGCATCGACGATTATACCGATAAACAGGTTCAGCACCGCAAAGGTGGTGACGATAATGAAGGGGACGAAAAATACCCAGGCGTATGGATACTCCTTCATAACAGGTCGCACGATGCCCATGGACCAGCTTTCCAGGGTCATGATCTGGAAAAGGGAGTACGCGGATGCTCCGATCGTACCGAACCATTCGGGAAACGCGGCGCCGAACAGTTTGGTGGCGATCACAGAGAACACATAGAAAATAAGCCCCAGCAACAGAACGATCGAGCCCATACCCGGCATGGCATTGATCAGGCCCTGAACGACCCTGCGCATAGACGGCACGTTCGACACGAGCCGCAAGACACGAAGTACGCGAAACGCGCGGAGCACCGAGAACGGGCCGGTATCGGGAAACAGCGCCACGGCAACAACGCAAAAATCGAACACACGCCACGGATCCTTCCAGAAGTCCATCCGGCGCACATAGAGGCGGATCAGGATTTCGATGACGAATATCGTCAGACAGGCGCGATCAAGCACATAAAGCAGCGTTCCGGCGCGCTCCATGGCCCTTGGCGAGGTTTCAAGACCAAGGGTTATCGCATTCACAAAGATCAGCGCGATAATGACCCGTTCAAACCAGGGATTTTCGACCAGTTGTTGCAGTTCTTCGCGCATCAGTGATTTCCTGTGATTCATCCCCGTGAACCAGGGCATGTCCCCCTTATTGGGATCAAGAGGTCGTCTCGTCAACATGGCCGTTTGACCCCTCAACACAAGTGCACTTCGTCACAGGGCGGCATCCTGGGCCTGTTCGGGGACTACATTGGAACAGCCTACAGGCGTGCCTATTTTTTAGGCATTCGGATTAATTTTTTAGCACCAAGCGTTGCCTGATTGATTCATGATCTTTCTGTAGCCATATGTTTTTGCAACATATTTTTCCAATCTTAAAACTGGCACGCAACATGCTATAGGAGTGACGCGCGCTCATGGGCAGGCACCTGCCCGGCCGCCAGACGCCATCGCAGCAGGGGACCAATGAAAAAGATCGAAGCAATCATCAAACCGTTCAAGCTGGATGAGGTGAAGGAGGCACTGCAAGAGGTCGGTCTCCAAGGCATAACCGTCACCGAAGCCAAGGGATTCGGCCGGCAAAAGGGTCACACCGAATTATACCGGGGGGCGGAGTATGTGATCGATTTCTTGCCAAAGGTTAAGATCGAGATCGTGTTGTCTGAGGACCTCGTGGAACGGGCCGTTGAAGCAATACAGAACGCGGCCCGCACCGGCAGAATCGGGGACGGCAAGATCTTCATCTCGGACATCCAGCAGGCGATCCGGATCCGTACAGGGGAGACCGGCTCGGAAGCTCTTTGAGCGTTCCTGTCACACAACTATCAACCAACAGCCAGTTATCGAATATACAGAGGAAAAACATGGCAAAAGAAGCAACAGCGGAGTCCGTGCTCCAGAGCATCAAGGACAAGGACATCAAGTTTGTCGACCTCAGGTTTACCGACCCGCGCGGCAAGCTGCAACATGTCACGATGGATGCGGGCATGGTCGATGAAGACATGTTCGCAGATGGCGTGATGTTCGACGGCTCGTCGATTGCAGGCTGGAAGGCCATCAACGAATCCGACATGACCCTTATGCCGGATGTGGACACTGCACATGTCGATGCGTTTTACGCCCAGCCGACGCTTGGGATTTTCTGCGATATCCTGGAGCCGGGCACGGGGGAAGGCTACAGCCGCGACCCGCGCATGACAGCCAAGAATGCCGAAGCATACCTGAAGACAACCGGTGTCGGTGATACTGCAACCTTCGGACCGGAAGCGGAGTTCTTCATTTTCGATGACGTCCGCTTTGCCTCCGACCCTTACAACACCGGCTTCAAGCTGGACTCGACCGAACTGCCCACCAATACCGACACGGAATATGAGATGGGCAACCTGGGTCACAGACCTCGCACCAAAGGCGGCTATTTCCCGGTAAATCCCGTCGACAGCTGCCAGGACATCCGTTCTGAGATGTTGTCGGTGATGGCCGAAATGGGTGTGACGACGGAAAAGCACCACCACGAGGTTGGGGCTGCGCAGCATGAGCTTGGCATCAAGTACGATACGCTGACCCGGATCGCAGATCAGTTGCAGATCTACAAGTATGTCATCCACAACGTGGCGCACGCCTACGGCAAGACGGCGACGTTCATGCCGAAGCCAGTCTATGGCGACAACGGAACGGGCATGCACTGCCATCAGTCGATCTGGAAAGATGGCAAGCCGATGTTTGCCGGCAACCAGTATGCCGACCTGTCGGAAAGCTGCCTGTTCTACATCGGCGGCATCATCAAACATGCCAAGGCACTGAACGCCTTCACCAACGCCAGCACGAACTCCTACAAGCGTCTGGTGCCGGGCTTCGAGGCACAGGTGCTGCTGGCCTACTCGTCGCGCAACCGTTCGGCGTCGTGCCGTATTCCGTTTGCCCCCTCACCTGCTGGTAAGCGTGTTGAAGTCCGGTTCCCGGACCCGACGGCGAACCCGTATCTGGCCTTCGCCGCCATGCTGATGGCTGGTCTGGACGGCATCCAGAACAAGATCCACCCGGGCGACCCGATGGACAAAGACCTCTATGACCTGCCACCGGAAGAGCTGCAGGACGTGCCTACCGTGTGTGGCTCGCTGCGTGAAGCGTGTGACAGCCTGGATGCGGACCGCGACTTCCTGAAGAAGGGTAACGTCTTCACCGACGACCAGATCAACGCCTATCTGGAGCTGAAGTGGGAAGAAGTCATCCGTTTCGAGCACACGCCGCATCCGGTTGAATTCGACATGTACTACTCTGTCTGACACTCCCTACAGACAGTGACCTAGAAACCCGGGATCGCCATGGCGCGGCCCCGGGTTTTCTTGTGCCCGCATCCAAACCGTATGGCGGGATCTACTTGGTGGTGCAATGCGCAGGATTTGATAAGGTGACCCTCCCCGAGAGCTTCACCGGAACTGGAGTTTTAGATGCACAAACGCCAACTCGGCGCTGGCGGCCCCATGGTGTCGGCCGTGGGACTGGGCTGCTGGAACTTTTCCGGCGCTTACGGACCAACCAACGAAGCGGAAAGCCACGCGACGCTGGCCGCCGCACTCGACCTTGGCATCGACTTTCTGGACACCGCAAACGTCTATGGTCGTGGGCTTTCCGAACAGGTCATCGGCTCCTTTATCAAGCAAAACCCGGGCAAGTTCACGATTGCCACCAAGGCCGGAATCTACCGGGACCCGGACACAAATATCCGTGGCTTCAACAATTCGCCTGAGCATTTGCGCGAGGCACTGGAACAGTCGCTCAAAGATCTCGGCGTGGACCACGTGGCGCTTTACTATATTCACAGGCGCGAGGCAGAACGGCCGATCGAGGATGTCATGGACACGCTCGTGCGCTTCAAAGAAGAAGGCAAGATCGGCGGCATCGGGTTTTCGGAGATCTCACCTTCGTCTCTGCGCCGGGCGCATGCGGTTCATCCCGTGATGGCGGTTCAAAGCGAGTACTCCTTGTGGTCACGCATGCCGGAGTTGGGAGTCATTCAGGCCTGCAAGGACCTCGGCGTGGCATTCGTGCCTTTCAGCCCGCTGGCACGGGGCATGTTTGCCAATCAGACACCCGATCCGGAGATGTTCGAAGACGGTGATTTCCGCAAGAACAATCCACGCTTCATCGAACCGAACTTCAGCTACAACGTGAAGGCCATCGCACCCTTCAAACAGCTTGCCGCGTCAATTGGCGCCTCACCTGCCTCGCTGGCTATTGCGTGGGTTCTGGTCCAGGGCGACCACCTGATTCCGATACCGGGCACGAGATCAGCCGGTCACCTGCGCGAGGACGCCGCAGGCGAAGCGATCAGCCTCAATGACACGACCCTGGCTGAAATAGACCAGTTGTTGCCACCCGGATTTGCCCATGGCGACCGTTACTCCTGGGCTCAGCTACCAGGCGTCGAGCGCTATTGCTGAGTGAAGAAGATTTTGGAGTGCCAGCACCGGATGCTGGCGGGATTAGAAGCTCTGGATGAAGGCAATCGGGTTAAAGCCCATAAACATGGCTGCATGCAACATCAGGCCGCCAGCCAAATCTGCGATGAAGAAAATCTTACCTGCCTTGAGTGCTTTCACCATACCTGTCTCTCCTTGGGACACCTTGACGTGTTCTTGGCACGTTAGGAGCAAAGCACGGGCCAGCCCGGAGGGCTCTTGCCGGAAACGAACGGGAGGTCAATCACAGAAATGATCGCTGGCCTTGGTTTGAACGCCGCAAAATGCCGGGCGCTCTATCCCGCATTTGTGATCGCGCCCACCCTCTTGGGCACCGCCGTGATGGCGGAGGACATTCCCCTGCCTCGGCCAAAGCCGGCTGTTCCGGCGCTCTCCAATCCGGCGCCGGCACAAAAGACGAAGCTCACCCAAAAGACTGCCAAATCCACCAAAAACACCGGGGCAAATGAAGCGCCTGATCAGGTCAAGGTTTTCGAGACCTGCCTGGAAGACCTAGAGGGCATGGCGGTTTCAATTGAACGCAGCGAACCCATAGACGACGGCAGCGGCTGCGCAATCTCCGATCCGGTCAAACTGCTGGCGGTCGGTTCGGGAAAATCCGCCATCAAGTTCTCCGGGCAACCGCAACTCAGTTGCGCATTCGCATTGCGTTTCGTGCAATGGTCACGCGATATCGCTGCGCCCGTCGTGCAGCAACTGGGCGGCAAGACCTTACAGGCGATAGCCACGGGTCCGGGATATGTTTGCCGCAATCGGTACAATGCCAAGAAGGGCAAGATCAGCGAACATGCGCGCGGCAATGCAATAGACATCGCCAGCTTTATCGTGGCTGGCGGCGGCCGCATCGAGGTTGGCCCCAACGCGACTGTGAGCGCGCGCGACCGGCGGATTCTCACAGCCCTGCGCACCTCCGGCTGCGGCTATTTCACAACCGTTCTGGGGCCCGGTTCCAACACCGCGCACGAGCGGCACTTCCACTTCGACTATGCCAAGCGCGGCAAGGGCTGGAACTACCGGATCTGCGAGTAGTTCGGCGCTATTTGACCGTCACCGTAATCCGTTCGGACATGACCGGCGGATTGTGCGGAACGTGCGACCAGTCAGCCAGAACAAGCTGCAAGGTCACCTGTCCGGTCGGCAGATCCAGCGTTATCTCGGTCTGTCCGCCACCGAAGTGCCTGTGGTTTTCGTCCGACGGTATTGGTTCATTGAGCTCATCGCCTTCAATCTTCTCGTTGATGATCAGATGATGGTGACCGGTTTTTTCCTTTTCGGTTCCGGCAGGCGCAACGCCCATACCCGACAGCCCGAAACGGATCGTCACGGGATTGGTAACCTCCTGGCCGTCCTTGAGATTGACAAAGTAAACCTTGGCATCCTTTGGCGCCGGTGTGTCGCCAGCGTGAACTGCGGTCACCGACATGGCCAAGGCGCATGCTGCGGCAAACTTGAATATGTATCGCATATTGGTGTTTCCTCTCTGCAAGAATTCTGATTTTGTTGTTGTTTCGATAGTGCCGCCCTTGAATTTTGCATCTGAAGACGAGGAGCGCAATGTGCTTTGCGGCGCATGCCTCTACCGGTTTGCAGGGATCAACACCACCATGAATGAACAGATTCAAAAGCTCCTGGCCGCTTCAGCCATGCGCGTGGAGGAAGCAACCACACTGCCGCCAGCGTGTTATCACGAGGCGGGTCTGCTGGATCTGGAGGCGCAAAGACTGTTTAGGTCAGGCTGGGTGGGCGTGGGGCGTGCAGACAGATGGTGCGAACCCGGCGATTTCGCTGCGTTGGATCTGGCGGGCGTGCCGTTGATCGTGTTGCGGGACCGGGACGGCGCCTTGCGCTGTTTCGCCAATACCTGCAGGCATCGCGGGGCACGCCTGGTGACGGGCGAAGGTAGCTGCCGCGGCATCAAGTGTCCGTTTCATGGCTGGGCGTACAAGCTCGACGGACGACTTGCCGGGGCACCGCGGATGGAGGACACCGCCGCTTTCGACAAGGCTGACTACGGAATGATCGAGTTTCGTGCTGCCGAGCGGGACGGATTTGCATTCATATGTCTCGATTCCGCAGCTCCTGGCATCGATACAATTCTGGGAGACTTCAGCCAAATACACGCACCCTGGTCGCCGGGCACATTGCGTACCGGCCGCCGGCGGGAGTTCGATGTCGGATGCAACTGGAAAGCCTTTCTCGAGGTATTCAACGAGTACTATCACCTGCCTTATGTTCATCCAGACAGCCTCGACGACACTTACGCCCTGCCGGATGCGGCAGATCAGGTGACCGGTGCCTATGCCACCCAGTTTGGCACGACAGCGGGTACCGGCGGGCTGCTTGAAGACAACCAGTCAGCTGCGTTTCCCGTCATCGCGACATTGGAAGGCCGGAACCGGCAGGGCGCCCGTTACACATGGCTGTTTCCCAACATGACATTTGCGGCAAGTCAGGAGGCAATGTGGGTATACGAAGCTCAGCCGCTCACACCCGAGAGCTGCCGGGTCGTTCAAACCATCTGCTTCCCCCGGCAGGCGTTCGAACTGGACGATTACGAGGAACGTTCCGAACTGTATTTCGAACGGCTTGACGTGGCGTTGAACGAGGATATTCCTATTTTGCTTGAACAACAGGCCGGCATCCGGTCGCCTTATGCCCGGCCAGGCCGCTTCAGCCCCTTGCTCGAGGCGAATGTTGCGCGTTTTGCAGACTGGTATGCCGGGCGGATGCTGCCAAGCTAAACGCCATCGGCTGCGTTTGTTCAGGCAGCATCGTCTATGGTCTGTTGCTCCAGCACCGAGAGCGTCGACAGAAGCCCGTCCATATCGGCATAGCAACCTTGCAGCCAGCGTGATCCGCCGGTGGAGGCATAGCCCGTGCGGCCATGCAACACGCGGGTGTTGTCGACAATGAAACAATCACCGGGTTCTGCCTTGAACTTCACCGCCATTGCCGGGTCGTCGATGATCTCGCCGAGCCGGCGATAGGCAGCATAGTAGGCGGGCATGTCGTCATAGGGCACATCCGTGATAGGTGCGGTGCTGCGGTTGTTGAACCTCACGGCGGTCAACTCACCGTTCAGGCTCAGTTCCAGCATGGGCTGGCGGGAGAACAAGTGAACATCTCCGGTGCCTCGATACTCGAACCGCGCGCAATAGTTTGCCAGCAACATGCATCCTCCCGGGTCCTCCTGGTACAACCTCTGCGCCGCACAGAAGCCGTCGATGACGAGGCTATCACCGCCTTCGGCAGAGTTCTCAAGGCAGTACAATATCTGGAGTGTGGGCGTTGGATCGCGATACGGATTATCCGTATGGGCCTGTAGGCCGAGCCCGGTATAGGCGAGGTTTGAAGGATTGATCTCGGTACGGACCTCGAACCACTTGCCGTAATTGGTCTCGCGCACGAAACCAAAAAGCTTGACGACATCCAGCAACGCCCCATTTTCCACCGGGCCACCACACAGCCGGGCAAAGCCGAAGCGCCGGACATGCGCCAGCCACTTGCGCAGGCGTTGCGGTTGTCTTGAAACCTCACCGAAATCATCCGTCACCTCGGCAGCGTCGAGCGATCCATCCCAGACATCTTTATCGGGGCTGATCCGGAAACTGCCGGTTGCCGGCAGCCTGTCGTAGGCGTTATCCAGCAGCCAACCGGCCGGAAAGTGCATGGTACGGCCTTCCGGGTGAAATGAGACGTCGATCCCGCCACCGGCCAACCGGACATCGGCGATGCGGGTGTCCTGCGGCACGTCCTGCAAGGTGATCAGGCGTTGACCATTGGCAGGCGATCTCGTCTGGTCGTCAAGGGCATTGTCGCGCAGCCAAATGGCATGGAACCGTGCAGTCCTGCCGTTGTCCCATGCAATCTTGACGGCATTGCCGTCTTCATATCTTTCGACGCCAATCACACCGGTCATTGAGACACTCTCCAAAAATCGTTCTTGCAGTTTCACACCGGGACTTCATGCAATGCCACGGGCGTGCCGCCACGCAGATAAACCCGGGGCACAACCGGGTTCAGGTGATTGAGAAGGCTATAGATCATCCATCCCGCCGTTTCGGCCGTGGTAACCAGGTCATTCACGGCTGCGCGCGAAATAACCTCGGCAACGTCGCCGATCTTTGCGCTGACATCGGTCGCATCGAACAGATAGTGGTTCAGCGACACGGATCCGATTGCAGGACAGGGCGTGCCGTCAATGAGGACCGTTCCGCGATTGGCGAGTTCCCTCGGCAGTGCATCGTAGAAGCCGACATGCAACGTGCCGACCCGCATGTCCCGGCTGGCGGTGTATTTTCCGAAATAGGTCACCGTCTCGCCCTTAGCGACCGGTTTCAGTTCCTCGATACGGGCTTTGAATGTCAGGATCTGCTCAAGTTTGAGGCCGCTGCCGCGGTCCGGTGCCCATGGATAGACACCGAAAAGGCACATGGCTGGGCGCACCATATCAAACCAGCTATGGGGATAGTGGAAGATACCATGCGTCGAGGCCATGGACCGCATGCCCGGATCAATTCCAGCCGTTGCCATCTGGTCCAACACCGCCTGATAGCGCTCAAGGATGACCTTGTCCTGATCATCCTGTTGCATCAGTGTCGAGAACACCCCCTTGATCTCAATGGCCGGCATGGCGGCAATATCCTTGATCAGATCGATGGCGTGGTTGTGATCGACACCGACGCGACGCAGGCCGGTATCCACCTTGATGAACACGCCCGCCTTGCGGCCGTGGGCAACTGCCGCATCGTTCAATGCCTGCACCGGTGCAAGGGTGTAAACAACCTGAATGATGTTGTGTTCCACGACCTGATGGAATTGACGCGCCGTATAGATCGCATCCATCAGGACCACGTCGCAGGGCAACTCCCACGATTTTATTGCCAGCGCCTCAGACAGTTTGGCGACCATGAGCCACTTCACGCCGTCCTGTACCAGTGCTGAGCACATGGGGCGCAGGCCATGGCCGTAGCTGTTGTTCTTGACCACCGGCATGACTTCGGCGCCGGTGCGATCCCGAATGGCCTTCAGGTTGGCGCTCAACCGGTCAAGATCAATCTCGAACCAACCTCCCAAGCCTGCGAGGCGGCGCTCAATCTCTTCCGGTGACGGCTGGGCGTCGAAGTATGCTTGCGGCATAGCGGTCGCCCAATTCTGGCAGGTGGACGAAGGTGTAACTTACAGTGGGATGAGCAAAAGTGCATGTACTTTTGCGCATTCACCTATTTGCTCTGGCCAACACCGCGTTCGCGAGCACATTCACCGCCGGAACCGTCTTGTCGAGCTCGATGTCCTCGTCTTCGTTATGGGTGATACCGTCGACACATGGCGAGAAGATCAGCACCGTCGGAGCGATTTTGGCGATGTGATACGCGTCGTGACCTGCCAATGACTGCATGTCCTTATGGGTCACACCCAGGTCTTTTGCGGTGTCCCGGACCAGACCGATCAGCTCATCGGAGAACTTTTCGTTTCCAAACTCCCAGCGCGAGACAACCTCCATCTCGACCTTGTTCTTTTCAGACGCTTCCGCGATGGCAACCTCGATCTCGTCGCGCATGGCATTGGCGCCGGCCTCTTCAGGGTGACGGCAGTCGACCGAAAACTGCGCCCATTCCGCCAGAATGCCCGGTTTATTCGGCCATGCCACCACGCGTGGCGCCGTCGCCCGGCCGCCGGAGTTGTGGTATTTGATGCCGATATCATTCACCGCCGCAATCACACGCGAGGCCGCCGCCAGCGCATCGCGGCGAATGGGCATGGGCGTCGGGCCGGCATGGGATGTGACGCCCCTGACATCCACATGCATGCCGTGTGTCTTG
>JANQIR010000099.1 GCA_028282065.1 Aestuariivirgaceae bacterium
GAAGACAAACGTCAGCGGAACGCGGGCCGCAGCCTTTGCAGCCGTATCGCGCAGGAGGCCTGCAACATGCACGGTTTCACCTGCACGGTAGATGCCCCGCTCCGTATAAAGGAACAGATCGAGTGACTGCGGTGCGGCACGCCCCGCAACACCGCGGTCGGAGAGGTCGAAACCAGGCCGGGTCAGATCAAGGAATACGAAGTCGCCACTCTTCGAGCTTGCAATGACCAGCGCCGGCGACTGGGCACCTGTACCCCGCGTGAGGCCCGGCGTAAATGTCCCCCTGCCCTCGTTGTCGGTTTGGGTCTCGCCCAGAACCGCATTGCCGCGCGACAGAAGCTGGAGCTTCACACCGGCCGCCGGCATGGCGGTGGACAGCGAGCGGGCAAATACGTTCAATCCGTCATTGCCGGCGAATGTGGCCAGTCCGATATCGGAAATGACAAACCACTGGGTCGCCTGCGGCTTCCAGGATTCAGCCCTGTCTCCTTCAGCCCTGGCGACGATGACGTAGACACCGGGCTTGCGTTCGGGAATTGCCTTTTCGACCGGGAAACTCGTCGTGACCTCCTTGTTCGGCTCGATGGCCGCCTCCATCTGACCCTTCCAGACGCGTTCGCCCAGGTTTTTGGTCAGACGGGTCGCCGCATAGCGGTCGAGATTGCGCAAGAACTGCTTGCCGGTGAGCAACTGGGTTAAGGCTCGCTCGCCGACACGGTAGATCGTCATATCGACCTTGGCAGCGTTGACCGTTACAACCGGAATGCCCTTGGACCCGATGCGGGGTAAAACGAAATTACTGCCGGTGAAACGGGCCGTCGGTGACCGGTCGCGGACATAGACGCTCAAATCGGCCTGCTGCAGAAGCGCTTCGTCTTCGATGGAGGACGGCAAGCCCTGACGGAGTGAGATCTTGTAGCGCTCGCCATGCTTCAATCCATCAGCACAAAGTTGCCGGCCTTCCCGCTTCAGGTTGCCGGGAACCGCGCCGTTGACGGTCACATAGGACGCATAGTCGATTCCCTTGGACCGCAGCTCTTCGGAAAACTGCACGCAGATGCGCGGCGATCTGCTTTCCGAATCCACGCTGTGATTCAGGATGCGAAAGCCTCTCTGGGCCCTGAGTTTGGCAAAGCTCTCGCGTACGGCAGGGCTTTCAGCCTGCCGCAGACTTGCCTTGTAGGCCTCAAGCGCCGGGCGCGACAGATTGCGCCGCGCCAGGGCCTGCGCCATCAGGGCGAGTGTGGCCGCCCGGTCCTGCCGGTCCTTGGCCAACTCAAAGGCTATTTGAGCTGCAGATGTCGCTTCGCGCGGCAGCTTATAGCGCTCCGTACCATTGGCCGGCTTTGTCGCCAGTGCCGCCGTGGCGATCCCCAGCCAATTGGTGAACTCGTCCGGATTGAGGCTTGCAGCAGCCCGAAACCCCTGTGCTGCCGCCCCCGGAGCGCCGGCCTGCATCGCCTCCGCCGCCTCGGCAGAAAAGCCCCGCGATCTGACAACGGCATCGCCTTGCCGGGTCATGAGCTTGCCAATGCGCTGCTCGTAAGCAAGGGCCTCGTCAGGCAACCCATCAGACAGAAATGAAAGATCGGGCGGCGCATTTTCGGCCGCCTGCGCCGCCGCAGGCGACAAGCTCCAAGCGAGAGTCATAGACAGACCCAGCGCAAGCAGAATTACAAAGTGCAGAATACGGAGAGGGATAACGCGAGCAGTGTCCAACAGGGAGCCCTCCTTAAAGGCGTCAGGAATTAGAACGCCCCATCCGACTCCCCATATCGACGTGCCATTTATAAGCCGGCCGGACACGCGCCGTCCAGTGGAGAATTGAAAAGCAACGTGCGATCACACCCGCTTGATCGTTTGCATTTCGCCATGGTTGCGTCATACTTGCCCGCCAAATCGGGACTGATCGGGAGCGGGTGGAACAGTTTACGGTCCAGCTACCGGAATTGAGCAGTTGGACAGCAAATCGAGGATCCGAGATCTATGCCCACATTGAAGTCCGCCTTCACCGCCGCAGTTCTATGTCTTGGCCTGTTCACGGCAGCGCCTGCCGCGTTCGCCATGGGTGGCGACGACTCGTCCACGTCTTCCGCGAGCGGCGGATATGCCCTCGCCGAACAGCTCATCAAGGCCGAGGACTACGGCAAGGCAATCACCGAATTGAAAAAACTGGATACGTCCGGCAACGCAGACGTTCTCAACCTGCTTGGTTTCGCGCACCGCAAGCTTGGCAAGGTCGACGAAGGGATTGCCTATTACATGCAGGCATTGAGAATCGATGCCGAGCACAAAGGCGCGCACGAATATCTCGGAGAAGCCTACCTTCAGAAGGACGACATCAAGTCCGCCGAGGACGTACTGGCAAAGCTCAAGTCGGTCTGTGGAATCTTCGGTTGCAAGGAATTCGACAAGCTGCAGGGGGCAATCGCCGAGTACAAGTCGAAGAACGGCTCCAGCAGCTAGAGCATGTTCCCGAAAAGTGTGTGCGGTTTTCGGATAAGAACATGCTCAATATCAAAGAGATAGAGCATTTTCGGTGACTCAGGTTTCACAAAAAATGCTCTAGACGTCATTTATGCTTCCGGTGGCGGATAAAGGATAAACTCCCAGGGCGAGACTTCGCTGTCGGGATCCACGTCCACCTCGATCAGCATCGGACGGTCATCCTCCAGCGCGCACTCCAGGATGGGCCTGAGGCCTTGCGGCGAATTCGTGCGCCGGGCTTCGACACCGAAGCTCTCCGCCAGATTGACAAAGTCGGGATTAGTCAGCTCGGACCCGATCAGCCGGCCCTCAAAGCCGATCTGCTGATCCCGGCGGACATTGCCGAATGCATTGTTGTTGAAAACGATTGCGATCACGCCAATGCCATAGCGTGCGGCGGTCGCCAGTTCCTGGACACCGTACATGAACCCGCCATCACCATTGATGGAAATCACCGGTTTGCCGGGATTCGCCGCCTTCACACCAAGCGCGGTCTGAAATCCGAACCCGAGCGTGCCCTGAAATCCAGACGTTATATAGGTATAGGGCTTATAGACCGGAAACCCAAAGTAACCGGCAAACCCGGACTGGCAGACTTCATCGACGAAGAAACCGTCCGGCGGCAGCACATCGCGGATCACCTGGAGATAGGATATGTGCGGCTGGACCTTTTGAATCTTCCGCGCGGCGGATTGCTTGGCCGCCGCAATGCGTTCTCGCCACAGATCACAGGGCGCCACCGTGTCGCCCAGGGCGTTCAGCAATGCCAACACCCCTTCGCGGCTGTCCGCCTGGATTGACACATGCCCCTTGAATCTGTCGAGCTCACCAGGATCGATTTCGATGCGAATGACCTTGGGCGGGGCCACTGCCTCGCCTATCAGCTGTCGCATGCCTGTCCAGCGCATGTACTGAAGCTCAAGCCGGGAGCCAATACCGATCAGAACTTCGGTCTGCGGCCACAGCTCATGGGCCGCGACGGTCGAAGCGCCAAGCTCATCGGTTTCCGGAACGATGCCCCTGCCGGCACGAAACGAGGTGACACAAGCGCCAAGCCGATCCGCAAGTTGTTGGACCTCTTCCACCGCATGGCGCGCCCCGCCCCCCACCATGATCATGATGTTGCGGGCCTTGCCAAGCAAATCCCCTGCCTGCTTCACTGCATCTAGGTTGGGTGGCGGCGGTTCGTCGGCCTTGGCCGGCGCAGCAATTTCAACCGGGCCGGATTGCGCCATCGTATCCCAGCACATTTCAACCGACACCGGTCCCGGCCGCCCGGACAGCATCAACCGGAAGGCATCGTTGACCTTCGCCGGCGCATCTTCCGGCCGGTCGATCCGCGATGCGCCCTTGATCAGCGTGCGAAGCGTTCCCGGCTGGTCGGACAGCTCATGCAGATGCCCGCGCCCCTTACCCAGGAACGGCGAAGGGATCTGACCTGTGAGACATATCACCGGGGCATTGCACGCCGCAGCGGTGCACAACGCGGCTGTGGTATTGAGAACGCCGGGCCCTGGGACGACAGAAAACGCAGCCGGGCGGCCGGTTGACTGTGCCGCGCCGAAGGCCATGTAGGCGGCGGCCTGTTCGTGCCTGGTCGAAATAGTCCTGATGTCACCGGACATCCTGTAAAGAGCATCGAACAGCGGATACATCTGCGCGCCGGGCAAACCGAAAACCAGATCAATTCCATTGGCATGGGCGGCACGTATGATTGCCTCTCCCCCGGTCATTGTATTGTTCATGAAGCGGCACCTCCGGCGCTTACTCTAAGCACAAATTCGCATCCGCGGCGACAGGTTCAGCCCGAAGCGCAAAAAGGCCGCGGCATTGCAACAGGTTGGCCTCTCGACACGGCAAGGCAAGCGCAATAAGCTGCAGCTTGAAAACAACAATTGACCTCTGCAGCGACGGTTGTGTGGCCGGAAGCGGGAACGAGAGGCAAATCAAAACAGCCCAAAAATGAAGGGCTGATTTGCCCGCGAATGTGATATCACCATGCTATGATGTGAACGGGTCATGGAACGAAGCCAGGGGATTGACAGCGTGGCCTTTAACCAGCCAGATCTAGCCGTGCCGCTTCTGCGGTGCGACAGCTGCGCCATCCGGCACAAGGCCGTATGCGGTGCGCTGGACAATTCGGAGTTGGCGGAACTGAACGCCATAGCGCACCGCCGGCACTATTCCGCCGGCCAGATTATCATGTCTGATGAGGAAAGCGTCGAGTTTTTCGCCAACATCGTGTCTGGCGTCGTCAAGCTTACCAAGACTATGAGCGATGGCCGTCAGCAGATTGTCGGTCTTCAGTTCGCGCCGGATTTCCTTGGCCGGACGTACGGACAAAGTAATCCGTATTTCGCCGAGGCAGCCACCGACCTGGAACTGTGCTGCTTCCCGCACGACAAATTCGAACGTCTCCTCAAAGCGCATCCCGGCCTGGAGCGAAGGCTTTTTGAACGCACGCTGGATGAACTCGACGCGGCGCGCGAGTGGATGCTGCTGCTGGGACGCAAAACGGCATCAGAGAAGGTTGCCAGCTTTTTACTGCTCCTTGCCCGCAGATCTGCAATGAGCGGTTGCCCGCACCAAGGCGAAATAGAGGCCCCCTCCTTCGAGTTACCCCTGACCCGGTCCGATATGGCGGACTATCTTGGGCTGACCATCGAAACC
>JANQIR010000169.1 GCA_028282065.1 Aestuariivirgaceae bacterium
AAGCACCGTCATTCCGACCGTGGTTGCCGGCACCATTGTCATCACAGTCATTGTATCGGTCATGCTGTTCGGAGAGCGGCTGGTATGGCAGCAATGGGCTGGCGCGCTACTGGTCGTTGCTGGGCTGGGCCTGCTGTTTACAAAGTAGCCCGGCCGGGCCGCCCTGTCTCAGGCAACGTTGCGGTGCGCCTCCAGAATGGTATCACGGGCAGTTTGCATGTCCTCGTTCGTCGTGGCCCACGAGCTGACGGAGATGCGCATGGCATCGCGGGCCTGCCAGTTGGTGCCCCCACACCAGATCTTGCCGGAACTCTGGATTGCCTTGATCACCTGAGCGGTTCTGTGGTCGCTGCCGAACGATACGACGATCTGGTTCAAGGCGACTTCATTAAGGATCTCAATCCCGGCGTCCTGCAATTGTGCGGCAAGCCACTTGGCCTGCTCGACATTGCGCTCGATCATGTCCGCAAGACCCCGGCGGCCAAGACACTTAAGGACTGCCCAGATGTCGACGGCCCGGGCTCGGCGGGAACTTTCCGGTGTCACGTCAATGGCGTTGCGGCGCTCGTTCAGCAACAGATAGGCGCCGGAGACTGACATCGCGGCGCGCAACGCGAGCGGATGCCTCACCAGGGCAAGGCCGCTGTCATAGGGCACGTTCAGCCACTTGTGGGCGTCTGCTGCCCAACTGTCGGCGCGTTCGAACCCGGCCGCAAGGTGCGCCAGCCTGGCGGACGAGCGTGCCCACAGACCGAAGGCTCCATCGACATGCACCCATGCGCCGGTCTTGTGAGCTTTCTCTATGATCTCTTCGGCAGGGTCGAAGGCGCCGGAGTTGACGTTGCCTGCCTGAATGCACACGATGGCCGGTCCTTCGATTTTAGGCAGTTTGTCCGCCCGCATGCGACCTTGATCATCGGCGGGCACATAGACGACGCGGTCGCGTCCCAAGCCCAGCATCCCGATGACCTTCAGCACGGATCCGTGCAGTTCCTCGCCGGCAATGACCGTGATCGGCGGTGCGCCAAACATACCTTGACGTTCAAGGTCCCAGCCGGCGCGTTGCAGCACGTGATGGCGGGCCGCGGCGAGGCAGGTGAAATTTGCCATGGTTGCACCGGTGACCAGCGCGCCTTCGGAAGCTGAGGGCAGGTGCAGTGCCTGCTTGAGCCAGTCGAGCACGGCGTCCTCGAATATGGCTACGGCGGGAGAGGAGATATTGCCGAAACAGTTCTGGTCCCAGGCATTTGCCAGCCAGTTGGCCGCCAGGCTCACCGGCAGGGATCCGCCAGTCACGAACCCGAAATACCGGCCGCCAGCGCTGGCGACCGTGGCTGGAGAGCCCGTGTCGTCAACCAGGGACAGAACCTCGTCCGGTGGTGTGGGGCCGTCCGGCAAAGGTCCCGAAAGCGCCTTGCGTAGTCTGTCGAGATCCTGCTCTTCCGGAAAGACCCGGCGGTGGCGGAGTTTCTCAAGGTACTGCTGGCTGCGCCGCATGGCGTCTTCCAGCAGATGCGTCGTGTCGTCCGTGGTCAAAACTTGCCCCCTTGTCAGGAACCGGCTCAACGTTGCGAACCGGTAGCGTGCGCGCATGATTGTGACAAGTGGGTCAGATGCGGCAAATTCAGGCTCTGGTTACAAAGGAATCCAGGACCCGTTTGTCCCCAGCCTTTTCGAATGCGATGGACAGTTTGTTGCCGTCGATGCCTGTGATGATGCCGTAGCCGAATTTCTGGTGGAAGATGCGCTCGCCCTTTTCGAATGCGGTTGTCTCGGCGGTGTCTCTGGCGACAAGTTCGCCTTCGATGATGTGCGGTGTGGATCGCATCATCTCACCGCGTTGCTTGCGCTCCTTGGCCCGCTGCCATCCCGGTGTGGCGTATGTGTTCGAAAACGGCGACAGGTCCTCAAAGCGTGAGCCGCTCTCGCCGAACCCGCCGATGCTGTAGCCCCCGTAAGAGGTGGACATGGGATCGGTGTCAACGTGTGCTTCCGGCAATTCGTCGATGAAGCGTGAGGGCAGGGCGGTTTGCCATTGATTGTGAATGCGCCGGTTCTGGGCGAATGAAATATAGGCCTGCTGCTTGGCGCGGGTGATGCCGACATAGGCCAGTCTGCGTTCCTCCTCCAGCCCGGCACGGCCGTTTTCGTCCAGCGAGCGCTGGTGTGGGAACAGGCCTTCCTCCCATCCGGGCAGGAACACGGTATCGAACTCCAGTCCCTTGGCGGAATGCAGCGTCATCAGGTTGACCTTGTCGTCGCTCTCCTGGGTATCCGTATCCATGACCAGAGAGACATGCTCCAGGAAGCCGGCCATGTTCTCAAATTCCTGCATGGAGCGGACGAGTTCCTTGAGGTTCTCAAGCCTGCCTTCGGCGTCGGCGGACTTGTTGTTCTGCCACATCTGGGTGTAGCCGGACTCATCGAGGATGATCTCGGCAAGTTCGGTATGCGGCATGCCGGTTTCCATCTGCCGCCAGCGGCTGAAACTCATCAGAAGGTCAGACAGGCTCTTGCGTGTCTTGGGTGTGAACTCGTCGGTTTCAGCTAGCATCTGAGCTGCACGGAAAAGCGACGTCTGATTGCGCCGCGCGTGGGCGTGCATCTTTTTGACCGACGTGTCGCCGATGCCGCGCTTGGGAACGTTGATGATGCGCTCGAAGGCAAGGTCGTTGTCCGGCGACATCAAGACCTTGAAGTATGCCATGGCATCGCGGATTTCCTGACGCTCGTAGAAACGCGGCCCTCCGATCACCCGGTAGGGCAGGCCCAGGGTGATGAACCGGTCTTCAAAAGCACGCATCTGGAACGAGGCCCGGACCAGGATGGCCGTATCGTTGAGGTTCTTGCCGTGGCGCTGCAGGCCTTCCAGATCGTCGCCAATGGCGCGGGCTTCTTCGTCGCCATCCCAATGACCGCGCAGGGTGAGTTTTTCGCCGTCATTGATCTCGGTGCGCAATGTCTTGCCAAGCCGGCCTTCGTTATTGGCGATCAGGCCGGATGCGGCACCCAGAATATGTGGTGTAGACCGGTAGTTCTGCTCAAGCCGAATGACCTTGGCGCCCGGGAAATCCTTCTCGAAACGCAGGATATTGTCGACTTCCGCGCCCCGCCAACCGTAGATTGACTGATCGTCGTCGCCGACGCAGCAGATATTCTGGCTTTGCTGGGCAAGCAGTCGCAGCCAGAGGTACTGCACGACGTTGGTGTCCTGGTACTCGTCAACCAGCATGTACTTGAAGCGGCGCTGATATTCGGCCAGCACATCGGGATTTTCCTGAAACATGCGTAAGGATTCCAGCAGCAGATCGCCGAAATCCGCCGCGTTGAGGATCTTCAGACGTTGCTGGTACTCGGCGTAAATCTCACCGCCTTTGCCGTTTCCGTAGGCGGCAGCTTCGCCGGCCGGAACCTTGTCAGGCGTCAGGCCGCGGTTCTTCCAGCCGTCGATATGGCCTGCAAGCTGGCGGGCCGGCCAGCGCTTTTCGTCCAGGCCATGAGCTGCGATGATCTGCTTGAGCAGGCGAATCTGATCGTCGGTGTCCAGAATCGAAAAGTCGGACTTGAGTCCGGCAAGTTCGGCATGACGCCTGAGGATCTTCACGCCAATCGAGTGGAAGGTGCCCAACCAGGTCATGCCCTCGACCACGCCGCCGATGAGCTGGCCGATGCGGTCCTTCATTTCCCGGGCGGCCTTGTTGGTGAAAGTTACGGCGAGGATCTGGCCGGGCCAGGCCTTTGCGGTGTGCAGCAGATGAGCGAGCCTTGTGGTCAGTACGCGGGTCTTGCCAGTGCCTGCGCCCGCCAGAACCAGCAATGGGCCGTCGGTGGTTTCGACCGCCGCGCGCTGCTCCGGATTGAGGCCTTTCAGATAAGGCGCGGCGGCTCCGGCAGCCGCACGGGCGGCCAATCCGCCCGGCTTCGGCTCGAAGTGCGCGATGCCGTCCTCAAGTCCGGCCATGTCCAGTGGATCTGAGCTCATTGCAGAATTCGAATCTCGTTAAGGTATCTATATAGCACTATCCTGGAGTCTTTCGAGCTCGGCCGGACGCGGTTTCGCGCACTTCTCACCAATGAGTGTCCATGCGGGAACCTGACCGATACCCTTCAGTTCGAGCGGGCCACGGTCTTCGAAGTCGAACTGGTGCCTGATCGCTTCGACGACCATTTCGCCAACCAGGATCTGGCCGGCGTGGGCCTTGGGCTCCAGCCGGGCGGCAAGGTTGACTGTCTCTCCCCAGACATCATAGGAGAATTTCGTGCGCCCGATGACGCCGGCGATGACCGGACCGGAGGCAATGCCCACCCTGATATTCAAGGCAAGGCCATTCCTGTCCGATATGCGGCGGATGGCGTCGCGCATGTCCAGCGCCATCCGGGCCATGCAGGCGGCATGGTCCGGACGTTCCTCCGGCAGGCCGGTTACCGCCATGTAGGCATCGCCGATGGTTTTGATTTTCTCGACATTGTGGCGCAAAGCCAGCTCATCGAACGACGTGAACAGTTCGTCGAGTAAATCGACGATCCCGGCCGGCCCCAATCTGTTGGTCAAAGGCGTGAATCCGGTCAGGTCGGCGAACAAAATGGTGGCATTCTCATAGCGTTCGGCGATCGTTGAGTCCGGCCGTTCCTTCAGGCGCTCGGCGATCGTGGCGGGCATTATGTTGAGCAGTAGCGCGTCGGAGCGGTCCTGTGCATCGCGGACCAGACCGAAGGCATAAAAGACGACAAGGGCAATGATGGCCATGATGGAAATGGCCGACAGGGTATAGATCTGATCCAGGAAAGCCTGCGAATCACGGAACTGGACCATGCCCTCCTGAAACATGAACCATGCTGTCAAATGCAGCACTGCGGCCACGACAATGATCGCACCGACCAGCCATATCCGCTGAAGCCCGATGACCACGAAGGCAAGTGCCGCGGCGCCTATGTAGTTCAGCTGAATTCCGGAATCGCGGCCGACCACCGCAATGAAGTAGAATATGGTGGTGAAGACGGTGGCTACGAGAACCAGAGCCCCGGCAACCCGTCCGAACCGGTGGGCCAGGGGGATCAGGGCGGTGATTATGGCGGAGATCAGATTGCCGTAGACGATCGGTGCCAGGTTTTCGAAATCGTGCAGCGCGTAGTTGATGGCGTAGCAAACAGACGAGATCGCGGCGAGATACCCGGTGACGTTGGCTGCAACAAGGCCCGGACGTTCATCGGCAGGATACTGATGTGTGCCGGCGTAGACCAGCGTCCTGACCAGGCCAGGTAACGCAAATGGCAGCAGCCGCGCACGTTGCAGTATGTCCCGCCTGTGTTCCATGGGCGTGGAGCTTAGAGCACTATGCGTCCAGATTGAACCATTCTGACGGAGCGAATTTGTGACAAGGTCAAGCAAAGACCCGAACAGCATATCGGGTATATGGTGGAGGGGCTTTGCGAAGGATTTGGCGCAAAATCGCCCGTCCCATCAAGGGTTTGCGCCCGGCGGCGCCCCGATGACGGAACGCTCTTGCAATAGGGCCCACCTGTTGCTGCGACCGTCCCGGCACCGGATGCATCCGCCGGGACGGCAAACAGAATTGATTCAATCTGGACGCATAGTGCTCTCGAACAATACCCCGAAAAGTGTGAAAGGTTTTATGGGCTGCACCTGCCGCAGCCGGGATCAATAAGGCAGCGGCGCCGGGTCCTTTGCCATGCGCCTATAGGCTGCCCTGACCGGCTTTAGCCTCATGGCCGAGCGTATCCAGGAACGACGATAGCCGCCCCAGCGTTCGAGGCGCGCTTTCAGCAGGGACAATTCAGCGGTTGGGATTGTCGCAGGCTTGCCGGCAGCTCCTTCGCGGCGTGTTAGAATAAATGACAGGGTATTCTTGCGGCGCTCGGCAGAGCGAAGTTCAAGCCCGGCATGTTCAAAGAACCGGCGAATGGAGCCAGGGGTGAACAGTTGCTTGTGATAGTTGTTGACCGGCGCGAGACGGAAATACCTGCCGCCCGGGTTCACCGTCTCCATAAAATCGATCTCGTTGTAAACGAACATGGTGCCGCCGGGTTTCAGCATGGCCAGGCAGGCCTTGAGGTCGCTTTGCAGGTCGATTGCGTGGGTGAACATGTGATTGACCACCACGATGTCGAACTGTTTGCCGGGAAGCGTTTCAATGCCGGCCGGGTCGAGAAGGTACACATCCTCCAGGTTTCCGGATTCGCGGGCAAACCTCACGTTGCTTTCGAAGTAGTCCCCACCGGTTATCTTGATGCCGGGCGAGGTCTTGGCCAACTCCTGCGCCAACGATCCGAAATCGCAGCGGATATGCAGGAGGGAACGTCCTTCATCCAACAGGCCGTTTGCCTCCAGTATCCCGGCAATCCAGCGGGCTACGCTCAGCTTGCCGTTGCGGTAGCCTTCGGGCGGGGGATAGACCCCATAGCTTCTGTGTTCGAGCTCCGGAAAGAGATCGTAGTAGGGTGTTGCGACCGAGGTTTCCTGGCGCCAGGCCGCGTAGATCAGGCCGCAATTTCCGCACAGCGTGTACTCACTGCGCCAAAGTGCTTCCGGCAGGGTCCGGTTTCCCGTCAGGTCGTTGTCGGTGAATATCTCGGCGCCTCTGCCGGCGCCGCAGGCCGGACAGGAGTCCAGCCGCTGCATTGTGGCCGCCAGTCGGGCCTGTTCAGAGCGAGCCTGTATATTCATCACATATCGCCGGCCCCTTGGCCGGTCTCAAGTTGGCGGTGTGCTTCTGATCCGTTAAAGCATGACGCAGACCGGCAAGCCAACGCAATGACGCCAGCGGGACGATTTGCCCCAAGAAAAAAGGCGATCCCATGGGATCGCCTAAGTATGAGGGGAGGGAAGCACCGGTGCAGGCTCGATGCATGACCGGTCTGCTGATCTCCATCGTGTGTGAGGGGCTTGCCAGTGCATCCATGATCACACTAGCGGTATTGGAGGCCGGTCTCTGTGGCAGAAGTCACAGTTGCGCAGGTTTATCTTCCGGGAATTCTGCTATCTGTGTTCTTCGACGCTGGTATCGACAAGGGCGGTGTTATAGGCCGTTAGTGCGTTTGTGTAGTCGGCCCAGCCGACGTGTCGTTCCATGTCGTTGGGGTCGAAAACGGCGATTCGTGTATAGTTGCCTTGCGCAAAGGTCCGAAGCGCTGCTTCCAATGTGTCGTTCAGGGTTAAACTGGGCCGGTCTGAAAAAACTTCTGGCGGTTCGTTGCGTTCCTCGGCGGTGAACTCGGTCAGAAAGTCCCGCACCCGGATGGTGCGCATGATTTGCCTGTGCGGGCCGTCGCCAAGATAGAGGCCGCGTGTCGACAATTGCCAGTGGAAGAAACTCTGCCCGAGCAACGCTTGCATCATGACCGAGGCGATCGATACCGACAGCAGCAGGGCGATGGTCATCTCATAACCGCCGGTCAGCTCAAACACGATCAACGCGGTGGACAGGGGTGCTCCCAGTACCGCGCCGGCCACCGCGCCCATGCCCAATATGGCGTAAACGCCATAATTCGATGCGTAGTCGGGAAAGACGGATGCGGCGATAATACCGAAGGCGCCGCCTGCCATGGCACCGAGGTAGAGTGAAGGCGAGAAGACCCCGCCGCCAAACCTGCTGGACAAGGTTATGGCCGTGGCAACGGTTTTCGCGAGCAGAAATGTTAGCAAGCCGATGAGAGTGTACTTTTCCCTGAGCGCCAGATTGGTGGCTTCGTATCCAACGCCGAGCACTTCCGGCACGGCAAGCGCAATCAGTCCGACAAGTGCGCCGCCGATCACCGGCCTGATCCAGATCGGCATGTCGACGCGCCGCGCCGTCCAGTCGGATATCATCACCGTTACCTGGAAAGCGACGGCAACCAGTCCGCAAACGATCCCAAGCAGGGCGAAGGCCGGAAACTCCCAATAGGAAGCGATGTGGTATTCGGGAATAATGAAAGCTGGAAAGTCGCCCAAATGCATCCGGGTAATCAGTGTCGCGCCGACGGCGGCAATGACCGTGGGTACGAAGGCGGACATGGCGTAGTGGCCCAAGATGACCTCGTGGGCGAAGAGGACGCCGGCAATCGGGGCATTGAATGAGGCGGAGACGGCAGCTGCTGCGCCACAGCCCAGCAGGATCCGCCGGGCCGGCGCCGTCAGCTTGAACAGATCGCCAAGGAACGATGCAATCATGGCGCCGATATGGACGGCCGGGCCCTCACGGCCGGCACTGGCTCCCGCGCCGAGGGAAACCGTCGAGATGGCAGCGCTTGCCAGACCGGAGCGATAAGGTATCTTGCCGCCGCCGATGACGCGTGCTTCGATCACGTCGGCGATGCTTTCCGCTCTGCGTACAGGGGTGGCGAAGTTCAAGAGCAGGCCAACGACGAGGCCGCCGCAGATCAGTGCCATCATCACGACCCACGGTTCGCGAATACTGGCCAGCGTGGCGACGACGTTCTCGTTTGTGTTACCGAGCCAAAGCCATTGCACAAGACCGATTGCCTCGCGAAACCCCAGTATTGCGTAAGCGCCGGCGATACCGATCAACAGGGCCAGGAACCAGATGACCGGTTGGCGCGAGCGCCACAGGTGCCGTACCGAAGGAAAGGTTCTTTCGTGCAGAAATCCGGTCAATATGGCCTTCAGGCCGTTCATGATGAGCTCATCGGATGGGTGAGTGCTGCCACCTGTTATGCAATCGCTATACCATCAATCCGGGCTCACGCCACTTTGCGCGGTATGCCTATCCGATGACCGGTTTGCGGAGGTACGGGCAATCCCTTGTGCTCCTCGTACATGGCTGCGATCTTGTCGCGCATGTCGTCCGGGAATGGGGAAGACTTCTTGGCCTGCATGTCGACATGCAGGCAGATGCCTTCCATGGTTGCGGAAAGCCAGCCTTCCTCGGCATGAAACATTTCCTGGATGTAGTGAATGCGCTTGGCATCGTAATCGAGAACCTGAAACGTCACCTTGACGTTGGCGTCCGCCGGCAACTCGCGGACATAGGTGACATGGGCTTCAAGCGTGAAGAACGAACAATCGCTTGCCTTGAGGTAGTCGGCTCCCAGGCCGACGAGGTCCATGGCCTCATCGCAGGTCCGGTCAAACAGGACCGAATAGTACGCCATATTCAGATGGCCGTTATAGTCGATCCAGTCTTGTTCGACACTCATAATCGAACCCACAAAGGGTTGTCCGTAATCCGTCATAATCCATTCCCCGAAAAAATTGTGCCAGCAGGATCAGGCTCAGGTAGTCTAAGCGTCAAATCACAGCCATATCAGACCGGACAGGGGCGCACTACCCGTCATGTGGTCTGAGGACACGGGGAATCGATATGGCCACACCAGCACAATTGAAACGCAATTCGGTGGCGCAGGCGGTTGGTGAAATTGCCGGATTGTTGGGCGAGCGGCTGTCGCAGTCACAAGCCGTTCGGGATCAGCACGGCGACGATCTGACCTGGAATCCCGGCGCGGCGCCGGATGCGGTGGCATTCGTGGACACGACCGAAGAGGTTCAGGCCATCGTCCAGATTTGCAGCAAGTATGAAGTGCCGGTCATCCCGTATGGGACCGGTACGTCGCTCGAAGGTCATATCAGCGCGCCCAGTGGTGGTGTCAGTATCGATGTTTCACGCATGAACGATATCTTGGAGGTTAATGTCGAAGACCTCGACTGCCGGGTTGAACCGGGGGTCACGCGCAAGCAGCTCAATTCATACCTGCGCGACACTGGGCTGTTCTTTCCCATCGACCCCGGGGCCGACGCCAGCATAGGTGGCATGACAGCGACCAGAGCGTCGGGAACCAATGCCGTGCGCTACGGAACGATGCGGGAGAACGTGCTCAACCTGACGGCGGTTATGCCCAATGGAGAAATTGTCCGCACGGCGCGGCGTGCCAAGAAGTCGGCTGCGGGCTATGATCTCACCAGGCTGCTGGTTGGCTCGGAAGGCACATTAGGTGTGATCACCGAAATCGGCCTGAAGCTGTATGGAATCCCGGTGTCAATCGCTGCGGGGATCTGTCCGTTCCCCTCGCTGGAAGCGGCCTGCAATGCGGTCATCATGACGATCCAGCTCGGGATCCCCGTCGCCCGGATAGAACTGCTCGACGAGGAACAGGTCAAGGCAACGAACAACTATGCCGGTCTTGGCCTGCCGGAAACGCCGATGCTGTTCCTGGAGTTTCACGGCACTGAAGCGGGCACACAGGAACAGTCGGAAATGTTCGGTGAAATTGCCGCAGAGTACGGTGGCGGACCGTTCGATTGGGCAACGAAGGAAGAAGACCGAAACCGGCTATGGCAGGCAAGGCATGATGCATTCTGGGCGGTCAAGGCGGCGATGCCGGGCAAGGAAGCCTTCGCGACCGATGTTTGCGTCCCAATCTCGCGTCTTGCGGAATGTGTTTCGGAAACCAAGAAGGACCTGGACGAGCAGGGTCTGTATGCGCCAATCGTGGGTCATGTCGGTGACGGAAACTTTCATGCTTCACTCTTTTGCGACCGCAGCGACCCGGATGAGGTGAAAAAGGTGAAAGACGTCTACGAGCGATTGATTCTCAGGGCGATCGCTATGGATGGGACCTGTACCGGTGAGCATGGCGTCGGCACGGGCAAAATGAAGTTTCTGGAAGCCGAACATGGTGCGGGGCTGCATGTCATGCGCTCGATCAAGAGGGCCATTGATCCCAAAAACATCATGAATCCAGGCAAGATAGTTCAATTGTGAGCGGATAGCCTGATTTTTGTGCGAGCGGCACAATCGATGTTGTCGTAAGATCGGGCGTGCTGAGACGCGACCGGGAGGCCTGTCAGCCCTTGATGAAACCGGTGCCGGCGTCCGGTCAAACGGAAGCGGGACTGCCACGGCATGAGCGCCTGGAAATCACCTCTGCTGTATTTGGGAATTGCGCTGATCGTGTTGGCAGGCGTTGCCTTCGCAGCTCCCCTATTTGTCGACTGGAATTCCTACCGCTCGCAAATCGAGGCTTATGGCAAACAGCTTACCGGACGTGATGTGACAATTGCCGGTGCGATGTCCGCACGTCTGTTTCCCTGGCCACGATTGCGGCTGGAAGGCGTGGAAATCGCCAATCCGCCCGGTGCTGGATTATCCCATCTTTTGAAGGCCAATGAAGTGGACGTCCGCATGGGACTTGCGCCGCTGTTATCGGGCCGAATTCGCGTGGAGGGCGTCACACTGCACGAGCCCGCGTTTGGTTTTGAACGACTGGCGAACGGGATCAAGACTTGGCAACTCGATCCGCAACTGGACCTGCAGGGACTGATCACGTCGGATCGGGTGGCGATCGACGGTGTGGTGATCAAGCGGGGCACGATCAGGCTGGCGGACGGACGGCGGGACGGCATCGTTACGGTTGAGGCATTGAACGCGCGTGTTTCGGCACCGGCGTTGAGCGGACCGTGGCGCCTGAGGGGTGATGCGGTGGTGGCCGGAAAGCCGGCAAAGCTAGCCGTTTCATCCGGGAAGTTGCGTCCCGGTTCTCCTTTGAAGTTCGCTATTAGGCTGACGCCCGCAGAGCCGGGCGGGCTGGTTTACGCTTTGGACGGTGAGCTTGGTGAGCTTCCGCGCGGAGGTGTTACGGGAAATCTCAGGATCAAACCGAACACAGGAGATAGCGCAGCTGCACCTTCAGGCGATGAGGATGGTTTGAACCGACTGGTGTTCAACGCCGAGATCGTCGCCGATTTCGACAAAGTGACGCTGACGCGGATGGAACTTGCGCCCGACAGGGCCAGCGCCGGGGGGACCCTGCTCAGCGGAACCGCGTCCATGACATTGGGACCCACCCTTGAAGTCAAGACGAAGCTGGTTGCCGCACAGGCGGACCTCGATTTTTTACTTGGGGCGGAGGAAGGCCGGCCGGCGGGGAGCGGCCAGGTGCTTGAGTGGGCAGGGCGGTTTCTCAACAGCATTCCGCAAGAACTCACCGCGGACGTGGACCTTTCCATCACCAGCCTCATTCTCGGAGGTGAATCGCTGGACGGCTTCCATCTGAAAAGCTCGATCACGTCGCAACGTCTGAACATTCACGAAGTTTCGGCCTCCATGCCCGGGCAGGCGAACGGGTCGTTCTCAGGCATCGTCGTCGCCGGTGCGGATGCTCCGCAACTGGCAGGGAAGGTCAAGTTGACCGCAGTGTCGGCCAAAGACTTCACGCTGTGGATGTTTGGACGTCATCGCAAGGAAATCGAACGGATATGGAGTGGCGCGCGCGGCAGGTTGAGCGTTGAGACAGAATTTGAGTCGACTCCGCAATTGCTGCGGCTGCGCGATGGGTCTTTATCGTTCGATGATACGAAGGGGCTGTTCCACCTCAGCTACGCCGATGGCGACACGCCCCGGTTCCTCAGCCGGTTGACGGTCGATCGCATAAATGCTGACCGTTACATCCCCGGAGTTCTGTCAATGAGGGGTGGTGATGGGATTGTGGCAAAACTGACCGATCTGATCGCCGGCGCCATGTCCTTTGCCGAATTCCAGGTCACCCTTCAGGCCGACAGCGTGCGGCTTAACGATGTGCAGGCGAACGACATTGCAGTTGACATCGTGTCAAACGAGTCCTCCGTCGAACTGAGAGCCGTCGAAATCGGCCGCGTCGGTGATGCCAGAGTGGAAGTGACCGGTTTGCTGAATTTTCCGGAGACGGGCATTACCGGTTCTCTGGCCGTCAACGTGACCGCCAAGGAACCTGCAGGACTGATCCGGCTGCTCGGCCTGACCGATCCTGCCAAACCGGGCCGGTCGGAACCGGCCTGGCTGACATCGCTTGGTCCGATCGACATGAAGTTGATGGCGGAAGCAGCGAGTGAGGACAAGACCGTGTCTGCCAATGCCCACCTGGTTGGTGTGGCGGCAGGCTCAGATGTTGACGTCACAGCCCGGTTCACCGGACAGCCGGCCGACTGGCGGCAAGGCAAGGCCCATCTATCAGGCACCCTTTCCGGCCAGTCGTCGCCGTTTCTTGATTCGCTTGCCGGTTTGCGGGTGGATTCGAACCTGGGTAGTCCGGCGCGCATAGCCCTGACCTCGACGGGCAAGCCCATCAGTGGCATGGCCTCGACGATCGAGATCGAGACCCTGGGCAGTCAGATGCAGTTCGCCGGCATGGTGCGTATGCCGGCAGGGCTGGAGGTTGAAGCCGATGGCCGGATCGCGGTTTTGGCGGAGCGCGCTCATGAACTCTACAAGACCCTGGGCGTGGCCTATTCGAAGGAGGGAGGCCCTGCGGCACAGGTGCTTTCGGCGGAAGGCGCGTTTACGTTCAAGAACGGTGTCGCCGATATCAGCGAATTGAGCGGCACCGCTGCAGGCACGGCGTTCGGCGGCCGTATCCGGGTCGGAGAGCGCAATGGCCGGCGGCATGCCGATTTGGACCTGAAAGCGGGCCGGTTGAACCTGCCCTGGCTGATGGGCTGGATCCTGCTGGAGGATGATCCAAATCAGCAATCGCTCAAAGGGCTGTTCGATCTTGAGGGCGATGGGCTGCGCGGTAATGTAACACTGAATGTTTCCGCGCGGCGGCTGGAGACATTTCCATCCATTGATTTGCGGGACGCGACGCTTTCATTTGATGGCGAGGGACCGAAGGGCACGATTGATGTCATAGCTGCAGGAGCGGGAAACGAACGCTCCGCCTTCAAGCTGGAGTACGTGCGCCAGAATGCTGAACTGAAGACCAAGGGCAGCGTGTCTGGCACCTTCGCCTTGCCCATGCTGTTGCGGGATACGGTGGGCGATAGCGTGCTGACCGGGGCGCTGCGAACCAAGTTCGAATTCCAGGCGTCCGGTCGCAGCCCTGCCGGTTTGCTTGCCGCGATGGAGGGTGAGGGGAGCTTTGCTCTTGCTGACGGGGCTATCGCAAATCTCAACCCGGCGGCGTTTGCCGACGCACTTCAGAAACTTGACAAGCCCGCAGACCTGGAGACTGTCGCGCTCAAAGAGTTGCTGTCCGGATCCTTGCCATTAGGAGGCATTGCCGGAGCGCTGCAGCTCGGTAACGGTCTTATCACGTTCTCCAGAATCGAACTGAACAACCCGGCTGTCAGCGGCCGGCTGAAGGTACTGGTTGAGATGCAAACAGGTGAAGTCGACCTGAGCGCTCTCATGAAGCTGTCTGCCGATCCCAAGCTGCCATCGTTTGAGGTGGCA
>JANQIR010000234.1 GCA_028282065.1 Aestuariivirgaceae bacterium
CAGCAGGTTGAAACGGCGCGGGACGTCGTGCTTTGCCACGCCCGCAAGCTGACAGAAACCGAACGATCAAGTTTGCAAGGGGCAGGATCAGATATCTTGCCCCTTTTCGGTCTTGCCGGGTCGGGTGGTAATATAGATTGCAACAACAACCAGTATGCAGCCGGTTACAGCTTTGGCCACTGTTGGTGCGTTTGTCCCCAAAGCCAACCATGCAAAACTTGCCGCCATCATGGTCAACGCAAATACTTTTGCTTTGACGGGTATGATCCGGTGGCATTCCCAATCCCGCACATACAAGCCGAGCACCGGATGCTCCCGCACCCAGTGGGCGAGGGCGGGAGACGATTTTGCGAACGCCCATAGTGCCACCAGGAGAAATGGCGTTGTTGGCAGGAGGGGGAGTGCGACACCGGCGATGGCCAATCCGACACATGTCCAGCCCAGCAGTTTCAATAGAACGTTGACCAACTTTCACAATCCAATCAGCTATCCGCATACCGGATTGGTTATAGCTTTTCGTCACCCGGATCACTTCTATGCTGACATTAGCCGTGGCAGAAGCGTAATATCGCAGGTCTTTGGATTTGGGCGTCCGCCGCGACAGTGCCGGTTTGTTTCTTACAACGGTGAACCGGCTGGCGGCCGAAGTGCTTTGGATAGGAATGTATGTTTCGCCGTTTGAGGGCTTACTTTCTTGCTGGGCTTGTGGTCACAGCGCCCATCGGAATAACGATCTGGTTGGCCTGGTGGTTCGTTTCGCTGTTTGACCAGTGGATAAAACCGCTCATTCCAACGATTTACAATCCGGATACGTATCTGCCGTTTACGCTGCCGGGCGTTGGCTTACTGTTCGCGCTGTTTGGCATAACGCTTATAGGCGCGCTTGCCGCGAACCTGGTGGGCCGGACGTTGATCTCCTATTGGGAGTACTGGCTTGGCCGGATGCCGGTCATTCGCAGTGTTTATAAGGCAACAAAGCAGATCTTCCACACTGCGCTTTCACAAAGCGGCACCAACTTCAAGGATGTCGGTCTGATTGAGTATCCCCGCAAAGGGGTTCATGTCGTGGTCTTTGTTGCACGTGAACTCGACAGCGGAGAAATCGGATTGCCGCCGGGACGGGCGATGTATTCGTGTTTCATGCCGACAACCCCCAATCCGACATCCGGGTTCCTGTTCTTTGTAGAAACCGACGAAGTGACGATTCTCAATTTGAGCGTTGAAGATGGTGCGAAGTTAGTCATCTCTGCCGGTCTCGTGACGCCAAAACAGATGGCGGAACAGGCGGGAACGTTGGATGCGGCGACAGGTGCAGAGAAGATAATCGGCAAAGCGGCCAAACGGCAGAAACGCCCGGCAAAAGCAGTGTCAAAGAAAGTGACCGTTGAAAAGGCGGACACTGAATAACGTTCATCATCCCGACGATATGTAACGCACGGCTTCCGCGCGCTCGAACAAATGCAAGAGCGCAACGAGTGACTTACCGCGGGGGCTTTGCAGGTTCGGATCCCTTTGCAGCATCATGTCAACGTCGTCCCGTGCCACCTGTAGCAGGTCCGCATGCGCGATCAGATTAGCCAGGCGAAACTCTGGAACTCCCGATTGGCGCGTACCAAGCAGCTCGCCTGAACCGCGCAGCCGCAGATCTTCCTCCGCGATGACGAATCCGTCTTCCGTCTCACGCATGATCGTCAGCCGTCGCCGGGCCGTTTCGCTGAGAGGGTCCTTGTACATGAGAATACACGTGGAGCTTTGTTCACCTCGTCCGATACGACCGCGAAGCTGGTGAAGTTGGGCAAGTCCGAACTGCTCCGCATTTTCAATCACCATCACTGTGGCATCGGGTACATCGACACCCACCTCTATGACGGTCGTTGCCACCAGGAGCGCCAGTTCACCGGCCTGGAATTGTCGCATGACGGCATCTTTGTCCTGTCCGGACATGCGGCCATGAATGAGCCCCACACGGCCGGGAAACCGTTCGTTCAACTGTTGAAAGCGCTGTTCGACGGCTGTCAGGTTCAACTCCTCGTTCTCTTCAACCAATGGACAGACCCAATAAACCCGCGACCCGGCCTCCATCGCCCGCCCAACGCCGTCCGCCACCTGTCGATACTTCGCTTCAGGCAGAACGCGGGTGTCTACCGGCTGCCGTCCAGCCGGTTTTTCAGTTAGCCTGGAGACGTCCATGTCGCCATACAGCGTTAGCGTCAGCGTGCGCGGAATGGGCGTGGCTGTCATGACCAGCACGTCGGTGACCTCGCCGGCTTTGGCTTGCAGAGCGAGCCGTTGTTGCACGCCGAACCGGTGCTGTTCGTCCACCACGACCAGAGCCAGATCACCAAAAGACACACCTTCTTGAAACAGCGCATGCGTACCGATGATGATGTTGCTTTGTCCGCCGGCGATCCGCTGCAGGATTTCCTCGCGCTCGCGGCCGCGTTCACGGCCGGTCAGAAGGTCGACCTTGCAATCGGTGTGGTGCAGGAGTCTCGTTATCGTCGCAGCATGTTGCCTGGATAGAATGTCGGTCGGAACCATTAGCGCCGCTTGGTAACCGGCCTCCACGGCATTCAGAATTGCCAGAAGCGCCACCACGGTTTTTCCTGACCCGACATCGCCTTGAAGCAAGCGAACCATCCGCTCGGGGGCTGACATATCTGAATATATATCGGCGAGTGCCGCCGTTTGGGAGGGTGTCAAACTAAACGGCAATTCATCGACAACGCACTGGCGTATTGCCCCCGATCCACTAACACGCCGCCCGGCGGCTTTCTTCATATGCCGGCGCATCAGCGAAAGTGCTAGCTGATTGGCAAGCAGCTCGTCATAGGCCAGACGCTGGCGTGCCGGAGAATCTTCGGCAAGAACGTCCGGCTGCTCGGGGATGTGCAAAATATTGAGACTTTCGCCGAAACCCGGGAACCCGCGCTGTTTCCGCCAGGCCGGGTCTTGCCACTCCGGCAGTTCAGGGATGTGATCGAGGGCATGTCTGATTGCCTTGCCCAGAACCTTCGACGAAAGGCCGGAGGTGAGCGGATAGACCGGTTCCAGCAAGGGCAGCTTGCCGAATTCCTCACGGCTGACCATGTGATCGGGGTGCACCATTTGCGGTTGTCCCTGGTACCGCTCCAGCCGGCCGGATATGAACCGCGTCTCGCCTTCGGGCAAGGTGCGTTTGAGGTAGTCACCATGCACATGGAAAAATGTAAGCGACAGGTTTCCCGTATCGTCAAAACAGTCGACACGATAGGGCACGCGTCTGTTGTGCGGCGGCGGTGGGCGATGACGTCCGATCACGACCTCCACCGTTACCATTCCTTCAACCGGCAGGTCGGCTAATTTGGATTGGTGCCGCCGGTCGATCAGACCCGATGGTAGATGAAACAGAAGATCGGCGACCCGCGCCTCCCGGTCATGGCTGCCCTCGACACCGAAGAACAGTTTGGCGAGGAGCTTGTTCAGTTTCGAACCAATCCCAGGAAGCGTGGTGACGTTTGCAAACAGACGGTTCAGGATTTCCGGCCGCATCGGGCGATCACTCGTTGTTGGCACCGAATAGTCGTGACAGGGACTGCCACCATGGATCGTCAGATAGATGCTGACGGAACGGCGTCCAGGTGTGGTCCGGTGCGTGGGTAATGTACCGCCAAGCCTCGAACAGCGAGGCTTCATTTAACGATTTCAGGTACTTGAGGCCAGCATTGTGTGAAAACTGCATGCCGGTGTGTTCTTGGAAATTGCCCTGTAGATCTGTCCAGACCGCGGCGTCATAGTCGACCCGCTGAAGCCAGGAAATGATGAAATCAGCGTGCTTGTCAGAACGGCTGCTCTTTTGCCCGTCACGGGTTGCGATACCTATGCGTTCAACAGGGGCTCGCTCGCGTACTGCCAGATCTTCTGCGGCGAGCTCCACGCGATCCTTTCGGCTCTCAATGACATTCGTGAGGCTGGCTCGCTCTGCTTCATTGTCTAGGACAAGCACCAGCCCAAATTGACGTTTTGGCGAAACGCGTGAGAACTCAACCGGCAGTTCAGGGCCGGCGCCCAGATGCCAATTACCGCGAACGTGCTCTTCCAGGGTATCCAAATCCCAGATAAGTGAACCATAACCAATGATCGCAATTCGCATGTAGATCCGCCGCTGGTGATTCAGGCATCGACACCGCCAACGTATCGCCGTAAATGATCAGCGCAACCCCACTCAGGACACTCTGCAACAATGGTACCGGCACAAGGCGCCACAAGCGCCCATCAACGAAAGATAATCTGGCGCGCATCCCATCGCGGATTGAAGGAGTTGGATATCCTGCTTGGTGCATATGCGCGAGAACGGGTTCCCACAATGTCGGACGGCGACCTTCGCGATTTGGAGCTCCTGCTTGCGGTCTCCGACAACGAGATTTACGACTGGCTCGTTCGCGGCGAACCCGTGCCTGAAGGATATCGCAATGCAGTTCTCGAGGACCTGCTGGCTTATCGCCTTACGCCGGACACCGGATCTACCGCGGCCGATGAATGAGAGATCCGATGCCTGACACTATGCTTCAACCTGAACAGCTTTTGAACGCCACCGGCAGGGCGCAGTTGTGCGGCGTGCCGGAAGGACTGGATGCACTTGCCGTTGCAGATCTTGCCCGCAAGGCCGCCCCCGATGTTCTGGTGCATCTCGTGCGGGATGATCAGCGCATGGCCGCCATGAATGAGGCGCTGCAGTTTTTTGCCCCGGGATTGGAAATCTTGTCATTCCCGGCCTGGGACTGTCTTCCCTACGACAGAGTATCGCCTGCGTCTGCCATCGTTGCGCGTCGCTTAAATACACTGGCGCGTCTGGGGGCGCGAGCCAGCGGCGGGGACAAAGAACCTTTGATTGTTCTTGCGACCGTGAATGCTGCCACACAACGGGTTGTGCCGCCGGAATTGATCGAGACGTCAACCTTTCAGGCCAGTCCGGGCAATCAAGCCAGCATGGACCAGCTGCAAGCGTTTCTTGCAGAGAACGGCTACACCCGCACGGGCACTGTTGCTGAACCCGGCGAATTTGCGGTGCGCGGCGGTTTGATTGATATGTTTCCGCCCGGCGCAGAATTGCCCGTCCGACTCGATTTCTTTGGCGATACGGTCGAATCAATTCGCAGCTTCGATGCCCAATCTCAACGCACCGTCGAACAACTCCATCGCCTAGAGCTGGTACCCGCCAATGAGGTGCTCCTGACCCCGGCGGCAATGGGCCGTTTTCGCACGGGATATGCGAAGGCGTTCGGTGGTGCTGGTATCAACGACCCACTGTATGAAGCAATCGCTGCTGGCAGGCGTTACCAGGGAATGGAGCATTGGTTGCCGCTCTTTCATGAGCGGCTTGTGACAGTGTTGGACCATGCCGGCAGCGCCGTTGTGACTGCCGATCATTTGACGGGCGAAGCCGTTGCATCGCGGCGCGAGCAGATTGAGGAGTATTTTCAGGCGCGGAACGACGCGCTGGAGCAGGACACATTTGGAGCTCCACCTTACCAGCCGCTGCCGCCGGACTCGCTCTATTTGACGGCCGATGAGTGGGATGCCGCGCTTGATCGGCGTCCTTTTGTTCAACTAACGCCATTTGAGGCGCCGCCATCCGGCAAACTTGCCGTGGCATCGCTTTCCGGCCGGCTCGGCCGTACGTTTGCAGCTGAGAGGGAGGAAGCGGGCCGCAATGTCTACGAAGCCCTGAAAGACCATATCAACGCCCTGAGGGACGAGGGCAAGCGTGTTGTTCTGGCGTCTTGGACGGCAGGTTCAAGAGCGCGCCTGTTGTCGATTCTTGATGATCACGGCATCGGCCCTTTGGCAGAGGCGGAGTCCTGGTTGGACGTTCTGGCGGCCAACAGCAAGGCCGTAAGTCTTGTTGTATTGGGTCTGGAGACCGGATTCGAAACCGACAACATCGCGGTCATAGCGGAGCAAGATGTCCTTGGCGACCGTTTGATCCGGCGCAGCAGGCGGCAGAAGAAACCCGCTGACTTTATTTCCGAACTGTCCAGTTTGACACCGGGTGATCTTGTGGTCCACGCCGACCATGGCATCGGCCGGTTTGAGGGACTCCAAACGATCGATGTGCAATCGGCGCCGCACGATTGCCTCTTCCTTACCTACCATGGCGGTGATCGCCTGTTTCTTCCGGTTGAGAACATCGAGCTTCTTTCACGTTATGGCTCGGATGAAGCCGGTGTCCAATTGGACAGGCTCGGAGGTGTCGCCTGGCAGGCCCGCAAGGCCAGGCTGAAGGAGCGTGTCCTTGAGATTGCCGGTCAGCTCATCAAGACGGCGGCACGCCGAGAGTTGCGGCAGGGCGAGGTTGTTTCCGCACCGGAGGGGTTGTTCGACGAATTCTGCGCCCGTTTCCCGTTTGAGGAAACGGAAGATCAGCTCAATGCAATAGATGCCGTGTTGCAGGATCTGCAGTCAGGCCGGCCGATGGACCGGCTGATCTGTGGCGATGTCGGGTTCGGTAAGACGGAGGTGGCACTGAGATCTGCTTTTGTTACTGCGTTCGCTGGAAAGCAGGTTGCCGTCGTCGTGCCGACCACGCTTCTTGCCCGGCAGCATTTCGCCACGTTCAGCGAGCGGTTCCGTGGTTATCCGATCCGCATTGCACAAGCTTCGCGCCTTGTGGCGCGCAAGGATTTGAACGAAACAAAAGAAGATCTGAAGACCGGCGCCATCGATATTATCATCGGCACACATGCCTTGCTCGCCGACAGCATTAAGTTCCGCGATCTCGGTCTGATGATCATCGATGAAGAACAGCATTTTGGCGTTAAGCACAAAGAACGGCTTAAGGAAATGCGATCCGACGTGCATGTGATCACGTTGACTGCGACGCCGATCCCAAGAACGCTGCAGCTTGCGCTCACAGGTGTACGCGATCTCTCGCTGATCACGACCCCGCCGCTTGACCGTCTGGCGGTTCGTACATTCATCTCTCCGTTCGACCCGGTCACCATTCGTGAAACGCTGCTCAGGGAACTCTATCGCGGCGGGCAGAGTTTTTATGTGGTTCCGAGAATTTCCGATCTGGATGAAGTCACCGAATTCCTCAAAGCGCAGGTTCCCGAGGTGAGGTTCGCAGTCGCGCACGGTAGGCTGGCGCCGACAGTGCTCGACGACATCATGACCGGTTTCTACGACCGCAAGTACGATGTTCTGGTCGCGACCACCATCATCGAATCGGGCCTCGACATTCCAAGCGCCAATACACTGGTCGTGCATCGCTCTGATATGTTTGGCCTTGCCCAGCTTTACCAATTGCGTGGCCGTGTGGGGCGTTCAAAGCAACGCGCCTATGCCTTGTTGACTATCCCTGCCGGGCGGGTGCTCACGCCTGCAGCCGAAAAGCGTTTGCAGGTCCTGCAATCGTTGGACTCGCTTGGTGCCGGGTTCAATCTGGCGAGCCACGATCTGGACATTCGCGGTGCGGGCAATCTCTTGGGCGAAGAACAGTCAGGCCACATCAAGGAGGTCGGTTTCGAGTTGTACCAGTCCATGCTCGAAGAGGCCGTGGCGAGCCTGCGTGCCGGAGATGATGCTGTTGCGAACGACACAGGTTGGTCGCCGCAGATCAATATCGGAACGTCAGTCCTGATCCCAGAGCACTATGTCCCTGATCTTCAACTACGCCTGGGCCTCTACCGCCGGCTTGCCGACATTACCGAGCAGGCCGATCTGGATGGCTTCGGCGCCGAGCTGCATGACCGCTTCGGGCGGCCGCCAGAGGAGGTGGCCCACCTGCTGGAGATCGTGTCGATCAAACTGTTGTGCCGCACGGCCAATGTGGCGTCCGTGGATGCCGGACCCAAAGGTGCCGTCATTGCTTTCCGGGGGGAAGAGTTCGCCCAGCCGATGCGGCTTGTCGAGTGGATCAACGCGCAAGGCAGCAATGCCAAACTGAGGCCGGACATGAAGTTGGTTGTCATGCGAAGATGGGATGAGCCCGCAGACCGGCTGCGTGGTGCCCGTCAGTTGATGGGCGAACTGGTCATCATGGCCCAATCCAGGGCCGCTTGATCAGGACACTGGCGTTTCCGTCTCTTGTGCCTGCTCTTCCGCGACTTTTGCGATGGCGCCGGCCAGGATTTCGGGCCCTTGCGCGCCTTGCACCACATACCGGTTGCCGATGATGAATGTCGGCACGCCGGTTACGCCCATTTCCTGCGCACGTGCGATTTCGTTTTTCGTGTCTTCCATGTCGGCATCACCCTCAAGCAGACGCTCGACAATCGCTCGATCCATGCCCACCTGTTCGGCGGCATCTGCGAGTACCGTCTTGTCGGTCAGATCGGCTCCCTCGATGAAATATAGCTGGAACAGCCGCTCCACCATTGCGTCCTGCAGTCCGGTCGTTTGTGACCAACGGATCATGCGATGCGCATTGAGCGTATTGGGTGAGACCTTTATGGCCTCGAAGGCGAACGGGATCTGTTCTGCATCACCTGCTGCTCGTACGGGCTCATAGACTTGCGCGGCTTGCTCAGGGCCGCCGAATTTGCGACTGAGGTATTCCTGCCGGTCCATGCCCTCCATGGGAATCGTCCCATCTAGTTGGAACGGACGCCAACGGATATCGAGCTCGGCACCGGAGGTGGCGGCAACAGCCTTCTTCAGACGGCGTTTGCCAATGTAACACCAGGGGCACATGACGTCGGAGATGACGTCAATCGTGATGGGTGCAGGGGACATTTGGGCTGCGCTTTCTGCTTTGAGCGATTGTGATGCCCCAAACTGCGCTGTCACAGCAATGTATGCAAGGCCTTACGCTTCAACTTTCCATTAGCCGTATGCGGTAGGGCCTCGACGAAATAGATTGCGCGAGGCAGTTTGTAATTGGCGAGCCGCTCTTTCGCGTGATCGAGCAGTTCCTGTTCATCGCCGCGCTGGCCTTCTGCCAGAACAACAAAGGCGGCGATCACGCGTACGCCTTCACGCACTTCGATATCGGTGACGCCAACTTCACCCACCATCGGGCACAGCCCAAGCGCGTTCTCAACCTCCTGCGGTGATACGCGGTAGCCCAGCGCATTCATGACGTCATCATTACGGCCACTGAAATAGACGTAACCGTCTTCATCAAAGCGCCCCCTGTCACCGCCGATAAACCAGTTGCCGCGATACGCGTGGGCGTCCTCCTCCGGTCGGTTCCAGTAACCGAGCATCAGGCCCGGATCGGACCGGTGTACCGCGATCAATCCGGTTTCTCCGACGGGAACCGGCACGTCGCCGTCCTCCGCCGGGAGGATTGCCACACAGCGACCCTCTTGCGGCCGACCGGCGCTGCCTGGCCGCGGTGAATTGTCAGGTGAGCACGAAATGTAGGTTGAAATCTCGCTCATGCCCAACGCCTCGTACAAGACGAGTCCGGTCGCCTCTTGCCAGGCCTGGGCGAGGGCGGGTGACAGGGGCTCACCGGCCACGAGACAATGTCGCATGGGTGCAAATGCATCTTTGCTGACATTGCAGTACTTGAGAATTTGCCGGTAGAGAGCTGGCACGCTTGCCATCAGCGTTGGTTTGAAAGTCTCGATCAGACGGGGCCAGACCTCAATATCCCTCATACCGGTATAAAGTACGGATGTAGCGCCGTTCGCCCATGGATCGCTCAGTCCCGTGCCAAGTGTATAGGTCCAGTTGAATGCGCCGGTATGCAGTATGATGTCTTGCTGGCCGAGACCGTACCAACCGTCATACATGGGGCGGCGCCCCCAAACGGCGCGATGCGCATGCAGCACGCCCTTGGGAACTCCCGACGTGCCGGATGTATAGATCAGATATGCAGGGTCGTCGGCCGCCGTGTCGGCATAGTCGCCGCGCGCACCAGCCTTCATTCGGGCGAGGTCGCTTGCGTTCACCACCCTTGTTGGAGGGGGCAGGCGGGGGACGTCCAAAGAACCGTCAACGGCAATGCCGCTTGCGCCACTGTCCTCAAGTATCATGCTGACTTCGCTGACCGAAAGCATGGTCGATGCGGGGATCGGGACAACCCCGGCGGCGATGGCGGAAAAAAACAACAGTGCGTAGTCGAAGCTGTTTCCCATGCGAATGAACAGCCGGTCGCCACGCTCGAACCCGGCATCTCTCAACCCTTGCGACACTCGCAAGACTGCGTCTTCGATTTCCCCAAACCTGTAGTGACGCGCGCTCACTGGTTCATCGCTGGCACTAACAACAATCAACGCCACCTTGGAGGGGGTCTTGTCGGCTGCAGGCTTCAGGCAATACCGGGTAAGATTGAACCGGTCAGGCGGCAACTGAGCGCTATATCCACCGGGGGACGTGATTGACGCCCGCAGGTTCATTTTCCCGGGACCGCCCAGCCTGTTTCAGGCAGCAGACCGTATAACGAGTGCCTTTTCGGGAACTGGATATTCTTCCACCGACCGATCCACTTACCTGGGGCGTGATATAGCGGCAACAGGTAATGGCCTTCGATGAGCAAGCGGTCCAGCGCACGAACCGTAGCGACGAAGCCTTTCTGATCACGCGCCTTGAGCAACTGATCAATCATGCGATCAATCGCCGGTTCAGCGATGCCCATGTAGTTCCTTGTGCCCTCCTGTGTCCGGCCGGCACTGCCCCAATAAAAGTGCTGCTCGTTTCCTGGAGATAGCGAGTTGAACCAGACAAATGGCAACATGTCGAAATCGTAGGTTTGCAGCCGTCTCTGAAATTGCGCTGAATCAACCAACCGGATCGACATTGCGATACCGATCAATTTCAATGAACGCTGATAGTGCAGGGCAATCTTCTCCTGCTCCTTGTTCTGCACGACCATTTCGAAGGAGATGGCTTCGCCACTGGCGGTATTGACCAACGTTCGCCCCTGGAGCTGCCATCCAGCCTGTTTCAGAAGGCCAAGTGCTTTCTTGAGGTTGTGGCGGTCCTTTCCTGATCCATCACTCACGGGAACGCGGTAGCTGCCGTCCAGAATGCTATCGCGCACCTTGCCGCCGGCATCGGAAAGCAGCGCTCGCTCCAACTGCGATGCCGGCCGTCCGATAGAACTCAGGATGGAGCCGTCATAGTATCCGTTGGTGCGTTCAAACTGATTGTGAAAGAGATTGGTGTTCGCCCACTCGAAATCGAAGGCAAAGGTCAGCGCTTCACGAACTGTTTTGTCCTTAAAGATCTCTCGGCGTGAATTAAAAACGAAAGCCGATAGAGGCTTTGGCAGTTTGACCGGCACCACCTCGCGAATAAAGTCGCCGCCGGTTTTGTCGGCAAAGCCATAGCCTTGCGACCAGCGAACTGGATCGTTCTCCTCAGCCAGATCGACTTCGCGGTTCTGTAAATCCAGAAACGATGTCAGGTTATCTCGATAATACTGATAACGGACTTCATCGAAATTCCAACGGCCGCGCGACACGGCCAGGTCCTTGCCCCAATAATCGGGATTTCTCCGCAGGGATACGAACTTCCCAGGTTCCACATCCGCAATCATGTAGGGCCCGCTGCCGACCAGGGGCTCCAAGGTCGTCTCATCGAACCTGCGTGTTTCGAATACATGGGCCGGCAGGATCGGCATAAGACCCAAGATCAGCACCAGTTCTCGGTCGCCGGGCTGCAGATGCAGGGTCACGGTATGATCGTCAGGCACGTCAGCCTTAATGACTTTTGAGTAATAATAACGATGGTTTGGACGTCCATTCTCATGTAATATTTTAAGCGAAAACAGCACATCTTTGGCTGTCAATGGTTTTCCGTCCGAGAAACGCGCTTCTTTGCGAAGCTTGAATGTCACCTTCGAGCGGTCTTCGTTCACTTCGAGGGTTTCTGCCAGCAATCCGTACAAAGCAAAGGGTTCGTCCCGATTACGCGCCATCAGGCCTTCAAACACGTAGTTTCGGATCCCCATCGCCGCCTGACCGCGGATGATGAAAGGGTTCAGGCTGTCAAAACTGCCGGTGACGGGCAGACGCAAACGCCCGCCTTGCGGTGCATCAGGATTGACATAGGGGAAGTGTTTGAAGTCCGGCGGCAATTGCGGCTCGCCATGCATGGCAATGCCGTGTTTGGGACTTGGGTTCGCCGGCGCAACCGCAATCATCGCGCCAAGCGACATCACGGTTAGCAAAAGCCTCATTGCGTTCATGCGAAAACGCCAGCGTCTAGGCTATTCCAGGTTTCCCGACATTTGCACCGGGACACGAATATGTGCCGGCTAATGCGTGGTATCGCTCCTGAGCAGATAGGCGCCCTGGTTCGTATCAAACTGATCGAAAAACTCGCCAACCTGCGGATGCCGTACAGGCTCGCCAGACTCGTCCACCAGCAGGTTCTGCTCCGAAACATAGGCGACATATTCCGTTTCTTCGTTCTCAGCCAGCAGATGGTAGAACGGCTGGTCTTTGCGTGGTCGAATTTCTTCGGGAATCGCTTCCCACCACTCTTCCGTATTCGAAAAGGTCGGGTCAACGTCAAAAATCACCCCGCGAAACGGGAAGATGCGATGTCTGACGACCTGTCCGATGTTAAATTTCGCCGTCCGGTTTAATTCCGTCATTCAAAAGTCTCCTAGATCGCAAGCTCGCTTTGCGTATGCTTTTACGGCTTACTGCGTGCTCAAGATCTCAAATTCGGCAATTCGCCGATCATTCAAGCCGTTGCGTCGAATCCTGCCGCAATCCGGCAATGCCGGCCAACTATAAAGAGAATTGGCTGCGAACGTGCCGATTGGCAAGTTAAAAATTGTTGAACTACAGACCGTAAGCTCCGGCAAGATCGGGGTCTTTCGCTGCAACAAGCCTGGCAAGATCGACAATGACTTTCGCCTGTTTCCAGGTTGCGTCGTCCTGCATTTTGCCGTCAAGCATCACCGCGCCGGTGCCGTCAGGCATGGCTTCGAGGATTCTCAATGCAAACTTTACTTCCTCGACATCTGGAGAAAAGACCCTTTTTGCGATGTCCACCTGGCTGGGATGCAGTGACCAGGCGCCCACGCACCCCTGTAGGAAGGCATTGCGGAACTGTGCCTCACATGCCGGGCTGTCGGAAAAATCTCCGAACGGGCCGTAGAATGCCTTTATGGCGTTCGAGGCGCATGCGTCCACCATCTTAGCCACGGTGTAATGCCACAGATCCTGCTGAAACAATGTTCGGCCAAACCCATCCCCGTCCGCACCGCGGTCGGACAACACGCCGTAGAACGGATGCCCGCCTCCGACGCGGGTCGTCTTCATGCCGCGCGAAGCGGCAAGGTCTGCGGGCCCCAAGCTGATTCCATGCATGCGCGGTGACGCGCTGGCGATATCCTCAACGTTCTTCACGCCTTGTGCGGTCTCCAAAATAGCGTGAATCAGGATCGGTCTGGTAACACCATGCGCGGCTTCAAGCTGTGCCAGGAGTTGATCGAGATAGTGGATATCCCAGGGGCCCTCGACTTTGGGCAACATGATAACGTCGAGTTTGTTTCCCGCTTCAGCGACGATTTGCGTGATATCGTCCAGCGCCCAAGGGCTGTTGAGGCAGTTGATCCGTGTCCAGAGGCCGGTATCACCGAAGTCGTTGCCACGTGCGAGTTCAATAAATCCAGATCGTGCCGCGTCTTTTGCGTCGGCTGGAATGGCGTCCTCAAGGTTGCCCAGAAGAACATCCACCTGGCTGATCAGATCAGGCACCTTGGAGCGGATTTTTTCTATATGGGGCGGAATGAAATGGATCATCCGTTCAAGCCTTACCGGAACCTCGCGCAGCGGGTCAGGCGCACCAACGGCCAGCGGTTTGTAGAATTGAGAGGGTAACTTCATGCGAGCTTTTCCCAGTGGGTGGAGCGCTGCCTCATGGGCAAGCTCCCTGTGGCCGTGTCAATAACCGACACCGATGAGGGTTTCAATCAGATCCCAAAGCCGTGGCATGTCGCACCGCGAAACCTTGGCGCACGGTACGGTTCGCCGGTTGGCCGCGGAGCTTGGCGGCACGTCATATTTGCCCTTGCAACACGGCACAATAGCTATATTGACAACCGGTGCCGTACGGCACAATCCGGTATGTGACATCATTCAGGCCGCTCAACTATGCCCTCCAACGTTTCCCATCAGCCTCTTTCGAATATAAAGGTACTGGACTTCACGACACTCCTGCCTGGACCGATGGCCGGTCTACTGCTCGCCGAAGCCGGTGCCAGTGTGCTGAAGATCGAGCGGCCGGGTGAGGGAGACGAATTACGCCGCTACGAGCCAAAATGGGGTAAGGATTCAGCCGCCTTTGCGCTGTTGAACAGGGGGAAGAAGAGTCTCGCACTCGATCTGAAAGACCCTCAGCAGCTGGCAATTATTGAACCGTTGATCCGCCAGGCGGATGTGCTGCTCGAGCAATTCCGTCCGGGTGTCATGGACCGGCTCGGATTGGGCTACAGCGCGGTCCGGCAAATTAATCCTGGCATCATCTACTGCTCGATTACGGGATATGGACAAAACGGGCCCTTAGCAGGCATCGCAGGTCACGACCTCAACTACATTGGGGATTCCGGCCTGCTCAGTTTAAGCACAGGTCCCTCAGACCGCCCGGTGGTTCCGCCGGTGCTGGCAGCCGATCTTGCTGGCGGATCGTACCCGGCGGTCGTCAATATCCTTCTTGCACTTCTTGCCCGCCAGCGCACGGGGGAGGGGTGTCATCTCGATATCGCAATGACCGAGAACATGTTCATGCTGATGACCTGGGCAATGGCACAGGGCCTGACATCGGAAGAGTGGCCCGAGGACGGCAATGAACTGCTGACCGGCGGCTCTCCACGCTATCAGATCTATGTGACCGGAGACGGTGCCCACCTTGCCGCGGCGCCGCTAGAGCAGCGGTTCTGGGACACATTTTGTGAATTGATTGAGCTGCCGGAAGAGTTTCGCAATGATGGGGTTGATCCTCAGCGGTCAATTGCTGCCGTGCGCGAGATCATCGCCTCAAGGAACGCCGAGGATTGGAAGAAGGTCTTTTACGGGCAGGACTGCTGCTGTTCGATCGTAAAATCCGTGTACGATGCGCTTCGCGAGCCCCATTTCCATATGCGCGGACTGTTTGATCATGTTCTCGAAAATGAGGATGGTGAGGAACTTCCTGCCGCACCTGTTTGCATATCACCACAATTCCGCAGCGCTCCTGACAAGGTGAAGTCTGCTCCAGCTCTTGGTGCCCATAACGACGCTATAATTAAGACCGGGTCCTGACTGTTGAGGGCTTTGCAGTTAGGTTGAAACAATTCTGTTATGCAGGCCGCATCAATCGGGGCAAGTCGACTGGCGAAACCCCCGTATCCATAACGAACTTTTTCAGCGGCGGAATGCCGCTCACAACGCTGAGGCCTGCTGAACGCATCGTGTGAACCAGGCCGGACTGGCTGAGGAGTGACCTGTTCATGAAGTCAATCACACCTTGCCGGGGCAGGGCGTCGCGCCGGCGCTTGCGATCATAGGCACTAACCACTTTATCCCCGCCGGGATCCTCATCCCACATCGCTGCATCACCAATCAGTTGAGCTGCCAGGGCCGCATCCCGCAGTGACATATTCAAACCCTGCGCGCCGATCGGTGGAACGACATGAGCCGCTTCTCCGACAAGCAGAACGCGAGCGCGGCCGAACTCAAGAGCCGTCAGCCCGGTCATCGGTATGGCGGCGGCCGTGCCTGTGTGCGAAATCAGACCGAGGTCACCATGGGTTTCAAACTGTAGCACCTTCGCCAATTCATCGCCGGGCAGTTTGGCCAGCTGCACGGCGCGTTCCGTTCGTTCCATCCAGACCAGGCTCGACCGGTTGCCTGGAAGTGGAACTGTCGTCAGTGGGCCGGCCTGTTTATGGTACTCGATTGACGTGTTGTAATGAGCGGCCGAGTGCTTGAAGCTCGCCACAACCGCCGACTGCCCGTACTCCCAGGATGAAACCTGAATTCCTGCCGATGATCTGGCAATGGATGATTTTCCGTCTGCGCCAACCACCACGCGCGCTTCAAGCTGTTCTGTTGGAGTGAGGACACGCACCGATTCGGACGCTGGGTAAAGCGACAGGCATCGTTCGGATATAATGTGCACGCCGGCTTTTCTGGTTGTTGCCAGCAAGTCGTCCTGCAAGTTTGCCAGTGGTATGTTCCAACCAAATGGCTCATCTGACAGATCCGATGCATGAAAAACAATTGGGTTTGCCGGCATGGCTGAGTCGGCATCATCGACAACCTTCAGGTGGTCCAAAGGTGCGGATTGTTTCAAAAGCTCGTCGCTCCAAGCGCCCAGATGCACCAGCAGCCGCATTGCGGGTTGCATGAGCGCCACTGTCCTGCTGTCACCGAGATTGGTGGCGGTTTTGGGCGCATCCCCGGTAACCAAGCCTGTTTTCAACCCTGAGCCTGCCAAGAGGCTTGCTGCGGCGAGGCCAGCCGGTCCTGCGCCAATCACCAATGCATCAAAGGTCTTGCTCATCGACATGTTGCCAAGATGCGCGTTCGTGCCACGTCGCACAATATCTTCCCAACGGCCAGTTTGTCGCGGACAGAACATTTGATAACATCTGCCGGATCGGCGGGGCGAAGAAACGCACTTGGAAGGCCGTGTGTCACAACCACATCACGAACAATCGGAACTGACGCGAGGTGCCGTAATCGCCCCGCGCTTGGTCATGTGGTCGTGCTTCGGCGTGATTGTCCTTCTCGCTTGGGGATATCTTTATGTGATTTCACCGCAGGTCAGTACCGGTAATCTGTTTCTTGATACCCTGAAGTCCCTGTGCAGTCCGTTCAAGGATCCCTGGGCCCCTTCGGGTATCGCGCTGGCCTTCGCAATGTGGGCGGCAATGGTGCTGGCGATGATGCTGCCGTCCGCAGCTCCCATGGTGTCAACCTATTCGGACATTGCCCAACAGGCCTTTGAAAAAGATATCCCGGCCGTCCGGCCCTTCGTGCTCATTCTGGGCTATGTATTTGTCTGGTTTGGGTTTTCCGTCGCTGCGACACTCGGCCAATCCGGTCTTCAGACATTCGGATTGCTGAATGGCGATGAGGCGCTCGGCAGCGATCTGGCTGCCGCTATGGTTCTTGCCATCGCCGGCGGATACCAGTTTTCGAACCTGAAACATGCCTGCCTGAGCAAGTGCCGTCATCCGATGCCGTATTTCCTGGCGAATTGGACGGACCGCCGTTCCAGGGTTTTCACGATGGGCATGACGCAAGGCGCAGTGTGCATTGGATGCTGCTGGGCCCTGATGCTTGTCATGTTCGTGACCGGGTTGATGAATTTGACCTGGATGGCCATTGTTGGTTTGGTCATGATCTTGGAAAAAACATTATCCGATCCCCGGCCGGTGACTTATGGTACCGGGGCAATCTTAAGTGCCACGGCTGTCGTATATCTTTTTCAGGCAGTCGGTTTGTGAGGGTAGGGAGACAGCTACATGGCAGCAATTGAGCCCTGGCAGTTGAAGGGCGAATTGGCCTTGTCTTGCAATTGCACGGTTTTTTGTCCTTGCGTGCTTTCCTTAGGGCAGCATCCGCCTACGGAGGGTTATTGTCAGACGTGGGGCGGCGTGCGCATTGACAAGGGACACTATGGCGATATTGACTTGTCTGGCATCAACATGGGTTTGATCATAGAGATCCCCGGAATGATGAGCCGCGGCAAATGGACGGCCGGTGTTTACATAGATGAGGCGGCCGACGTTTATCAGGTCAAGGCACTGACCAAGATCATGTCCGGCAAAGCCAAGGGCTCGACATTTGTGCTTTCGATTTTGGTTGGCCAATTCCTCGGCGTTTTCCAGAAACCTGTGAGCTATGAGGTCGATGGAGACGTGCGCCGGTTCAAGATTCCGAAAATTATCGACGGTGAGATCGCCCCTGTACCAGGCGCCAAACCTGGCGAATATACGACCATCGAGAACAGCAAATACTGGATCGGGCCGCAGATCATTGTGGCGCAGTCGATCAAGAGTAAATTTCGAGCCTTTGGCCGCAACTGGGATTTTGCCGGCCGTAGCGCGGAAATCTGTGCGCTCGATTGGTCCGGGCCCTAAACCGGATTGTCGAGTTCCGTGGTCTTCATTGACGGCCGTTGCCGAAACGCATCATAAAACCCGGACAGCTTTGGGCGTGTCGAGCGCCAGTCAAAGTCCGGCATGCGGAAATCGAGATAGCTGGGAACGACTGCCGCCGAGATGGTCCCAATGCTCATGGCCTCCAAATCGTCAATCCATGTGTTTTCCAGATCGTCTAATCCGGCATTGATCCGCTCAAGTTGCCGTGCTGCCCACTTGTCCCACTGCCGCTCTGCAGGCCTGATGGTCGTTTCGTATCGGTAGGAGACGGCCGCATCGGCAAGGCCTTGTGCAAGGGCCTGGATCGTCAGGGCCCGAAAGCGCGACACCGGTTCGTCAGGAAACAGTACTTTGTCGCCGCCATGATGCGCGAGGTACTCGCAGATCACCCGAGAATCGTACAACACGGAGCCATGATCCGTTACCAGGGTTGGGATCTTTCCAAGCGGACTGTCTGACACCACCGCATCGTGCGCTTCAACCGGCAACAGAACGCCTGTTGGAACGAGTTCCAACTGGTCCTGAACCCCCACTTCATGTGCCGTCACACGCACCATTCTGACAAAGGGTGAGGCGGGATTGAAATGCAGTTTCATCCACTATGCTCCGCAGCTAACGATGATTCACCAGCTATATTACGCATCCGATACGATCTGGCACCACAAACCGTGCCGAATGCAATGAAAAAACCCGGCAGACTTGAGGGCCGCCGGGTCTTTGCAGTGTCTGTGCGACGCGAGCTATGGCTGTGGAACCAGTCGCAGATAGGGTTTTGGAGACTTCCAGCCGTCCGGATAACGCTTCTTGGCCTCTTCATCCGATACAGCAGGCACGATAATGACATCTTCGCCCTGCTTCCAGTTGACCGGGGTCGCAACCTGATGATTGGCGGTCAGTTGCAGGGAATCGATGACCCGTAGAATTTCGTCGAAATTCCGTCCGGTGCTCATCGGATAAGTGAGCGTAAGTTTGATCTTCTTGTCGGGACCGATGACGTAGACATTCCGCACTGTCGCGTTGTCGACAGCTGTGCGTTCTTTCGCCTTGCCGGTGGCGTTCGGGTGGATCATTCCGTAGAGCTTCGCAACGGTCAGATCGGTATCACCGATCATCGGATAGTTGACCGCATGCCCCTGGGTCTCTGCAATGTCGTTCTTCCAGCGCCGGTGATCATCGACGGAATCGATGCTCAAGCCGATAATCTTGCAGTTGCGCTTGGAAAACTCATTCGCAAGGCCCGCCATATAGCCCAGTTCAGTCGTGCAGACCGGGGTGAAGTCTTTCGGATGCGAAAAGAACACACACCAGGACTCGCCGATCCAGTCGTGAAAGTTGATCGATCCTTCCGTGGTATCCGCTGTGAAATCAGGTGCAGTATCTCCGAGTTGGAGCGTCATAACGGGGCCTCCTTGTCAGTGGCAGGGGAATAAGCACGTCGGCATTGCTGCGTTATAGACCCAATCAACCGGCAAGAGAACAGGTCTTCGTGCATCCGGTGCAGGGCATCGTCTCCTTTAAGGCGGTCGGTTCAGTTAACACCTCGTGCGCGTGTTCCCGGGATCGTAAAACGGCCGGAACTGAACATCGGCATCGAATTTACTCCAGGCGATCTCGACTTCCCACTTGCCTGAATTGAGCCAGTCCGCATTGACGCCATCACGATTGTGTACATAGCCTAGCGCCAGCGACCGCCCGACCCTGTGGCCCCACGCGCCGGACGTCGTTGCGCCAACGATCTTGCCGTCTCGGTAAATCGGTTCTTCATGATACATCATCGGGCAGTCGGCTGACGTATCTGTCAGCGCCAGGGCAACCATCCGTTTTGTGTGCGACGGTTGTTCCTTTTGTCTGAGGAGTGCGTCACGTCCGATGAATCCATTGACCTTGTCGTAGGCAACGGCAAATCCAAGACCGGCCTCTATCGGCGTGTCTTCGTCCGCAATATCGTGCCCCCAATGCCGGAAACCTTTCTCCATCCGGCAATTGTTCATCGTGTGCATTCCGGCCGGCTTCAAGCCGAGTGCCTGGCCCGCCTTCCAGATTTCATCAAACACATGCGCGGCGAATTCGGCGGGGATATAGAGTTCGTATCCCAGCTCGCCGACATAGGTAATGCGGCTTGCACGCACGCGTGCAAAACCAACTTCAATCTCGCGCGACTGGCCGAATGCAAAGGCTTCATTGGATAGATCCTCACCGCCACTAACCGCCCGCAGAAGCTCGCGTGCATTCGGACCCATGATGGAGAGCATCGGCAGGCCCGACGTTATATCGGTCGCCACGCAGTGGGTATCGTCAGGGATGTGTCGCTGTAACCAGGCAAAATCCCGCAATTGGGGAGCAGCGCCTGTGACAACCATGAATGTAGTTTCCGCGATTCGGGTGACGGTCAGATCTGCCTCGATGCCGCCACGTTCGTTGCACCATTGGGTGTAGACAATCTTGCCGGGCTCAACATCGATCTGATTTGCCGAAATCGTGTTGAGCACGGCGCAGGCATCACGGCCCTGCACAAGAAATTTCGCAAAGCTTGTCTGGTCAAAAATCCCCACCGTGTCCCGCACGGCCTCCGCTTCCGCCTGCGCATTGTCAAACCAGTTTTGCCTGCCGTACGAATACGCGTAGCGCGGTTCCGTCTCGCCCGGCGCGAACCAGTTGGGACGCTCCCAGCCATTGACCTCGCCGAAGCAGGCGCCCAGATCCTTCATTCTGTCATGGAACGGTGAACGGCGAACCCCGCGCGCAGTCTCCACCTGATGGTACGGCCAATGCATGGCATAAAGCAGGCCGAGCGCCTCACTGGTACGTTCCTTCAGGTACCGCCGGTTGCTCTGGAACGGATGAATGCGCCGCACATCGACATCTGAGAGGTCCATTGGCGGATGGCCCTTTTCAATCCACTCCGCCAACGCCTTACCGGCACCGCCGGACGATTGGATGCCGATCGAGTTAAACCCGCAAGCAACGTAGAGATCTTTCAGGAAGGGCGCTTGCCCGAGATAGTACCTGTCATCTGGTGTGAAGCTCTCAGGTCCGTTAAAGAACAGCGCAATCCCGGCAGTTTCCAACAACGGCATCCGGCTCACAGCTCTTTCAAGCACGGGTTCAAAGTGTTCGATATCTTCGGGAAGCGTCGTGAATGAGAAGTCGTCGGGAATGCCGTCCATGCCCCATGGCTTTGCCACAGGTTCAAAAGCTCCGAGCATGAGCTTGCCGGCATCTTCCTTGTAGTAAGCCCATTCATCAGGGATCCGCACAACCGGCATATCGGCCGGCAGTTCGGCAACCGGTTCCGTGACGATATAGAAGTGCTCTGCAGCATGTAGGGGCAAATGCACCCCAACTTGTTGGCCGAGCTCGCGCGACCACATCCCGCCGGCGATGACAACCCGATCAGCTGTGATGGTGCCGTCCGCGGTTTCGACGCCGTATGCGCGTTGACCGTCAGACAATATTCGCGTCACCTTTTTGTTTTCAAAAATCTGCGCTCCGCCGCTGCGGGCCCCGGCAGCATAGGCCTGTGTGACATCGATCGGATTGACCTGGCCATCGCCGGGCAGGAAAACCCCGCCACACACGCCGTCGATGTTGAGGTGGGGCATCCGTTCGCGTATTTCGCCGGGCGAAATCACCTGAACTTCAAGACCGAAGTTTTTTGCCATCGACGCGCCGCGTTTGAACTCCTCCAGCCGGGCCTCGTTCAACGCGACCGATATTGATCCGTTCTGCTTGAACCCAGTGGCATGTCCGGTTTCAGCTTCAAGCCCCTTGAACAGTTCGCTCGTGTACTTTGCCAACTCGGTCATGTTCCGCGTCGCACGCAACTGGCCGACCAACCCGGCGGCGTGCCAGGTGGTTCCGCTCGTGAGCTGCATGCGCTCCAAGAGCGTGACGCCTGAAATACCCAGTTTGGTCAGATGGTAAGCAATCGAACAACCGATGATACCGCCGCCGACGATGACGACATCGGCGTGCGCGGGCAGTGGCTTTGCCATACGTCTTGCTCCTCGCAATTGAAACTTCGTATCGACGTTACCAGCGGCTGCATCGGTGACAAAGTACCAGAATGGATTTGGTGGCTGCGCCAGTATTCCGGGTTGGATTGGTGCGGCAGGCGCCACAAACGCCAATATCTGAGATTATTCAGCAATCCGGAATTTTCTGGCTGCGGCAGATCGTTTGGTTTATAATACTATTTGTTCTGTATACAGAACAAGCGAGGGCGTAGATGTATAAGGGCGATGTCGAGCCGGAAACTGCATTCAATCGGCTGTTGGAGGGTGGCAGCGCGGTCTTGATAGATGTGCGGACCTTACCCGAATGGAGTTTCGTTGGCCTGCCGCTGGTGGACAACCTGATCAGGCTGTCGTGGCAAATCTATCCCTCTATGGAAGTTGATCCGGACTTTGCCGGAAAGGTACGCGAGTTAGGTGTACCCGAGGACGCCGACATATTTATGTTGTGCCGATCGGGAGTGCGGTCTGCTCATGCAGCAACAGCACTCACACAAGCCGGGTACAAGAATGCATACAACGTTGCTGGTGGGTTTGAAGGCGACAAGGATGAAGATGGGCATCGAGGCAACCTGAACGGTTGGAAGCATGCTGGGTTGCCCTGGGCACAAGGTTAGGAATATGTTGGATAAATCCACCGGTAAATCATTGAACGCTGAAGAAAATTGGGGTGAGGCGACCCGCCTGGTGCGCGGTGGGTTGGAGCGTTCGCAGCATGGCGAAACGTCTGAGGCTCTGTATCTCAATTCCGGATTCGTTTATCCGGATGCAGAGACTGCGGAAGCCCGTTTTGCGGGTGAAGACGATGGTTATGTGTATGCCCGCTACGGCAATCCGACCGTTTCTGTTTTCGAAGAGCGCTTGCGGCTGCTGGAAGGTGCCGAAGCGTGCTATGGCGTTTCCAGCGGAATGGCAGCCGTGTGGGGCGCCCTTGCGTGCCAATTGGTAGCCGGAGACCACATCGTGGCATCCCGGGCCTTGTTCGGGTCCTGCTACCAGATCGTCACGAAAATCCTACCAAGATTTGGCATAACCTTTGAACTTGTCGACGGCCATGACCTTGACCAGTGGCGTGCCGCGATTACCGCCGAAACGAAACTGGTCTTTCTTGAAACCCCGTCCAACCCCACGCTGGAAGTCATTGATCTGAAATCTGTGGTGCAGCTTGCGCATGACGCGGGTGCGACGGTCGTCGTAGACAATATATTCGCAACACCGGTGTTGCAGAAACCGTTGCAGTTTGGTGCCGATGTCATCGTTTATTCGGGGACCAAACACATTGACGGTCAAGGCCGAACCCTGGGTGGCGCGATCCTTTCAACGGTGGAGTTCAAGGAAGAACAATTGAAGCCTTTTCTGCGCCATACCGGGCCATCATTGTCACCGTTCAATGCCTGGGTGCTGTTGAAAGGGCTGGAGACGCTAAAACTGCGCGTTCTCGAACAATGCCGGTCGGCTCTGAAGGTTGCAGAATTTCTGGAAGGGCATCGTGCGGTTCGTCGCGTGATCTACCCGTTCCTTGAGAGCCATTCTCAGTATGATCTCTGCCGCGATCAGATGTTGGCAGGGGGAACGATGGTTACTTTCGAAGTGCGCGGCGGCAAAACTGCGGCGTTTGACGCGCTGCGGAAGTTGGGCATTGTAGATATCTCCAACAATCTCGGAGATTCAAAGTCACTGATCACCCACCCGGCCAGCACCACCCATCGGAATATCGGCGAAGAAGCCAGATTGGCGGTTGGGATCACGGATGAAATGCTGCGCCTTTCGGTCGGGTTGGAAGATGTCGAAGACCTGATTGCCGATCTCGATCGTGCAATGACGGCGTAAACTGCTCCATATAGGCAAATAGGCGGCAAACGAATTCGGCACGCAACCTGTGAAGGTTACGTGCCGCTACCGTGATCGCACATTTTATTGACAGAAACGTCAGGTGCATCCGATTCTGATCGCGTCAAACCCTTTTGACGACATTAGACATCACCCGGCATGCGGTTGCTCGCGAAGCGCTTCGGCATAGGCATGGCGCGCCTGCCAGATATCCTGCTTGTTGCCGGTGATCGGTTGATAACTCAATGAAATTTGCTCTGCCGCACGGCGCCAATCTTGCTCCGTGAATCGATCGGAAACCTCAAACGTGTCAAAACCGACCTGCATCATGAACTGCAATTGATCCGGCAGCACGTCACCCCGTGCCCGCAGTTCGCCCGTATAACCCAAATCACGCAACTGCCGGGCAAGGGAATAGGCACGACCGTCCCCAAATGATGGAAATGCAAGGACGATCAATGAAAGCGACTGCAGATGGTCTTTCAGAACCTCTGCGCGTTCTGCGTTATCAAAAATGACTCCCAACCGGACCGGCAATTGTGTGAGCGTTGCATGCTCCGCAGACAGGCGTGAATACGAAACCAGCAGATCGCCGACTGCCGGAAGCGGATCATCTCCAATTTCGGTCCATGTATCTTGCGAAATCTGGTTGTCTTTAAACAGTTTCATAAAGAGCCTCTTTAAACGGCTGCGCGCCGATCCGTTTCAAGGTTGATAAAAAGGTCTCGTCCGGTTGACGAAGACCAACATATGTATTGATGATCGTTTCAATCGCGTCGGGCACATCCTCTCCGGCAAAGCCGGGCCCAAGGATTTTGCCGATCGAAGCATCTTCCGACGACGAGCCGCCCAACGTGATCTGGTAGAACTCTTCTCCCTTTTTATCGAGGCCGAGAATTCCGATGTGTCCGACGTGGTGGTGTCCACAGGCATTGATGCAACCCGAAATGTTGATCCGTAACGGGCCGATATCCTGTTGTCGCTCAACATCCGCCAGTCGGCGCGACAATGATTGCGCCACCGGGATCGAACGTGCTGTCGCCAGTGCGCAGTAGTCGAGGCCCGGACAGGCAATGATATCGCTCGCCAGGCCGACGTTGGCCGTTGCCAGGTCCGCCGCACTCAATATCTGCCAGACGTCAAAGAGGTCCTCTTGCCGAACGTGTGGCAACACGAGGTTCTGATGATGGCTGACCCTGATTTCATCAAAGCTGAACCGCCGGCCCAGATCGGCAACAGTCCGCATCTGATCTGCTGTTGCGTCGCCAGGAATGCCGCCTTCAGGTTTCAGCGAGATATTGACGATGGCGTAACCGTCCTGCTTGTGGGGCGCCACATTGGACCGCACCCATTTCGCAAATTCCTTGTTCGTGGCTTTATGCTCTTCATTGCGAGGCGACCAATTGGGCAGCTCCTCGAACTGAGGTGGTGCAAAATAGGCCGCAATCCGGTCCAACTCCCGCTGGCTTACAGCAATATCGATCTCGCTGCCACGGGCATACTCCGCCTCCACTTCGTCACGGAACGTATCCGCTCCTATTTCATGAACAAGGATCTTGATGCGCGCCTTGTATTTGTTGTCCCGGCGGCCGTGCAGATTGTAAACGCGCATGATCGCTTCAAGATATGGAAGCAGCTCCTTCTCCGGAAGAAACTCGCGAACAGTAACACCTATCATTGGCGTGCGGCCCTGACCGCCTCCGGCAATGACTTCCCATCCGCGTTCGCCAGACTCGCTAAGATGCATTCGCAAGCCGATGTCGTGCACCTTGACCGCAGCCCGGTCAGCCGGCGCGCCGGTTACGGCGATCTTGAACTTCCTTGGCAGGAATGAAAACTCAGGATGCAGGCTGGACCATTGCCTGATCAGTTCGGCAACAGGCCGCGGATCGGCAAGTTCGTCAGCTGCCGCACCTGCCCAGTGATCGGTCGTTACGTTGCGAATGCAATTGCCCGACGTCTGAATGGCGTGCATCTCGACGTCTGCCAGATCCGCCAGCAGATCCGCAGTCTCCTCTAGCTTTATCCAGTTGTACTGGATGTTCTGGCGCGTGGTAAAATGTCCGTAGTTGCGGTCGTACTTTTCCGAAATTTCCGCAAGCCTGTCGAGTTGCCGGGATGACAGCGTGCCATAGGGTATGGCGACACGCAGCATATATGCGTGAAGTTGAAGGTATAGGCCGTTCATCAGCCGCAATGGCTTGAACTCATCCTCCGTCAGGTCTCCGCGCAGTCGCCGGTCCGCCTGTTCACGGAACTGCGTCACCCTTTGATCAACAAACTGCTGATCGAATTCATCGTACCGGTACATGGGTCATCCAATCCTGAACTACATACGCCAGCCGGGTCGTTAACCGCGCGCCGCAAATGCGCCGCCGGTTCCTTCCACTTGCTTGCCAAGATCAATCCGCACCGTAGGTCCGAGCGTTCTGATACGTTCGCGAATATGCGTCGCGCGCACATACCCGTTAACCCGCTCAGCCTCCACCAAATAGGCGCCGGTGACGAGATTGCCGGCTTCGGCGAGCTCACCCTTTTCCTGCAATGCCGCTTGTGACTGCGGTTCGATTGACAAGACGGCGTCATCGATCCTTTCACTCCATGCGGCAGATCGCGTCAAAAACACAACCTCGCCGTCACTCAATCGGTTCGCTGTCAGAATCTTGCCGAGTTCCTTGGTCGTCATGATGCAGCCCTCCAGGCCAAAACTTCTTCTTCGCCGGCATCTGCAAGGCCGGCCCAATTGTTCTGAGACTCGCTGTCGATAGCGCCTGCACGGACACCGCAAGGTACGAATTCTGTTTCTATGAATTCCGGCAGTAAACCGTCGCAACACGGCCACATGTCATACCGGTCCTGGCTGACGAGATAGACCACGCGCTCGCCCCGACCCACCGCCGACGCGATCAGCGACACCGGATCGCGTTGACCGTCTTCGATTGCCCGAAGACTGCCGTCCGCCTCGTAACGCATCGCATCGCGGCGTGCAAACTCCAAGACCCCCAAGTGATGCGAGCCTTCGTGTACGATCACATCGGCTTCCTGCAACCTGCGGTGCGCCTTGAGCGTCAACAGCTCCAAATCTCCGTCCGGCACACAAACCACACACACATGTCCGCTTTGCGGGTTCGCCGGCCGCCCTGCCATTGCATCCGCCACGGTTTTGCGGAAGGCGTCCATCGAGCCCGCCAAAAACCTGTCGCGAATATCGCCGAAGAAAAACCGCTGCCAGAACGCGCGCCGCGGCGCCCCGGTCGGAACGGATCGCGCAACCTCCGGGCGCAATGCGCGGGCGCGTACGAGGAGGTCGCCCAACTGAGCGGGCAGAAGTGCCTCGATCTGGGCCCTGAGACCGGATGCGAGCATCGGGCCGGCGCCCTCCGAACCGATGGCCACCAGCAATGGGTCGCGATCAACGATTGCCGGAGTGATGAATGTCGACAGATCCGGGCGATCTACCACATTCACCGGGATACCCAATTCCCTGGCTGTTGCAGCTGCAGCAGTGTTCGTTTTATCGTCCGATGCGCAAAACACACAGAACGCACCCTTAAGATGATCCGGCATGGCCGCAGATTCGATAAGGTTGACCCGCCCCTCGGCGGCCAAACTGCGCAACTCGGCGCAGAACGAACCAGAGACCACGTCTATATGGCCGTCCGTTTTGCCAATCAGACGCACCTTACGGGCAGCATCTTCACCGCCACCAAAAACCACAATTTTACGGTCTCTTACATCCAGGAAAGCAGGAAAATACCGCATTGTCGAACTCTCCGCTGATGAGTTTCAGGCCCCCGGGTCTGCTTTGCTCCGTTTCCTGCAGCGCCGCAACGAGAGAATTCTCTTGCATTTGCAGTAACTTGGCTGCTTAGTCGATCCACAGGGGCGTCTAAATCCATCTGTTCGATAAAAAGAACATGTGTGTTTAATAAGAAACGGGATGGCAGTTGTCAATGCGAAAACCTCGACGGGACGGCCAGGCGGCAGAGAGTGATGTCACGCCCAGCCTGGGTAAAACCATTCAGCGGCTGCGCAAGGCCTACAACATGTCACTGGGCGAATTGTCGGAGCAATCGGGTGTTGCAAAATCGATTATTTCTCAAATAGAACGGAACGAAACAAACCCTACGATTGGAACTGTGGAGCGCTTGTCGCGGGCGTTGGACACCACTATTGATGCCGTGCTCAGAACCGATGGAGGGGAGAACTTTCTTGAGCACCAGACACGTTCCGGGATTCCCAAGCTGGAAAGCGAGGATGGCTTGTGCCGCTTGGCAATCATAGGCGCGCTGGATCTCGTTGAGCACATCCAATGGTACGATTTTATCGCTGAAAGCGGTGGGATACTGGAATCAGAACCCCATCAAAGCGGAACGGTGGAGCATCTTTACGTTCTCTCAGGAACATTGGAGATTACATCGGGTGGTGAAACACAGGTCGCCAAGGCGGGCGAGGCCATTCGTTATCGGGGCGACCGGCCACACCTCATCCGCAACATTGCAGACAGCCAGGCGCATGCCACAATGGTCCTGATATTGCGTTCACCGGTCGATTGATCTCTGGTTCAAATCGCAGCCGGCCGGAGACGTCGCGGACCCAAGATGCTCATGCCTGCGGAATACCGCGCACCTTGCCAGGCTGGATCACCAATTCATCATAGGCTTTGCGGGCGAACACCTCACGTACCATTGGCTCGAAAAATTCAAGTGGCTCGCTGTCGTATCCCGGATCGAACGACGCCTGATCCCAACGTTCGCAAAAGTCCACGCAGGATCGGTAATACGGATTGTCCGCGAATCTCTCGCGTTCATACTGGTTCCATCCATAGTGATGCGCGTAATAGACCATCTGGAATGCCCCATGATGTTCTATCACCCAGGTGACTTCCTCGCGTAGAAACGGCCGGACGATTTCCGCTGCGAATCTATCGTGGTTCTGTGGCGCAAGTCCGTCACCAATGTCATGCAGCAATGCGCCTACCACCCAGTCGATATCCGCACCGTCCCGGTAGGCGCGAGTGGCGGACTGCAGTCCGTGCTCCAGCCGCGTAATCTTGTATCCAGGGATGGTCTCGTCTGCCTGAACCCTTAATTCACGCAAAATCCTGTCCGGTGTCATCGTATGGTGGGAGTGCTCCTGTTCCTGCAGAAACAGATACTCTTCCTTGGTGCCATCTTTCATCTGTGTGAAATCAACGGTCTTCATCGGGCACGTCCTCCAACAATCACCGGTTCAATGGACAACAGCAATGCAAGCCGTAAAGATAGCAACGAAACGGCGCTCCGTCGTCCAAATTTGTCGTGGAACTGTCATCCTTTCCCTGTTATCGCGTCGACAGGAGGCCGTCATTATCAGGACAGCGATGTACAACACACCGTTCAGAGTTTTGGTTTTGTGCACGGGAAACTCCGCGCGCAGCATTATTGGGGAAGTTCTCTTTAATGCCATGAGCGGGGGCAGGGTGGTGGCTGACAGCGCCGGAAGCCAGCCTGCCGGACGGGTAAACCCCGCAGCTCTCCGGCTGTTGGCCAAGCTTGGTCACGACACCAGCGCCGCTCGATCGAAGTCCTGGCACGAGTTTACGGCCGAAGACGCCGAACCGTTTGATGCCATCATAACGGTTTGCGATTCCGCAGCGACCGAGCAATGTCCAATCTGGCCGGGCCATCCGCTCACCGCGCATTGGGGCATACCGGATCCCGCTGCCGTATCTGGGACACAATTTGAAATTGAGTCCGCATTCCAGAAGGCTCACGCGCAACTCAGGCGCAGAATTGAGTGCCTTTTGCGAGTGCGGTTCGAATCGATGCCGGCGAACGAGCTCAAGGCGGTCTTGAACGATATTGCCGAAAGCTGCACACAAAGTGAGGCAAGCCATGACTGATACCTCGCGGGCTAGAGCACTTTGCGATCATATTGAATCAATTCTGTTTGCCGTCCCGGCGGATGCATCCGGTGCCGGAACGCTCGGAGCAACAGGGGGGCCCTATTGCAAG
>JANQIR010000240.1 GCA_028282065.1 Aestuariivirgaceae bacterium
CCAGTCCTTTGCCCGACAACTTGCAGACGATGCCAATGGGAACATCGTCAACATTATCGATCAGAGAGTGCTGAGCCTTAATCCGAAGTTCTTCTCTTACACGATTGCCAAGTCAGGCTTGTGGATTGCGACACGGACTTTGGCGCAGGCTTTGTCCCCGCGCATTCGCGTCAATGCGATCGGACCGGGGCCGACATTGCCGAGCAGCCGTATGGATGCGGCGGACTTTGCGGCGCAAAGCCGGGGCACGCTTCTGGAGCGGGCAACGCATCCAGAAGAGATTGCCCGGGCCGTGCAGTTTGTGCTCAGTGCGCCGGCAATGACCGGTCAGATGATCGCTCTGGACGGTGGCCAGCACCTGCTTTGGGAAACCAAGGACATGGACACCTGGAGTGAATGACTGTATTGGCGGCCGGAATCATTTGTCAGACCGGGATTGGATACGCCATGACTGAACTCTCAGGAAAACCATTGGCGAGGATCGCCGATATCGAGCAGGATATCCGGCATGTGTTCGTTCGCGATTTGCAGATCCGGGCCGTGCTGGGGGTGCATGACCACGAAAAGCTTGAACCGCAGCGGGTGATCATCAATATCGATCTGTCAGTCAAGGAACGCGGCGAACCGCTGGACGATGACATCCAGAATGTCGTGTCATACGAAAAGGTGGTCAACCATGTGAAGGATATTGTCGCTGAAGGACATGTTCATCTCGTGGAAACGCTTGCGGAAATGGTCGCTGCCAGATGTCTTGAGCATCCGTGGGTGCTGGTTGCACGGGTGCGAATCGAGAAGCCTGATATAATTCCCGAAGCGGCCAGTGTCGGTGTCGAGATCGAAAGGCGTAGGATCTAGGGCCGTGACCCTGGAGCAGCCCCAAGGAAGATTTATGACGACGGCGGAAGGACATACTGAGCAAAACCTGCCTGAAGCCGGGGCCGGTGAAGGCGCCGAGGAGGCGGGACTGACCGGCCCCGATGTGATCAGGCGCGCCGTCAAGACGCTGCCCAATAAGCCCGGTGTCTACCGTATGTTCAACACGAAGGGGGACGTGCTCTATGTCGGCAAGGCGCGTAGCCTGAAAAACCGCGTGCAGAGCTATACCCGGTTCGGCGGCCACACGAACCGCATTGCCGCGATGATCGCCAATACGGCTTCGATGGAATTCGTCACGACGCAGACCGAAGCCGAGGCGCTGCTGCTCGAAGCCAACCTGATCAAGAAGCTGAAACCCCGGTTCAACGTGGTTTTGCGGGACGACAAGTCGTTTCCCTATATCCTGATCGCAAAGGACCACGCTGTTCCGCAGATCATGAAGCATCGCGGTGCGCGGAACAGGCCCGGCAGTTACTACGGTCCGTTCGCGTCGGCCGGTTCGGTGAACCGGACCATCAATGCCCTGCAAAAGGCCTTCCTCATCCGTTCCTGCAATGACAGTGTTTACGACAACCGGACCCGGCCATGCCTGCTCTATCAGATCAAACGGTGCGCGGCGCCGTGTACGGGCGAAATCTCCGAAGCCGGTCACATGGACCTGGTACGGCAGGCCGAGACCTTCCTGTCCGGCCGCAGTCAGGCTGTGAAGGCCGACCTTGCCCGGCTCATGGAAGAGGCTGCGGGGCGGCTCGATTACGAGCAGGCGGCGCGGTATCGCGATCGGATTTCTGCGATGAGCCATGTCACCTCGCAGCAAGGTATCAATCCGCAAAGCGTCGAAGAGGCCGATGTCTTCGCCATTGCCCAGGAGGGCGGCCATAGCTGCATTCAGGTGTTCTTTTTCCGGGCAGGGCAGAACTGGGGCAACAGGGCGTATTTCCCACGGGCCGACAAGGGGATTGACGAGGCCGACGTGCTTGGGTCGTTCCTGGCGCAGTTCTACGACGACAAGCCGGTGCCCAAGCATGTGTTCTTGAGCCACAGTATCTCGGAACGCGCACTTTTGCAGGATGCGCTTTCCACACGTTCCGGTCGCAAGGTGGCTGTCGTCAAGCCACAGCGCGGCGAAAAGCGTGACCTTGTCGAACATGCGCTTACCAACGCACGTGAGGCGCTGGGACGGCGGCTGGCGGAGTCCCGGTCGCAGGCGAAACTGCTCGATGGCGTCAAGGAGGTGTTCGGGCTGGAGCGGCGGCCGCGGCGGATAGAGATCTACGATAACTCGCATATCCAGGGCAGCAATCCGGTCGGCGCCATGGTGGTTGCCGGCGAAGCGGGGCTGTTGAAGGCACATTACCGCAAGTTCAATATCAAGTCGGCCGATATGGAGGCTGGTGACGACTATGCGATGATGCGCGAGGTTCTCTCCCGGCGGTTTTCGCGGCTCCTGAAGGAACATGGGGACCGTGAGGTGCCGGACGTTGACGGCGGTGAAGAGGACGCGGAAGACACCGTTCCGGCCTGGCCCGACCTGGTCCTGATCGATGGCGGGCGTGGTCAGCTGCGTGCCGTTCAACAAACTTTCAAGGATCTTGGTGTAGAAGGGGTGCCGGTTGCCGGCATTGCAAAAGGACCGGACCGGGATGCCGGCAGAGAGCGGTTCTATTTACCGAAAGGCGATGCTTTCATGCTCGATTCGCGCGATCCCGTCCTCTACTATGTTCAGCGGTTGCGCGATGAAGCACATCGGTTCGCCATTGGCAGCCACAGGTCGAGACGGCAAAAGTCCATAGGATCCAGTCCATTGGACGAGATTACCGGTATCGGTCCGGGCCGCAAAAGGGCATTGCTCAAGGCGTTTGGTTCGGCGCGCAGCGTTAGCCGTGCCAGCATTGCGGATCTGGAGGCGGTGGACGGGGTCAGCCGTTCGCTGGCAAAAGCAATTTACGGGCACTTCCATGAGGGTGCGGGATGACGGATATTAGCGGAAAGGTTCATGCGCGCGGTTCTGCCGGCCTGCCGGTATTGACCCGCCTTCCGAACATTCTGACCTATGGCCGGATTGCCGCTGTCCCGTTGGTCGTGGGGTGTCTGTTATATGGTGGCGATGCGGCGCGCTGGACGGCGCTTGGATTGTTCATAGCCGCCGCGATTACCGACTTCTTCGATGGCTATCTGGCGAGGCTATGGTCGCAGCAATCGTCTCTGGGCCGGATGCTCGATCCCATTGCCGACAAACTGCTGATTGCTGCAATCCTGCTGATGTTGTCGGCCGATGCCACGATCTATGGTGCGCATCTGTGGGCGGCGATCATTATCTTGTGCCGCGAGGTGCTCGTATCGGGTTTGCGGGAGTTTCTGGCCGAGTTGAATGTTTCAGTGCCGGTGACCAAACTGGCCAAATGGAAAACCGCCATTCAGATGGTTGCCATCGGATTCCTTGTTGCCGGTGATGCCGGGGACCAGATTATGCCATACACAACGATGATCGGTCTTGCCGGTTTGTGGATAGCGGCGTCCTTGACGCTTTACACCGGCTTTGACTACTTCAGGGCTTCGGTCAAGTATCTGACCGAGGACAAGTGAGTGCCGAAAAGGGGCTCGGGAATATGAAAGTGCTGTATTTCGCCTGGGTGCGTCAGCGCGTTGGCACCGGGGAAGAAATCGTCGAGGCGCCTGATACGGTTGAAACCGTTTCGGACCTCATCGAGTGGCTGAAAGGCCGCGATGAAGGCTATGCGCAGGCGTTTGCCGACCTCAGGGTCATTCGCGCTGCCGTGGATCAGGAACACGCCGCCTTCGATGCCCCGATCAGGGATGCGCGCGAGGTCGCCTTCTTCCCGCCCGTGACCGGCGGATAACCCAATTCAATTGAGCTGTTCCGCCCGCGTATGCAACTACTGCCGAAGAACTGCGGCAAGACGCTTGTCGCGGCCATAGACGTCATCGCGGAAATGTACGCTGCCGTCCTTGTTCACCCAGGCAGTCAAATAAGTCACGTGCACCGGTATATGCCGTTTCAGCCGGACGATCCTTCGCTGGTTGGTGGCGATCTGAGCATTGATCTTGGCCTTGGTCCAGCCCTGGCTTCTCATCAGGACTTCACCGAGGTCGACCGGGTTCTGTACGCGCATGCACCCGTGGCTGAAATACCGCTGCTCCCTGGCGAACAGCTTCTTCGACGGAGTGTCATGGATATAGACGGCGTACCGGTTGGGGAACATGAACTTGATCCGGCCCAGCGCATTGCGGTCACCTGAATCCTGCCGCAGCAAATAGGGCACCCGCGAAACAGATGACCAGTTCACCGAATAGGGGTCCACCTCCCGGCCGCCCGATGAAATCAGCCGGATGTTCTGCCGCAAAAGCGCCCCGGGGTCGCGGCGCAGCTTCGGCAGGTATTCCTTGTTGGCAATGGATTTCGGCACATTCCAGTACGGGTTGATGACGATGTATTCCATGCGGTCTGAGAAGACCGGTGTCTGGTGGTAAGGCTTTCCGACAACCAGCAGTGCCGTGTGGATCGTCTTACCCTTGCGGACGACTTTCAGATACTGGTCGGCCTGATTGACGAAGACATAGAACCGGCCGAGATTGTTCGGCATCCAGCGGCGGCGCTCGAGGTTGACCACCATCTGGCGGATCCGCTCCTTGATCGGCACGTTCATGGCCTTAAGGGTGCTCGGCCCAATAACGCCATCGGGGTGGCGGCCGTGCCGTGCCTGGAAACGCTTAACGGCCTCAACAACGTCCGGGTCGTAGGTGATGCCCCCTGCCGACCGCTTGAGATCGCCGGTTGCCAGTAACAGCCGGCGGATGGCCAGAACCCGCTGGTCGCGATCGCCCGGTTCGAGGGTCTTTCCGGTCGGTACACGTGGCCAGCCGCCCTTTGCCGCAATTTGGCGGTAGACTGCCAGCTTTGACTTGAGGCGGTCATAGCGCGGTGTTTGCGGTTTGAGCGTATCGAGATAAGGGCCAATGTCGTCGGCGGCTTCAGCGCCATCGATCAAGGTCAGGGGACCGCGTCCCGTCGGTCGGATCGCCACGTTGCGGTTGGCCCGGTTCGGCCTGACACGGCCTTGCGAGAGGTGGTGCGCGAAATCCGCGAATGTGTGCGACATCAGCAGGTCCAACTCAGCCAGAACCTCAGGGTTCTGGCTCGTCATGCGTTCCTCGATGTCCTTGATGCTATAATCGCCCGGTTTCAGGCCGTGCTCGTAGGAGCGCTTGAGGGCCTTCAAGAATTCCTTTGCCTTGGTCTTGACCCCGTTGTCCCGGGTCCAGATCGGCTTGAAATTGCGGCTCTCATAGAACGTGAAAATCTGAAAGAGACGCTCGTCATTCAGGCGGGTTCCGAGGGAAATCTGGCCTGATTTGATGAAGGACTCGATGGCTTCGCCGGTCGACTCGTTATTACCGGCGAATGCGCTGGCGATCATGGCTGGCGCAATAGCCAATCCGGTTGCCAACGTGGCTGTAAGGATGAAACGTCGGACGGAAATCATGCGATTCTCCCAGGAGCTGCCCGCGATGTTTGGAGCGCGATCATATAGAAATTTGTCTACGTTGTGAATCGCCTGCGTCGAGATGCTCATTTCCCCAGGGTTTCCGACAAATTTGGCACGAGTCTCTTGTCAGAGGTAATCACATCGCCCGAGCAATCATTCACATTCGCAGGAATGCCGCTGCTGGCTTCTTCACACACAAAGTAAAGATTGAACCTCGACCCAAGGTGATTCACTTTGGTCTCAACCAGTGTGATATTGTTTGAGAACGTGTACTGCTTGCCGGCCTTGGTGGTGCAGTGGCCTTGCATCTTTCGAACGTCTATGGTGCGTTTCTGCAGGGGTTTCAAGGCTTTGCCGTTATTGTAGATCTCACCGTCTTCGAGCTGAAATTCCGGGCTGAGACCCTGGCAGGTGAAGGCGTAGTCTCCGGCAAATGCGGACGTTGTTTGGAGCAACAAGACAAATCCGATTGTCGCTGCCGATCTTTTGATCATCCCGGTCACCTCATCCCGCAATTGCAGTCGTTTGCAGGCGTTGTTGCACGCTTGGACGGTACTTGCGGCGGTGCGATTTGCAAAGCCACAAGATGACGGGTGAACAAAAACCCGTTCCGTCTGCCGGAAATAAGGCAGACGGCTGGTCGTGCGGTGCAAGACGTACCGGTGCGTAAGATGAACTTCCGGCTACTCGGCGGCGGCGGCCTGAGGGCGTACCGCAGCGGTATAGTCGTTCATCAGCGTTTTGGTGATTTCACCGACTTCAAAACGGTATGGACCGATTTCCGATACCGGTGTGACCTCGGCTGCCGTGCCGACGATGAAACACTGCTCGAAGCCTTCCATTTCCTCGGGCATGATGGCGCGCTCGTGGATCTTGATCTGCCGGTTGCGGGCCAGTTCCATGACGGTCTGGCGCGTGATGCCGTCGAGGAAGCAGTCCGGCGTCGGCGTATGCAGTTCTCCGTCACGCACGAAGAACACATTCGCGCCGGTCGCTTCGGCAACCTGGCCGCGCCAATCCAGCATCAATGCATCGGCATAGCCTTTCTTCTCGGCTGCGTGCTTTGACAGGGTGCAGATCATGTAAAGACCGACGGCCTTGGCATGACACGGTGCGGTGCGCGGATCGGGCCGGCGCCATTCGGACATGTCGAGCCGGATGCCCTTCAAGCGCTGTGCGGGATCGAAATACGCCGGCCATTCCCAGGCAGCGATGGCAACATTGATCCGTGTCGTCTGTGCCGACACGCCCATCATTTCCGAACCGCGCCAGGCAACGGGCCGGATATAGGCGTCGACCAGTCCCTGCCTGACAAGCGTTTCACGGCAGGCTTCGTCAATTTCCTCGACGGTATATGGGATTTCCATGTCGAGGGTTTCTGCCGACTTGAACAGTCTTTGAGTGTGTTCGGTGAGACGGAAAATCTCACCGCCATAGGCCCGCTCGCCCTCAAATACGCCACTGCCATAATGTAACCCGTGCGACAACACATGTAGAGTTGCCTGTTCCCAGGGCACGAACTCGCCATTATACCAAATGACACCTTCTCGCTGATCGAATGGCAAAACAGACATGGGCGATCTCCCTCTTACACCCGTAACGGCAGCAACTCATGCTGCAGACGCACCGGCAGCCCTTTGCATACACCGGCACAATCGGCCTATAACGCTTGCCCAAATGGCAAACCGGAGCGGTTCCGGCTTGGCCTGCAGGGTCGATGCGATGCTGGATCGCAAGACCTGATGCCCGATTATTGAGCAAGGTTGAGACACATATCAATCACGGAAAAATATGTCAATATGGCTGACATAAATTTACAGGCACATTCCGGAGGCCCTCGGCGGGGTGAAAAGGCGGTTCACGCCGGCGAAGATCGTGACGAAATCGTCGAGCTGATCGAGTTGTTGTTCTTTGCCTACCGGGACTTCGTCTCGGACCCCGATACCATTCTGGAGACCTACGGTTTTGGACGGGCGCACCATCGCGTGTTGCACTTTGTCGGCCGCAATCCGGGGATGCGGGTCGCTGAGTTGCTCGACATACTGAGGATTACCAAACAAAGTCTCGGCCGGGTCTTGCGCGAACTCATAGAAAAGGGGTTCGTCTTTCAAAGGGAAGGTGCCCGCGACCGCCGTCAGCGGCTGCTGTATCTCACCGAGAAGGGGGAGCAGCTGCATCGTGATTTGATGGCGCCGCAGATAACCCGGATTGCGACAGCGATGCAGGGCCTCGATGAGGGGGCTGGCGAAGCTTACCGTACGGTGCTGTACCGCATGATCGACAAGGATCAGCATGACTACATCGCCCGCCTGACCGGCAGGGCGAAACCGGCAGGCTTGTAAGGTCAGTCTGCCGGGTAGGAGCATGACATGAGTGGACCCGCCCATATATTGGTTGTCGATGATGACACCCGCATTCGTGAGCTGCTGCAGTCCTATCTGTCGGACCACGGTCTTTGGGTGTCGGCGGCGGCCAATGCGGCCGAGGCGCGTGAGAAGATGCGTGGTATCCGGTATGACCTGATTGTCATGGACGTCATGATGCCGGACGAGACCGGCCTCGAACTGACCCGGTCGCTGCGCGCTGAAACCAATGGCGTGCCGATTTTGATCCTGTCGGCGCTCGCAGAAATCGAGAACCGTATCGAAGGCCTGAGTGCTGGTGGTGACGACTATTTGCCGAAACCCTTCGAGCCGCAGGAGCTGTTGTTGCGCATACAGAATATCCTGCGCCGGAACGACTTTGCCCAGCCGGCTGTGGAGCAGATTCAGTTCGGCGACTATCAGTTCAATGTGAGCCGTGGAGAACTGCGGCGGGATGGCGATGTGGTCAAACTGACCACGCGTGAGCAGGAACTGATGCGGGTGCTAGCACAGCGGGCAGGAGAGGTGGTCGCACGCGCCGACCTGACGCAGCCGGGTGCCGATGACAGCGCACGGGCGGTGGACGTGCAGATCAACCGTCTCAGGCGCAAGATCGAGGAAAACCCCGCCGTTCCGGTTTATCTGCAAACCGTGCGCGGATCGGGCTATATTCTCCATGTGGATTGACGAGCTTACGTGGTTCAGCAGGCATGGCCGCAATTACCGAAGATACCGTTTCAGGCGAAACTGACCGGACATTTTACTACCGGTTCAACCGCTTTTTGGAACGGCACCTGCCGGAAGGGCTTTACCGGCGGTCGCTGATTATCGTGATTGCACCGATGGTTCTGCTGCAGTCGATCATGGCGGGCATTTTCATGGAGCGGCATTGGGACAACGTGACAAAGGCCCTGTCGCGTAGCGTCGCGCGTGAAATCGCCTTTGTCATTGATGTCTATGACACGATGCCAAAGACTGCCGAGAGCCTTCAGAAGCTTGAAGCGATGGCCAACGAAAAGCTCGCGATCGGATTGAAGATAGACGCCACGGGCGGCACGCTGCCGCCGCCTGCGCCTAAACCATTCTTTTCCCTGCTGGACCGCAAGCTCTCGCAATATGTCAGCAGGTATGCCGGTAAGCCGTTCTGGCTCGATACGATCGGCCAGTCGGGTTATGTGGATTTACGGGTGCAGGCCGACGAGGGGGTGATTTTCCGGTTTCTGACACGGCATGACCGTGCGGCGGCTTCCAACACACATATCTTTCTGTTGTGGATGGTGGGATCGTCACTTGTCCTACTGTTCGTCGCCATCGTCTTTCTACGCAACCAGATCCGGCCGATCCTGCAGCTCGCTGAAGCTGCGCAAAGTTTCGGTATGGGGCGCGAGGTGGACGACTTTCAACCCCGCGGGGCATCGGAAATACGCGCTGCGGCGGAAGCCTTCATAAACATGAAGCGGCGGATTGAGCGTCATGTCGAGCAGCGCACCGCCATGCTGGCTGGTGTCAGTCACGATCTCAGGACTATCTTAACCCGGTTCAAACTGGAACTGGCATTTCTGCCGGACGACCCGAAAGTTAGGGCCCTGAAGGAAGATGTCGACGAAATGCAGCGCATGCTGGAGGCCTATATCGCCTTTGTGCGTGGAGACGGTGGCGAAACGGTTTCCGATACGGATATCGGTGGGCTGCTGGAGGCGATTTGCGACAGCCTGGCGCGCGGTGGTTGTGAAGTGTCCATGCGCTATGGTCCGAACGTCACGGCGCCGGTGAAACCGATTGCCTTCAAGCGCTGCATCACCAATCTGGCCGCCAATGCGACGCGGTTCGCCGACGTTGTGGAGTTGGCTGTCCGCAATGACGGGCGGTATCTTCACGTAACGGTCGATGATAACGGTCCTGGAATTCCGGTGCAGAAACGCAAGGAAGTGTTCCGGCCGTTCGTCCGGCTCGATCATGCACGCAATCAGGACGAGATCGGCACCGGTCTTGGCCTGGCCATCGCACGGGACATAGCACAGAGCCATGGTGGCGACATCACGCTCGGTGACAGCAAGCTTGGCGGTTTGAGGGTCAATGTCAGACTTCCGGTCTGACCTGCCGTCAGGCGCACAGGCTCGCAGGCCGTTTCAATACAATCGTCCGCCGTTGGGAACCGGCCGTTCGACGGTGCACAAGACCACATCGCCATCGTTATCCGGCATACCGAGCGTGAGGACTTCCGACATCATCTTACCAATCTGGCGCGGCGGGAAGTTGACGACGGCCATGACCTGCCGGCCCGGCAGTGTGTCGATGTCGTAGTATTTGGTGATCTGGGCCGAAGATTTCTTGACACCGATCTCGGGCCCAAAATCGATCTTCAACTTGATAGCGGGCTTGCGGGCCTCGGGAAACGGTTCGGCCTCTAGGATGGTGCCGACCCGAATATCGACCTTCATGAAGTCGTCAAAGCTTATCTGCGGTGTTATGGCGTCGGACATGGGCTGTCTTCAGGATTCGGCCTGGTTGCCGGGCCTTGCTGCCGGTTCGGGCTGTGTGGATGATTGTGTCTGGCGGGTGCGGTTACGCCACAGACCGCGCGCAAGCCCGCCAAAGGCGTTCCACAAGGCCATGGGCGTGTCGAGCCGCCGTAACCAGTCCGCGCCATCGCGAAGGGCGCGGTCGAGTTCGGCCATGGTGCGTGCCTTGCCGGCTTCATCGTCTTGCGCCCACACGCGCAGCGTCCGGCCATAGACATAAGCCAAGCCGTTGACTTTCAATCCGGCGCGCGGGCCGCTGTCGTCCAGGCCGGCGGCGGACAGGATCCAGGTCTGACTCTGTATGAGGGAGCCATAAAGCCGGGCCCAGTCGGCCGCACTTTCGCCCGGAGCGGCAATGATATTGGCGATCGCCTTGCGGTGCGGTTCCATCAGTTCCAGCCGGCGCATGATGATGTCGAACAACCTGTCATGGATGCCGCCTTCAACCGGATCTTCTTCCAAGGCCGCCAGCAATTGACGGTCCACGCGGCGCGCGAACAGCCCCAAAATATGGGACTTGCCGGAGACGTGCCCGGCCAGTTCGGCAAGGGTTATGCCGGCCTCACCGGCAATGTCGGTCAACCTGATGTCGCGCCAAGACCGGGTTTCGGCCAGTTTCAGTGCGGCATCGACGATCTTGTCGCGCGGATCTTTCTTGCCGGCCATCTCGTATTCCTTCCTGCGCGTCTGTGTACAATTCGCTCAGGACGTTAGAGCACTTCACAGCTAGGTTGCAAGCTCACGCGACCGGCGTGTCGCCGCAGCCACTGCGTCGCGCATGAGTGGCTCCAAACCGTCGTCCGCCATCAGGATCCCAAGGGCTTCGGCTGTCGTACCCTTTGGCGAGGTGACGTTCTCGCGCAAGGTCGCTGCGTCGATGCCGGATTGATGCATCAGTTCTGCCGCGCCCGACACGGTCGCACGGGCAAGCTTCGTTGCCAGTTCATCGGGCAGGCCGGCCGCACGGCCAGCCGCGTCCAGACACTCCGTCAGGTAAAAGATATAGGCAGGGCCGGATCCCGAGACCGCCGTGACAGCGTCGATGAGCGTTTCGTCGTCAACCGTTACCACCTCGCCAATCGATGACAGCAACTGACAGGCCAGGGCGAGTTGCGCGGATGAAACGTTGGCATTCGATGATATGGCGGTGATGCCACGCCCGATCGCGGCGGGTGTATTGGGAATGGAGCGTATGACAGCGGCATCTTTGCCGAAGTGTGCTTCGAAACTAGCGATGGTCCTGCCCGCAGCGACCGAAAGGACCAGCGGTTTGGATGCGCCAAGCGGTAGGACCGTCTGCAGGGCTTCATCCATGATCTGCGGCTTTACCGCGGCGATCAGGACCTCGACGCCTCCGATTGTTTCTACAGATGGATTGTGGGCGATGCCGTGTTCTGCGATCAGGGCAGCGACCTCAGAGGGAGGCGCGGGATCGAGCACGGCTACGAGCGCTGGATCCAGGCCGCCCGCAATCCAGCCCTGCAGCATGGCGCCCCCCATCTTGCCGGCGCCGAGCAGGACCAATTTGCCTGTCAACTCGATGGTCATGCCTCACCCTGGGTTTCCAGCAGGCTTGACTGGATCGCATCTTCCGCCGACTTGCCGGCCCAGATGACGAATTGAACCGCGGGGAAATAACGCTCGCAGGCCTCGATTGCCAGGGAAATGAGCGCTTCGCACTGGGCTTCCAGAATTTCCGCTCCGCCTGTGAGCAGCAATCCGTTGCGGAACATCAAGGCACCGTCGCTTTGCCATATGTCGAAATGGCCGAAATAAAGCTGCTCATTGATCATGGTGACCAGTCTGCTCACTTCCGCGCGGCGGCCGAGAGGGACCTTCATGTCGAACGAACAGGCAAGGTGCAGCCCTTCGAGATCTTCGCGCCAATTGAGACTGACATGCAGATCCGTCCAGGACCCTTCGACGATCATGTTGACTTCGTCGTCAGCCGGTCGGTCGACGAACCAGTCGTTGTCGGCTGCCAGCCTTTCCACCGTATCGAGCGGATTGGTCGTGTCGAATTCAATAGACAAGGCTGCAGTCATCTCGCGTCCCCACCTCTTGCCACAGACTGGCGCCGGCACCAGCTCACAAGCACCCCAGATATTGCGTTGCGAATCAATTGGGCACCTACAAGTTTGAGGTTGCCGGATGGATCAGCTCGCATCAAGGGGGGTGTGGACGGTGGAGCCGCTTACTCCACATACAGTTTTCCAGAGCAGGTGACGGCCGGGCAGCGAGGTCAGCTCTTGCCGTCTTTCAACTTGGTCTCCAGTTCCCCGATACGTGCCTGTAGGCGTTCGTTTTCCTCGCGTGCCTTTGCCGCCATGTCGCGCACCGCTTCGAATTCTTCACGCTGCACGACGTCCAGGTCGTTCAGCACACGCTCCACCTGGGTTTTGACCAACTGGTCGATTTCATTGCGCACACCCTGTGCGGCACCGGCAGCGTTGGTCATAAGCTTGGCGAGTTCGTCAAAAAACCTTGAGGATGTCGTCGTCATCTGTTGTACCCGGAAATGGTGGTTTGTCTGGCTGCTGTTTGTATCCAAACGCGCTGGCCATGGTTAGCTGCTTCCACGTTTTCAGAAATATGTGTTTCATTCAATATGACGATATGCCCGACCAGGGGGAAGTGTTAGAGCATGTTCCGGAAACCGGCCATACCCGGGACAGTCCGGACGGGGGTCAAGTTATCGCCGGATTCTCGAGCCAAAATGGTCAAACTGGCTCCACCGCACATAAGGTGGTTTGCCAAGTTGAGAGGGAGATCTTCATGAAACCAACAGTCATACTGGTCGGCGCGGATAAAGGCGGCGTAGGCAAAACAACAGTTTCGCGGGCACTTTTGGATTTTCTGGCCCGGAAGAACGTTCTTGCACGCGCCTTCGACACTGAATTCCCCCGCGGCACGTTGCACCGTTTCTATCCGATGATCTCCGAGGTCATCGATCTCAACAACGTGGCGCATCAAATGAAGATCCTCGACACGCTGGAGACGGCCAATGTCAATGTAACCGTGGTCGATCTCAAGGCGGGCAATCTTTCGACGGCACTGGACACATTTGAGCGCATAGGCGTTCTGGAGGCGGTGCGTGGCGGCATGTTCAAGCTGGGCCTGTTTCACATCCTGGGGCCGGCGATCGCCTCGCTGGATGAAATCTCGGAAATCAAGAAGTACGTCAACGACATCGACTACATCGTGGCGCGCAACTTCATCAACGAGTCGAACTTTTTCGAGTGGGACGAAGGGACCTACAAGAAGTATTTTGCCGGCATAAATGAAGCCCGGGAAATCGATATCCCCAAACTGAACGAAATGGCCTACGAGCAGGTCGACGTCGCCAATGTGACGCTCAGGGATTTCATCGAAAACAAGGCCCCGGACGGATCGGCAGGTGACTACTCCTTCGTGCTGCGCGGCTATGTGCGCAAGTGGTGTTCGGAAATCGACGAAGAGTTCGAGCGCCTGAAACTCATGCAGGATATCGTTAGCGGCGGCCGGTCCGGTTCAAAAGTGGCAACCGCACCGGAGCCCGTCGTGGTTGAAAAGACCGGCACCTGATTTCGCCGGTCAGGTCCTGTTGACAAGTTTTGCAGGGCGCATCGTGATTTGTTCACGGTGCGCCTTTGTTATGTCATGGTACCGGCTGTCTAGTTTCTCTGCGGGTGGCCATGGACCCCAAAATTTATGTTGTCTGCTCCGACAGGGCGCGTAACGGCAAGACCCTGCTGGGCAGACTCTATGCGGACTATCTCACCGCGATGGGCCGGCCTCCATTTGTCCTGGACGCCGACAATCCCGGCGGCCGGATCATTCGCTGGTATCCCGACACGTCCAAGCTGGTCGATATCTCGAAGGTGCAGGGCCAGATGGCCATGTTCGACACGGTGCTGACGCATACCGGGCGGGACTATGTGATCGATCTGCCGGCCCGGCACCTGATTCGTTTCTGCAACATTGTCGATGAACTCGACATGCTGCAGCAGGTTCGCGATGCCGGATTTGAACTGGTCATGCTCTATATCGTCGAACCATCGATGGAATCGCTGGGCAAGGCCCGCGATATCCGCAACAGTTTTAGTCTGGACAGGTTCGTCGCTATTCGCAACGAAGCATTCGGCGACCTGCTCGGCGATTACCGGATGTCGCGGATCTATTTTGAAATCTCGGCAGATGGCGACTTGGCGTTGCCGTTCCTTCCGCCACAGGTCATGCGGCTGGTGGAGGGGCCGGATTTTTCGTTCATGGACTATATGATCGGCGATATGGATCCGCTGCCGGAGGAGATCGGCATGCCTTTGCGTGATGCGTTGAACGTTGTTCTTTCACAAATGCGGCAGCTCCAGCTGAAGATCGATATGAAGGATCTTCGCCGAATGGGACTGGTGTGAAACTGCGCACTTGACGGTCGGAATGGCAAACGCCACTGTCGCGCACCATCATGCCGACTTTGTTTGCACTGCCATTCCCGGTCATTGACCCGATCGCCTTCTCCCTCGGCCCCGTTGCGGTGCGCTGGTATGCGCTGGCCTATATCTTCGGCCTGCTTCTGGCTGTGTGGTACGCCAAGCGGCTGGTGCGGGACCGGTCCTTATGGCCGGGAAGCGAACCTTCGACGACGCCGGCTCAGCTCGATGACCTGTTGCTGTGGTGCACGCTCGGTGTCGTGCTGGGCGGCCGGCTGGGCTACGTGCTGTTCTACAATCCAGCCTACTTTCTGGCGCATCCTGGAGAGATCCTGCAGATGTGGCAGGGGGGCATGTCTTTCCACGGCGGATTTCTTGGCGTGGTGCTGGCCTGCCTGATCTATGGCAGGCGAAAGGGTATCGGCCTTGACCAACTGCTCGATCTGGGAGCCGCAAGTGTGCCGATCGGCCTGTTTCTCGGCCGGCTGGCGAACTTCATAAACGGCGAACTTTATGGCCGGGAGACGGACGTTCCCTGGGCGGTGCTGTTTCCCATTCCGCCGGACGGCCATCTTGAGGCACGTCATCCAAGCCAGCTCTACGAGGCTGTTCTGGAAGGCATCCTGCTGTTTCTGGCGGTTAGGGTGGTGACCCATGTTTGGAAGAAGCTTCCCGCACCCGGCTTTGCGTCCGGTGTGTTCGCGCTGTGGTATGGCGCATCGCGGATCATTGTGGAGTTCGTGCGCGAACCGGATGCCCATATCGGCTATCTGGCGGGCGGGTGGCTGACCATGGGGATGATCCTGTCCCTGCCGCTCATCGCCGTAGGCGTGTGGCTCATATTGCGCTCAAGGACGTTCGCATGACCAAGAGCGCCTCAGGTCCGAAACAGACACCGCTTGAGCGCATCATTGTCGCGCAGATCGAGGAGCACGGGCCTATGCCGCTGGAACGTTACTTCGATATGTGTCTGTCGCATGAACAGTTCGGGTACTACCGCACACGCAACCCGCTTGGACGTGCCGGTGATTTCATCACGGCACCGGAAGTCAGTCAGGTGTTCGGCGAATTGATCGGTATCTGGTGCGCGGCCGGATGGCAGACGATGAATGCTCCTGACCCGTTTCATCTGATCGAGCTTGGACCAGGGCGCGGAACGCTGATGGCTGATCTGATGCGGGCGGGCGATGTCATGCCGGGCTTTTGCGATTCGGTGCAGGTGCACATGGTGGAAACCAGCGCGGTGCTGAAGCAGGAGCAGGAGCGGACGCTTCGCAATCTGAATGTGCCGGTGAGCTGGCACGCGCATCTGGACGATATTCCCGAAGGTCCGTGCCTGATTGTGGCAAATGAGTTCTTCGATGCGTTGCCGGTGCGCCAGATTGTTCGCGGGCCGGGTGGCTGGTACGACCGGGCCGTCGTCTTGGATGATGGACGTTTGGTACTTGGTGCCATGCCCGAAGTGGTGGCTGACGAGGATGTTCCGGTCTGGGTAGGCGAGGCTCAAGATGGAGAGATTGCGGAAACATCCCGTTCCCGCAGCGGCTATGCCCAGAAGATCGCCCGGCGCGTTTCGCAACACGGCGGTGCCGCCCTGATTATCGACTACGGTCACGTGCGCTCTGCTACGGGCGATACGGTACAGGCAATTCGTAAGCACAGTCCCGCTGACATTCTGGAGATGCCAGGAGAATGCGATCTGACGTCTCATGTGGATTTTGAGGCGCTTGAGATGGCCGCCAGGGCAGAGGGAGCGAAGGTTCACGGTCCGATGGCGCAAGGCCAGTTCCTGTTGCGGATGGGACTGGCCGAGCGCATTGAGGTGTTAAAGAAGCGTGGCGATGCCCGGCAGCGCATCATGCTGTCTCGGGCGGCAGAACGGCTTGCTGCCGGTGCGCAAATGGGCCATTTGTTCAAGGTATTGGCCATCGCTCATCCAGAGCTTGCGACGCCGGCACCGTTTGGTGCGCCTGAGGGAAACCGTCAATGATCATTACGGCCCGCGAACTCGATGCCATTGCAGGGGTGCGCCATGGATTCTTCACCCGGCGCGGCGGGCATTCAACGGGTATCTATGCGTCCTTGAATACCGGTTTGGGATCAAAAGACCACCGGCCGGATGTCGACCGGAACCGGATTGAGGTCAAAGCACAACTAGACGCAAAGGCGCTGGTCACGCCCTATCAGATCCACAGCGCAGTGGCAGTACATGTTCAAGAACCGTGGGACTGGAAGGACGCGCCAAAGGCTGATGCGGTGGTGACCGACCGGCCGGGGCTGGCCGTTGCAGTCAATACTGCCGATTGCACGCCGGTTTTGTTTGCCGATGTTCAAGGCAAGTGTGTCGGCGCTGCCCATTCGGGCTGGAAGGGGGCGATCGGCGGAATTCTGGAAGCCACCGTTGAAGCCATGGAAAGGCTGGGCGCCGGCCGCAGTTCTATTCACGCCGTGATCGGGCCGACGATCAGCCAGTCGAACTATGAAGTCGGGCCGGAGTTCCACGACCGGTTCTGCGAGGCCGAGCCGGCCAATGCGCGGTTTTTCGTGCCATCCGGCCGCGAGGGGCATTTCATGTTCGATCTTCCAGGTTATGTGACCCACAGGCTGACCGCGATGAAACTGGCGGGCGTTGCGGACCTTGCAACCTGCACCTATGCGCATGATGATCGGTTCTTCAGCTACCGGCGTATGACGCATCGCGGTGAGCCGGACTACGGACGGCAGATGTCGGCTGTTATGTTAGGCGGCTGATATCTATTCGGCAGATCCAATGCGAGGGGATTTGTATGGCACTGCATTTTGAGATGAAGGAATACCGGACGCGCATCCGCAAGACCATCAAGGCGCTGGAGGCGGAGGGGCTGGACGGGCTTTTGATGTTCCAGCAGGAGAGCATGTATTACCTGACGGGTTTCGACACGTTCGGGTTCTGCTTCTTCCAGTGCCTGTATCTCGGTTGCGACGGGAAGCTGGCGCTATTGACGCGGTCGGCCGATCTGCGGCAGGCGCAGCATACGTCCATTCTTCAGGACATACGGGTCTGGACCGACGAAAAGGGCGCACAGCCGGCCGGACAGCTCAAGGACATGTTGGCGGATCTGGGTGCGAAGGGCAAAAGGCTCGGCATCGAGACCAATGCATACGGTCTTACCCACTTCAACGGCCGGGCGGTCTTTGCGGAACTGGAGGGCTTTTGCTCGCTTGCCGAGGCGTCGAACCTTGTGAACATCATCAGGCAGGTCAAATCCGAAGCCGAATTGAAGTATGTCCGTAAAGCAGGCCGTTTGGGGGACAAGGCACTGAAGGCGGCCGTGGAAGCGACCTGCGCTGGTGCAAACGAGGGCGATATCCTGGCCGCACAGCACAATGTCATTTTTGCGGGCGGTGGGGATTATCCCGGAAACGAGTTTATTATCGGGTCGGGTCGTGATGCGCTTTTGTGCCGTTACAAGTCGGGCCGCCGTAAGCTCTCCAAACGCGATCAACTGACCTTGGAATGGGCCGGCGTCTACCGTCATTATCATGCCGCCTTCATGCGTACGTTCATCGTGGGTGAGCCAAAGAAGCGGCACATCGCGCTGCATGAAGCGGCGAAAGATGCCCTTAAGGCTTGTGAGGATATGATGCGGCCGGGCAAATCCGCGGGGGATGTGTTCGATGCCCATGCCCGGGTCATGGATGAGCATGGGCTGGCCCGGCATCGGCTCAATGCCTGCGGTTATGCACTGGGGGCCAAGTTTACGCCGAGCTGGATGGATTATCCGATGTTTTACCACGGAAATGACGTTAAGCTCGGCAAGAACATGGTGTTCTTTGCGCATATGATCTTGATGGATTCGGACAGCGGATGCGCCATGACCCTGGGGCGCAGCTATATTGTGACAGCGAAAGCGCCCGAGCCGCTGTCGAAATATCCGCTGGATCTGATCGTCAGATAGGCGGGGTATGTGGCCTTCGGGCCGTTTGAGTGATTGTCTTGGTGGGTGGTGGTGAGTGGCCGGTTGAACAAAATGGGCCGAGGAGCCTTTGAGGTTCTGGCATGGATCGTGATCCTGCTGGGGATTGCGGCCTGCTCTGGGACGCAACAGCCGTTTCAGAAGACGCCGGAAACATCGTCAGCGGCGAAATTCAACACGCCGCCACCGATTTTGTTGACGAAGATGAACGGATTGCCATCCGGTCTGGCGGGTGATTTGAGCAAGGCACTTGTTGCCTCCGCCGCCAAGCGCGACATTGCGATCGTCACGGGGCGTTTTCCGAACGCCTTTACGCTGGCCGGTGATTTCACGCCACAGCGTGACCCGGCCGGCCAGGTCAAGATCGTTTACGGATGGACCTTGCGCGATATCCAGGGCAAGACGCTGCATCAGGTCAGCGGTGTGGAATCCGGCGGCAGTGGCGATGCCGGCGATTGGTCGACCGTCGGCCCGCAGGCTTTGCAGCATATTGCCGATTTCACGGCAGAAAGCCTGTCGAGCAGGCTTGGCCAGCTGGGGTATT
>JANQIR010000247.1 GCA_028282065.1 Aestuariivirgaceae bacterium
TTCGGAGGCGTCTTTAGCCAGCTTCGCCGCTGCATCCCTGTCGAAAACATATGGGTGCCGCGATCCCCCCACCAACACGGAAATCCACGGGCGCGGCAGGTGCGAAAACGCCGACTGCCATTCGCTCACATCCGGCGGGGTGTCGGGTTGTCCGGTAAAGGGAAGCGCCATTTGCAGGACATTCGCGGCAGCCGGCAGAGCATATTGCGGCGTCGTAATGATAAGGTCGAACCAGTGCAGCGGCGCACGCGGCCGGCCAATCTGAACAAGCCGGCTGCGGCCGCCGGAGCGCCGCCTGATCCAGCGCGCCAGCGGCACGCTGCGCCGGCCCACTCCGATCACGAGATCCGGCCAGGGCGGTTCTGGATCTGCGGGCTGACAGTCTCTTACACTGATCCGGCTACTTCCCAGCACCACATTCGGGACAGCATACAGCGGGTTGTACGTGACATGGAAATCCCGAACGACGCAGCCGCTCAGCGCTGCCAGCGCCTGGGCTTGAGCATTGTCACCGGCGCGGCCGCCAAGCAGTACCCAGGCGGCCCTGCCGGTCGCCTCGCCAAGATCGCCAGTCATCTCACCTCTTGCACCCGCCAAACAATGGAATTGCAAACGCCCCGGATGGTTTGCCACTTAATTTGCCACCCCAAACATCTTATCATCACGGGTACGAACACACAGTGCCGCCAAATTCCCGCGCGAGGACATCAATATGACATCGCACCCGGATGTGGAAAGCTTCTTCGATACCGCCACCAACACAATCAGTCACATTGTCACCGACCCCGCCACCCGGGCCTGCGCGATCATCGATTCCGTGCTGGACTACGATATCGCCGCCGGCCGGACTTCAACCGCGTCAGCGGACAAACTTGTCCGGCACATAAGATCGCAACGGTACAAAACCGAGTGGATTCTGGAAAGTCATGTTCACGCCGATCATCTGTCCGCAGCGCCTTATTTGCAGGAGCAACTCGGCGGCAAGATCGGCATTGGAGAAAAGATCATCGATGTGCAGAACACATTCGGCAAGATTTTCAACGAAGGTACCGAATTTCAGCGCGACGGCAGCCAGTTCGACAAACTATTCACCGACGGCGACACATTTGAACTGGGGACAATCTCCGGCCATGTGCTGCACACTCCAGGGCACACGCCCGCCTGCGTGACTTATGTGATCGGCAATGCCGCGTTTGTCGGCGACACCATGTTTATGCCGGACTTTGGAACCGCACGATGCGATTTTCCCGGCGGAGATGCCCGTCAGCTGTTCCGTTCAATCCATAAGGTGCTGTCGCTTCCCGCCGAAACGCGGCTGTTCATGTGCCACGACTACAAGGCACCGGGCCGGCTTGAATTTGCTTGGGAAACAACTGTCGCCGAAGAACGTGAACGCAACGTCCATGTTCGCGAAGGCACCAGTGAGGATGATTTCGTCAGGATGCGGACCGAGAGGGATGCCCAGCTTGGCGCACCAAAGCTGATCATCCCTTCAATCCAGGTCAACATGCGGGCCGGTCAACTGCCTCCGGCCGACGAGCAAGGAGATGTATTTTTGAAAGTCCCCGTCAACAAGCTCTGACAGTAAAGGCCTGTTGATGGTCAACAGGCCCTGAAACGCGCTTTGCGGCGCAGCTTTTTGCCACACCGCTGTTACACAACGCCCAGTTTCTTTTGCAGGCTGGACGAAGACGTCGTGTATTGGAACGTCAACCGCTCGCCCGGATTGATATACCGGAACGCCTGCTGCGACATCAAAGCAGCTTCGTGGAACCCTGACAGGATAAGCTTGAGTTTACCTGGATAGTGATTGATATCGCCAATGGCAAAGACACCGGGAATCGAGGTCTCAAACTTCTCTGTGTCAACCGGAATGAGATTTTCATTCAGGTTAATTCCCCAATCCGCCACCGGACCAAGTTTCATCGTCAGCCCGAAAAACGGTAGCAGCGTATTGCAGGAAATGTCGAATTCGCCTTCCTTGCCCTTGGCCGTCACGCCGGTCAACACACCACCGTCGCCATGCAAAGCCGTCACCTGGCCGATCTTGAAGTCGATTGCGCCCTTATCGGCCAACTCACGCATCTTGTTGACACTGTCAGGAGCGGCCCGGAAATCAGGACGCCGGTGCAACAAGGTCAGGCTGTTTGCCAACGGCTGCAGGTTCAAGGTCCAGTCGAGTGCCGAATCGCCACCGCCAACAATCAGGATATCCTTTCCACGGAAGTCCTCCATCTTCTTGACGGAATAGAACACCGACGTTCCCTCGAAAGAATCGATCCCGGGCATTGGCGGCTTTTTAGGCTGGAAACTCCCGCCACCGGCAGCAATGATCACCACCTTGGCATGAAACTCCACGTCACTATCAGTCTTCACGACGAAATCGTTGTCACCGCGCTTGGTCAGCTCAGTGACCATCTGGTTGTAGTGGAACGTGGGATTGAACGGAGAAATCTGCTCCAGCAGCTTGTCCGTCAGCTCCTGACCGGTGACCACTGGCAGGCCGGGAATATCGTAGATCGGCTTTTCAGGATAAAGCTCCGCGCACTGACCACCTGGTCTGTCGAGAATATCTATCACGTGACACTGGATATCCAGCAGCCCCAGTTCAAATACGGCAAAGAGGCCGCAAGGCCCGCCACCTATGATAACAGCATCGGTGGTGATCGCCTCAGCGCTCATGGATGACTCTCCTTTATAGACGGGTGAATAATGTAGCAGGCCTTGACGGGCTCCGGGCCGGTCAGAACTGCTTTTCAGGAATCTTGACGGTCAGTCCGTCAAGCTCGTCCGACACGCGAATCTGACAGGAAAGCCGGCTGCTGTCTTGCACATCAAAAGCGAAATCGAGCATGTCTTCTTCCATTTCACTGCGTTCGCCGACCTTTTCCAGCCAGTCCGGCTCGACATAGACATGGCAGGTGGCGCAAGCACATGCTCCTCCGCAATCAGCGTCGATACCGGGAACCATGTTCTTTATTGCAGCTTCCATAACGGTCATACCGTTGGTCGCATCGATTTCGTGTGTCTTGCCGTCAAACTCAATAAAATTAATCTTCGCCATCGCGGAAACTCGGAAGGGGTTAGGACAGAGCAACGCCAGGCTCGCCCAATAGGCGCGCCTGACGAGTTGCCACGGTTATCTAGGGGATAGTGGATGCGTTGACAATGCGCAAAGTTGCAGCAGATGTCTCGCTATCACAACATTTTTTCTATGGCCTGCAGGCAATCCGATACATGCCGGTCCAATTCAGCCAGCATTTCACGCTTGCATGCGTCCGGACAGTCATGCCCTGCCTTCTCCAAGGCGCAGGCAGACCTGGAGATTCGCTCCGCACCGATTGAACGCGCCGCGCCCTTCAGGCTGTGGGCGGCAATATTCCAGTCTTCAGCATTTTCGGCGGCAGCAAGCATCTGTGTTTGAAACTGGAGCTGCTCGCGAAACATCCCCAGCAGCTCCAGTTCAAGAGCCTTGTCGTTAATCGTATAACGGCTGAGATGCGTTAGATTCAGTATCTCACCGTCCGCATCATCGCGACGCTGCGCATATTGATCCTCACCATCGAGCGCCAGAAAACCCGTCATGTTTCGCCACCACCTGTGTTTGTCTCTTTGTTCGCAACTTATCCCCGCAGATTCGAAATTGCCGTTAAGAACTGCGCATGGCGGCGGCACGGATGCACACATGCTTATCAAAGTGATTCAGATCAGATCACAATTTTAACCAAAATTTCAATTACTCAGCCCTGACGGGTTGGCTCTGGTTCTAAACGGATGCGTTTTCGGTTAACGTGTGTGATCTGCGGCTGAGGGTATGGAGGAGGCCATCCATAATCCCGGCTCGTGTTACGGGGACTTGGCGGATCCCGGTCCGGCGCCGTCCCCGATGCGTAACGCTAGCCGGAATACTGGCATCACTATTGTGTGTGCCTGAACATATGGATTCACACTTCTGCTCTTGGATTCTGAGCCGGTTGTAGCCCGGTTTGGACCGTGGATAATCGTGTAAGAGCTCAAGTAAGAGCTGGCATGAACCCATTATGGTGTCTGCGTAGCGGGAAACAGGGCATGGCAAGCAATTCAGGTGAACAACGGCGCGCACGGCGCAGACAGGCCAGGCGCGACACAGAGCGTCCGCAACGCGCTGCTGAAGAAAAACGGCAGCAGCGTCCGCAGCGCGCCCAGCAGGCGCCCGTACGCGGCAACGCAGCCAACGAAAACGATGCCGGCATGGCCGCGGCGATCGCCGGCCTGAAGCGGCGGCCGACCATGACATCCTTCTGGGTGGCATTCTTCGTGTCGCTGTTCTGGATTTTCGCATCTTTCGCCCTGTTCAGCCAGACGATCGAGCGCCAGCCGAACGTTCTTGGCGCCGACGGACTGCCGACCATGGCGGCAGCAACCATGATTTTGATTCTTCCGATCGTCCTTGTATGGGCTGCCGCCTATCTCCTGTGGCGCGCACAGCACATGCGCATGGTTTCCGAGGCCCTCGTCCACTCTGCCTTACGGCTCATCAGGCCGCAGGAAGTGGCGACGGAAGGCCTTTCAACAATTACCCAAACGGTCCGTGCCGAAGTCGATCAGCTGGTTGGCGGTATTGAGCAGGCAGTCCACCGCGCTGCCGAACTCGAAGGGGTCGTGCATCGTGAAATGGCAAACATCGAACGCGCGTTCGGCGCCAACGAGGAGCGCATCCGCACCTTGCTGACCGGGCTCGAAAACCAACGCACCGCCCTTCAGGAGGCCGGCCAGATCATCGGATCTGAGGCCAGCCCGCTGTTGAACCGTCTGGAGGACAATACCACGAGCCTGGGTGGGATTATCGATACGGCCGCCAAGACCCTCACCTCTTTGGAACAGGGCCTGCATGGCGCAGCCTCCGGCCTTACCCAGACCATCGAGGAAATCGCCGGCCGGGCGACGCTTGCCGGAAACGAAGTCGGCAATCAGACCGCACGCATGGAGCAGATGTCAGGCGTTCTGCTGAACGAAATGCGCGTGTTCTCCGACAACCTCGCTGGGCAACTTGATACACTGTCGAGCACGTCGAGCACACTGAACTCCGAAACCGCGCAATTCAGCGAGCAGGTCCGCGGACTTGAGAATACGGTCGTTGAGTCCCTGCGCGGCAGCGCCGGTGAATTGAGTGCGGTGAATTCGGAAGTGACACGCACGATCGAACGCATGACCGGCACATTGTCGGATCAACTGCGTGAAACCGGTTCGCAGTTCTCCGAACTGATGCAATCCACATCGGGCAATATCACCTACCACATGAAATCGACCTCCAGCGAGGTCGCCCAGCAGATCGAAAGTTCAGGCGTCGAGCTGTCCCAGCATATTGAAAAGTCTGGAATCGGCCTGACAGAGAAGCTCCTGTCGGTGTCCGGACAGTTCGTGCAGAACGTCTCTCAAGCGCGCGAAGACCTGTTCGACTACATGGAGCAGGCTTCCGGCCAGCTCACGGGCAAGCTGGAAAGCACGACGACGGAACTGTTCTCGCGCGTTGAGCAGGCAACCGGCGATATGTCCGGCAAACTGGAAAACACCACGGCCGAACTGTTCCAGCGCGTTGAAAGGGCCACCGGCGACATGTCCGGCAAGCTTGACGCGACATCATCCGCCCTGTTTGAGCAGGTCAATGACGCTACCGGCACAATGACCGGTAAACTTGAGGAAATCTCCGGCATCCTGTTCACCCGTGTGGCCGAAGCAACCGGTCAGATGTCCAATCAGCTGGACGAGTCGACAACACGGTTGTCGTCCAGCATCGACCAGACATCGTCGCAAATGGTCACCAGGCTGGAGACGGCGACGACACGGCTGTCCGACCTGCTTGACGGCGCGTCCGGTCAGATGACCACCAGGCTCGACGAGACGACATCACATATCGCCACCCGCCTGGACGAGACGACACTTGGCCTGTCCACACAGCTCGATCAGACGGCCAATGCCGTTACGGACCGGTTGTCCAGCACGTCCGTTGAGGTCGCCAAGAACCTTGAAACCACATCCATAGATGTGGCCAAGAATCTGGAAACCACATCCGGCGCCCTGACAGAGCGGTTATCGAACACCTCGTTGCAGATTTCGAACAACCTGGAAGACACCTCCAATACGTTGACCGACCGGTTGTCCCATACGTCTCTGGAGATCTCCAACAACCTGGAAAACACCTCCAACACGTTGACCGACCGGCTGTCCCATACGTCTCTGGAGATCTCCAACAACCTGGAAAACACCTCCAACACGTTGACCGACCGGTTATCGCAAACATCGCTGGATATCTCCAAGGACCTGGAGAACACATCAAGCGAGTTGACCGACCGGCTTACGCTGACGTCGTCCACGATTTCGAAAGACCTGGAAGACACATCCGGCACCCTCACCGATCGGCTGGAAGGCACCTCCATGGAAGTGGCCAAAAACCTGGAGAGGACGTCGAGCGGCCTCACCGACCGGCTTGCCACAACATCCATTGAAATGGCCGACCGGCTGGAGAAAACATCTCACAATCTGAACGACCGGATTGCAAACACCTCCAACGATGTCACCAACCGGCTCGAAACCACATCCGTGAAGCTGCTCAAACAGCTCGATGATGCCGCAGGCGACATGTCGATCCGGCTGGATGAAACGTCCACCCGCCTGACCGATCAGCTTGAGCGCTCATCCAGTGACATGGTCACCCGCCTGGAAAGCACGACGTTCACATTGAACGACCGCATGGAGACAGTTTCCGGCGATCTGGCGACACAGATCGACCAGACCTCCACGTCGCTCACCACCAAGCTGGATGAGACCACCAGGCGGCTCTACACGCATCTGGAAGAAAACAACACGGACATGCTCAGCAAGATCGAGGAGTCCGCCCGCACGCTCGGCAAGCGTTTCGATGACGCCTCGGGGCTGCTCAATGAGATTTCCTCTGACCTTACCCAAGAGCTGACCAACACCGGCAAATCGTTCACCGAGGATCTTGAGGGCGCCAGCACGCGCATACTGGAAAATCTCGGCAAGGCGCGGACCGCATTCTCTGACGGATTGGACGGCGCCAGCACGCAGATCATTAAAGAGCTCGGTCAGGCAAGCGGTGCCTTCGCCGATGGTCTGGAAGAAAGCACCCAGAAGATCACCGGGCGTTTCGAGCAAACCACCGGTGTTCTCGTGGAGCGCATTGATCAGGCCTCGCAGGTTCTCGAAGAGCGTGTCAGCACAACGCAAGGACGGCTCGACAATGCTAACGAGCGTATCGTAAGCGAACTCAGCCAGGCATCTGAAGCCTTCTCGGAAGGTCTTGAGGAAAGCACACATAAGATTGCCGGCCAGTTTGCCGATACGGCAACAGTTCTGGTGGACCGCATTGACCGCACATCGCAGGATCTTGAACAGCGGGTCAGTGCTACACAGAACCGCCTGGATAATGCCAACGAGCAGATCGTCGGTGCCCTCACCCGCGCATCGGCAGCATTCTCCGACGGTCTGGACGAAAGCACCCAGAAGATCACCGGCCGCTTCGAACAGACAACCGGATTGTTGGTCGACCGCATTGATTTGGCCTCGCAGGACCTCGAAGATCGCGTGGGCTCGACTCAACGTCGTCTCGATGATGCCAATGACAAGTTTGCCGCGCATATCGACAAGGCAAGCACGATCCTTGGCGACAAGCTGAGCAATACGGCCGTGACGCTTGACCAGCAACTTGAAACCGTATCAACCAAGCTGACCGGACGGCTGGAAGGCACCAGCAACCGCATTTCCGAGCGGCTTGACGAGGCCAGCGGCGTCGTTGACCGGTCTGTGACCAAGTTCAACGCTGATATCGAAAGTGTGCTGAACTCCCGCGAGGATCTGCTCGGAGGTCTTTCCGCACAGCTCACAAAACGGGCTGAAGATGTTGATGCGATGATGCGCAATTACATGAGTGTCATTGAAGATTCGCTTACGACATCGCAAAACCGCAGCGAGGAAATCGCACGGCTGATCAGCGCTCAGACGCAGGCGGCCGCCGGAAATCTCCAGACCGAAATCCAACGTCTGGAGAAGACGTCGGACAACCAGATCGCGGCCGCTGCAAAGACCTTGCGCGAACAGCACGAGAAGGTTGTGGCATCGCTAAACAAGGGATTGACGGCAACGACCAGCGAATTTGCCTCAATCGCTCAGGAAATGCGGGTCACTGCCCAACAGGTTGTCTCGGAAATCGAGGTTGCGCGTAACGAACTGAAACGGTCCATCTTGGAACTGCCAGAAGAAACCCGGACCAATGCCGATGCCATGCGCCGTGTCGTGGCCGACCAGATCACTGCTCTGAGCGCCCTGGCCGATGTGGTCAAAAGGCAATCCGCCTCGCTCGACCTCGCCGGGCCCGGCATATATCTACCGCCCGACAACCGGGAGACCGGGCCGGGAAAATCTGAGGGCGCCGCGTTCATAGCTCCGCAAACCAGAACGTCAGGCGCCCCGGCAAAAACAACAACGCGGAGCTCTGGTGAAGCCGGTCCCGCCAAGGCGGCCACCACTGTACACGGCCGCCCTGTCGGCGAACTGCTCAAGAGCAAGCCGGCACGCGGAAGCGCAGATCTTCTGCCGCAACTGTCGGGCCACAAGCAGGAGAAGGGCAACGGCAAGACCGCCAAACCGGGCAATCGCCAGAACGGCTCGCGCACGGCGCGCGAAACCGAACAGCTGGTTGCCAAACTCAATGCGGCGGCCAGGGACCTGGTCGAGGCCATCGAAAATACCCTGCCAGCCGATCTGGAAAAGCGCTTCAATGGCGGCGAGGCCCATGTCTACACCCACCGGCTCTATCAAAAGCGCGGTGCGAAGATGATGGCCGTGCTGTCAAAGCGTTACGGTTCGGAGCGTCTTATCCGCGGCCGTGTCGACGCCTTCATCCGATTGTTTGAACGGTTGCTGGATACGGTCGCTGAGACCTCCCAGGGTGACGATTTGGTCGATGCCTGCCTGGCATCGGAAAGCGGCAAGCTGTATCTCATGTTCGCCCAGGCAACCGGCCGCATCAGAACCTGAACCTAAAGCTGCCTTGGCAACCGGATTTGGGGCCATACGTCCGAATTGGAGCCTTGCGCCCGCCGCGCGATCGTGGTGAATGGGCAGCCGGATTGTAGTTTGCCACGAGGCTTCCGATGGACATACAAAGACCTTACCTCCTGTTTTTGGGAGATGTGCCCGATCAGCTCGCCGCAAAAACGGCGCAAGGGATCGTCGACTGGCGGCCCGACTGGTGCGTCGGTCAGCTTAGGCTTGAAGGATGCAAAGCCGATTGCGGCCTGAAAGACATGTCGATTGGCGATGCCGCTGCAGCAGGCGCCAAGACGATGGTCATCGGCGTGGTGAATGCCGGTGGCATTTTGCCTGATCACTGGATTGCGAAAGTCATCGAGGCCCTGGAGGCCGGTCTCGATGTGGCATCCGGTCTGCACAAGCGCCTCAAATCCATCCCCGAAGTGGTTGACGCCGCCAGCCGTCACGGCCGCCAATTGCACGACGTCCGCTACACCGACAGAGCCTTTGCCACCGGCAAGGGAACGAGGAGGCCCGGCAAACGGATACTGACCGTCGGCACGGACTGTTCCTGCGGCAAGAAATACACCGCACTGGCCTTGGAACGCGAAATGCGCAAGCAAGGCCTGAACGCGGATTTCTGCGCAACGGGCCAGACAGGTGTGTTCATCTCAGGCCGGGGAATTTCCATCGACGCGGTCATTGCCGACTTTATTTCCGGCGCCGCCGAATGGCTCACTCCGGCCAAAGATGAGGACCATTGGGATTGCGTGGAAGGCCAGGGCTCGCTGTTTCACCCTTCCTTCGCCGGTGTCACCATCGGCCTTTTGCATGGTTCTCAACCCGACGCATTCGTCGTGTGCCACGCGCCGGGGCGCAAGCACATGCGCGGCGTTGAACATCCCCTGCCCTCGATCCGGCAGGTCATCGACCGGGTCGTGCTGGAAGGCAGCCTGACCAACCCGGACATCCGTTGCGTCGGTATCGCGGTCAACACCCACTCAATGGGCGAACAGGACGCCCAAGATTATCTGGCAGCGACAGGCGCCGAACACGGCCTTCCCTGCGTCGATCCGATCCGCACGGGAATGGGACCGATCGTCGACAACGTCATCAAGCAGTTCCACGCGTGAGGGTGTCCGATGGCCGCAATCCGCCGAAAGCTCACAGTCCGATCTGAAAGCTGGCCGATAGCGGGGAGATTCACAATTAGCCGCGGCAGCAAGACCGCTGCCGACGTCGTCACCATCACCCTGGAACAGGATGGTGCCGTGGGACACGGTGAATGCGTACCCTATACGCGCTACGGAGAGACCATTGAGGGCGTCATCGAGGCTCTGGAACAAGCCCGCAAGTCCATTGAGGACGGCGCAGGCAGGCAAGATATCGCTGGTCTTGTACAGCCCAAAGCAGGATGCAACGCACTTGATTGTGCTTTGTGGGATCTTGAAGCAAAACTTTCTGGCACACCCGCATGGCGCCTTGCCGGACTAAAGACAATGGCGCCATTGACCACGGCATATACACTGAGCCTGGACAGCGTGGATGAAATGGCGCGGTCAGCAAAGACCGCATCCGGCAGGCCGCTTTTAAAACTGAAACTCGGAGGGGCCGACGGTAGCGACCCGGACCGTTTAAGAGCCGTCCGGCAGGCAGCGCCGGATAGCCGGATTATCATCGACGCGAACGAGGGTTGGTCTCCTGCGCAGCTACCCGAACTGTTTGCGGTGTGCCAGCAAACCGGTGTTGAACTGATCGAACAACCATTGCCGGCAAACGATGACGAAACACTGAGAAACACCGCCAGGCCCGTACCGGTATGCGCCGACGAATCCGCCCATGACCGGGCAACTCTGCCGGAACTGATCGGCAAATACGACGCCATCAACATAAAACTGGACAAGACCGGAGGGCTAACCGAGGCCCTGGCACTTGCCGACGCTGCCAGCACTGCGGGCCTCGAAATTATGGTCGGCTGCATGCTTGCCACATCGCTTGCCATGGCGCCGGCAATGATTGTTGCTCAATCCGCCAGGGTCGTCGATCTCGACGGTCCGCTCCTGCTGGCAAAGGATCGCGATGCCGGTATCCACTTCGAAGGCAGCATCATGCATCCACCGCCGCCCGCCTTGTGGGGCTGATGCGCGACAGGATAAAAGACAACAACACGGCCAAGCCACAAAGCCCCGCCATGAACAGATAGGCGCCACCTTCGAAATCGCGATAAGCCTGTCCGGACGCGGCCATAATAGCGGTCATGATGATGCCGCCGGAGAGCGCCGAGTAAATTCCCTGAGCGGTCGCGGCAAGGTGTACCGGCACGCTCTGACGTATATAGAACATGGTACCCAGATGCGTCGCCCCGAATGTCAGGGCATGCAGCGCCTGAAGTAAAACCACGCTCGTCACCGCCGGATCAGCGGCGATCAGACCCCATCGCACCACACCCGCCAGACTGCCCACCAGAATAAGCATGACAGGTCCAAAGAACCGCACCACCCTACCCGACCAGGTGAACAGAACCACCTCGGCAACCACACCAATGCTCCAGAACACTCCGATTGTTGTACCGTCATATCCTAGTGTCTGCCAGTGCACTGAGCCAAACGCGTAGTAGACGGCATGACTGGCCTGCGTCAGACCCGCCGCCAGCATGAACAACACAAAGACCCTAGACAATACATGTTCGCGCGCTTCGCCCAGGCCTTGCAAGACTCCGGCATGCGCAGGCGCCGAAACAGGCCGAACATCACGCGGCAACAGAGCGGCAGCCACAATGAGCACGACGTGCGAACCGATCAGAATATAGATCAGCCACGCCACATCCACGACATCAAGTGCCAACCCGGCTCCGAGACTGCCGGCAATAAATGTGAGCGATCCCCAAAGCCGCAGCCGTCCATAGTCGGCGCCTATTTGCTCCGCTTGCGCAACCGCATAGGCCTCGATCACCGGGAGAACAGCGCTGAACGCCCCATAGGTGACGACAATTGCCACGGCCATGGCGGAAAATCCGAATGCCAGGGACATTCCCGTCACACCAAGAGCAGATACCACCGAACAATACAACAAAGCCCGTTTGAGATTGCCGGCCCGGTCTGCAGCGTAGCTGATCCACGGCGTCGCCAACACGCGCGACACACTCTGAAGCGCCAGAAGATATCCGACCTGTTCGATCGAAAACCCGCGTCCCGTCAGCCAGACAGGCAGAAACGGCAGCATGACGCCCAGCCCGAAGAACAGCACGGCATAGAAAAATGCGATCCGCAGACTGACCGAATATGCTGACATAGCAGTTGTATTCTTGTGATGAGAACCGACTTGACCGGCAGGAAGGCCTCGAAGCGTTCAATTCATGAACGCCATCTAAACCATTCCCTAACCAGTTTGCAGAATATTTACCAAGCAGAGCAGTTCTTGTTCGGCCGGCATCGTACCGCGTTTGAACTTGAAAGACACCGAACCGTCAACTGGATCAAACCGTGGATCGATGGAATTGGGGTAAGTGGGCATGAGTGAAGATAGGGTGGGATCTCCCCTCGACGACCAGGACTTTGATGACATCGAATCCGCAGTAATGGAAACCGGCCGGGGTCGCTGGTTCTTGCAGGAATTTGCCCGCCGCAACAGGTCAGCCGATACGGCGGTCCTGCTTTCCGCCGTGCAGCGGTTGGAAGACCTCATGATACACCAGCCTTCACAGGCCCCGATGCAAGGCACAATGCTCCCAGAACTGGGATCCATGGCCGAAGCCATAGAGAGCACCGCCTCCGACATGGCCTCCATTCGCAACGACATGCTGAAGGACGGCGGCCAGATCGGCGAAAACGAAGATGCCTTCGGCCATTTGGCCAGAACCGCCCAGCAGGCCGCCAGCCAACTCGTCAAGACAGCTGAGGCGTTGCAGGCCACCTTGGCAACGTTGAAGGACAACGGTGTCTCAGACGTACACACCCAGTCCATTGAGAAGGTCGTGAACCGCCTGTTCAACAACGGCTGGTCGCACGATGTGCAAGGCCAGCGAACGGCGAAAGCCATGGGCCTGATCGAGCACCTGAGGGAGCGCCTGAAGACTCTGACGGACGAGACCGAACAGGCCGGCGGCAGCAGTCAAAGTGACGCCCCCGTCATGCCGACGCAACTTTCCGGCAAAAATCTCAAGTTTTTCGAACAGGACAAGGATCTGTTCGAGCAGCCTGAGGAGCAATCATCGAACGACGGCCAGCGCAAAAGCGAAGGCAAGCAGGAAGACGACTGGCTCGAACAGGCGATCTCGGAAGCCGCCGCACAATCCAGCCGGAACGACAGCGACGCAACGAACAAAAGTCCGCCCCCAGCCGCCGCCGCGGCACCGACCCCCGCCAAAGCGGAGATCATCAGCACCGGCGGGAAAGATCCGGCACAGACAGATTCGGCAACCGGACCGGATAGCAGGCCTGCCGAGCCAGGTGCACCGAACCAAACCGCAAAGCCGGCCGTGGAGATTCCGAAGATCGAACCCAAGATCGTCGTCATCCGGGCAGGTGGAAAGACACAGGATGCGCCGGAGACAAACGAACCCGCCGCAAGCCCCGCAGCAACGGCGGCGAAAGACATCAAGCCCTCCAGCCCTCAAAAACCTTCCGAACCGGAAAAACCGGCACAACCGAAGCAAACCAGCGCACACCCGTCTCAAAAACACACTCCTGCAGTCGAAAAGCAGGCCGGCGGGAAAGACGAAGGCATTACTGGCAAAGCAAAGCTCGGCAACGCGGAGGCGAAAGCGGACAGACCGGCACCGGCACACAAGGACACTCAGCCAACCAAAGAACCGGCAAAAAACGCCGGTTCGGCCGGAAAACCGGCCGAGGCCCCTTCCCGCACCGGAACGGCAGGCAAGGCGCTGGCAGTCAAGGCACCTACGGACAAGGCGCCTGCAGCACCCGCATCGGTACCGGCCAAGCCGGAGCCTGCTGTCAGGAAATCCCCCTCTGAAGCGCAGGTCACCTCAAACCCGGACATCAGCGCAGACCTGTCCGGTGTCATGGACGCCTTCAAGGACTTTGCGGACGCACCTTCAGCAACAGGCCACGATGCGCCTCCCGAAATTCCTGCGACTGCAAAAGGCACAAGCACATCTGCTAGCGCATCTGACACCCCGCCCAGCACCGACCCGCTTGCGGCAATAGCCGATCAGGCCGGGACGGCGCCGATGCCGGCCTTCACACCGTCAGACGACGAAAAACAGCGCATTGTGGTTATCCGTCACGCCTCCTCACAGGAGTCGGACATTCCCCTGGCGGACGATTTGCAAAAGGGCAAAGCGCCCAACGGCAAACCTGCCGGGAAACCACATTGAAATATCGAAACCACCGTCAATGCACATCGCTGATGACCTGACTTAGCAGGCTCGCATCCACGTTGCCGCCGGACACGATCACCCCTGCGGTCTTGCCGGCAAGGTCGATCTTACCGGCCAGCGCGGCAGCAAGAGCGACCGCACCCCCCGGTTCGACGACAATCTTCAGCGTGGAAAAGGCGTATCTCATTGCCGCCTTCACCTCTTCGTCGCTGACCGTCAATCCACCTTTGAGCCGGGGCTGATTGATTGCGAATGTCAGTTCGCCAGGCATTCGCGACAGCAATGCATCACATATCGAACCCGACACACGTTCGTTCGCCTGGCGCGTGCCGGATGCAATGGACCGGGCATAGTCATCAAACCCCTCCGGCTCGACACAAAAGACATCCGTTTTGGGGCTCATCGCTTCAAGCGCAAGCGCCACGCCGGCCGTCAGCCCTCCGCCGCCAACACAAACGAGAACCAAATCGAGTTCTGTCCCGCGTCCTGCAGCGTCTTCCGCAAGTTCCGCACCCACGGTCCCCTGCCCGGCGATAATGTGCTGATGTTCGTAAGGCGGCACGATGACCGCGCCGCGTTTTCGGGCGATCTCCCCGGCAATCTCCTCTCGATTTTCTGTTCCACGGTCATAAGTGACGACTTCGGCACCAAGCTTACGGGTGTTTGCCTTTTTGATCTCCGGCGTGTCTTCCGGCATTACAATGAGAGCGGGTACATCGCGGATACGGGCAGCGGCGGCAACGCCCTGGGCGTGGTTGCCGGAAGAATAGGCCACCACACCGCTGCGCCGGGCAGCGTCGTCCAACCGCGAAATCCGGTTCCAAGCTCCCCTGAACTTGAACGATCCCGTACGCTGCAGACATTCAGGTTTGATAAGCACTCGCCCGCCGGTCTTTTCGTTCAAATCTGGCGATTCCAGCAACGGCGTTCGCACCGCAAAATCGGCGATCTGCGCACGGGCCGCCAGCACATCGTCAAAATTCGGCATCTCACTATCGTTTCGCATGAAACAGGACCTCCATCCTGCACTTTGGCACTCGTCCCGGCCAAGCATCCCGACCAGCCATGTTTGCTGCAGAATTCTGCAAAAAACCAAACGCCCCAGCAAAAGTAGGAAAGGGCCGCCAACACCACATGCCAGACACCCCCGACACTTGAAGGCCACCTGAGAGTCACCATATCCTTACCATACGTTTCAACAGCGAAGGTGAGTTTTCATGACATCATCCGCCAAACGTTCCAGCCGCTGGACGCCGATCAGCATTGCCGCCATTGTGCTTGGCTTTGCAGTGTGGTGGCCGTTGGGCTTGGCCATCCTGGCCTACGTCCTTTGGGGTGGAAGCGTGGATGATCTCTGCGAAGACCTTTTCAGCCAAATCAAAGGCGCCGTCAGCCCTCAACCGGCCTCAGGAAATGCCGCGTTCGACGCATACCGGGCCGAAACATTAAAACGGCTTGAAGAGGAACAGGAGGCGTTTGCCGCCTATGTCGAAAAACTCCGGCGCGCCCGAGACCAGGAAGAATTCGACCGGTTTATGAAGGACCGCGATAGCTTTGACGCAAGACCGGAACGCCCGGCCGCCGCCTGAAGACCAGCAGGCAAATCATAGCCAACGTCAACTGAACGAAAACGCCCAAGGCCTCGGCCCCGGCGTTTTTGCGTAAGGAAGGCACGCTTAAAGCACCGCAAGCGCTCTAGGGTCGGTATCCTAGTGGCGCGTATCGCGATGGCGAATGTCGTGAACCGCCAATGTCACCGCGAACGCAACGGCAGCGCCGATCGCCATGCACAAGTAAAACACCTCGAATGTCGTCATGTTCCGAATTCCCGGTTTGTGTCGCACATCAAGTGCAGGTGCACAGCTGTCGCGCCGCGCAAAAACGATGATCTGGCAGTCACCAGGAGCGGCGCTTTGATCTCGATCAATTCCCTCGATGATTTTCAATCAGAAGATGAATCAAAGCGCGATTGCGTCGTCTGGTGTAATCTTTAGTTCGTTCGGAAAACAGGTGTCGGGCCGGGATGATACGGTGGACACCTCAAAACCGGGTTGCAAGACGGCGGAATTGGACTGACGGCAAACGTCAGCCACGAAACGCCAGGCCGGCTGGCGCAGGAGGAAACATATGACCGAGCCATCTCCACAGGCGGCCTACGTGCCGCCGCAGAAACCAACCATAAACGACATCACGCCGGCCGACATTACCGGCTGCCTGAAGCTAGGCCTTGCCGACTTCGCCAGGGCGCCGCTGTTCGGTATGTTCTTCGGTGGAGTTTATACGCTGGGCGGCCTGCTGATACTTGGCATTCTGACAAAGTCAGACATGCCTTGGATGATTATCCCGGTGGCCATCGGGTTTCCGCTAATCGGTCCGTTCGTCGCCGTCGGTCTATACGAAGTCAGTCGAAGACTGGCCGACGGACGCCCGCTGGACTGGCGGGAAATCCTGTTGCTGGTTTTCCAGCAACGCGAACGCCAGCTCGGCTGGATGGCCTTCGTCGTACTATTCGTGTTCTGGATCTGGATTTACCAGGTTCGCCTGCTGCTTGCCCTGTTTCTCGGCTTCAAGTCGTTTTCAAGCGTCGCCGACTTTGTCACTATCATCACGACCACATCAGAGGGAATAGGTTTTCTGACGGTTGGAACGATGGTTGGGGCATTTCTCGCCTTCATGCTGTTTTCGGCCACCGTGATCGCAATGCCGCTTTTGCTTGACCGCGATATCGACTTCGTGACCGCCATGATCACCAGCTTCCAAACTGTCTTCAAGAACCCCGTGACGATGATCAGCTGGGGCGCCGTGGTTACCGCACTGGCCATTTTGGCCATGATGCCGGCATTCCTCGGGTTAATTGTGATCCTACCAGTGCTTGGACATACCACCTGGCATCTCTATACCCGTGCGATTTCCGCACCAGCGTGAGTTTTGCAAGGCGTCAGGGTGACAATCAATGCGCGGCGTTCATCATGCCGAACGGCGTGGCGTGGAACTCACATGCGCCCAGACCCGGCTGCAGCCGATAGACGATGAACATGCCGGATGTTGTAACCGCGACATGGTCATCAGCAGTGACCACGTGATTGCCCGGCTTCGCCCGGAGCCGGGCGACCAGAGCGGCTTTCGGAATACACGGCGCCCACGAAACGGCAAAACCACCGCTTGCCAGCGACGTTTCCTGTGCAAATGACGCAGCAGACGACGCGATTGCTATCAATCCTGCGGCAGCAATGAACAGCACCTTTTGAACGGTCATCTCGGGTTCCTCACCAGATTTACATCAGGCTCCTGCCCGGTACCCATCCAGACATTTTAGCCATACAAATCATAATGAATGATGAACGGCGTTCAGGATGTGCAGTTCATCACATCCCGGCCCTGCCGATGACCATCACCGAGGAAACTCTGCGGTGCTTGGAGTCCTTTTTGTCCAGAAACTGGATTTATTGCATCAAAGCAGATACTTGCCGGAACAGTCCGACTCACTTCCTGAACCGACCGCCCGCATCGAACACCTTGAACCTGCTAGAGCATGTTCGCGAAAAGTGTGTGCGGTTTTCGGATAAGAACATGCTCAATATCAAAGAGATAGAGAATTTTTGGTGACTCAGGTTTCACAAAAAATGCTCTAGAATATCCCGCCGCTACGTTCAAGAAAATCAAGCCCGGTCGTGACCAGTTTAGGGTCCGTCGGGCCGATATTGTCGGCATTCTTGCCTTCATAATCGAAGGCGTGCAGCACCACCTTTATACATTCAAGCCGGGCCCTGCGCTGGTCGTTTGAATCAACCACGGTCCAAGGTGCATGAGGTGTGTCCGTATAGCGGCAAATATCGCAGATGGCCTTTGAATACTCAGACCATTTCCCGACTGCCTTGTAGTCCATCGGTGACAGTTTCCAGGACTTCAGCGGATCCGTCTTGCGCTCGTAGAACCGCTTGAGCTGTTCTTCCCGGCTCACCATCAGCCAGAACTTGAACAAGTGGAACCCATCGCGTGCCAGCATGCCTTCGAAAACCGGAGCTTCGAGGAAGAACTTCTCCACGTCTTCCTCATCGCAAAAGCCCATAACGCGCTCGACGCCGGCGCGGTTATACCAGGACCTGTCGAAAAACGTCATATGACCTGACGTTGGCATATGATCAATATAGCGCTGGAAATACCATTGCCCCCGCTCAACGTCTGACGGCTTCGACAAGGCGACAACCTGCGCCTGACGCGGATTGATGTTCTGCGTGAAACGCCGGATGGTCCCGCCCTTGCCGGCCGCATCCCGGCCTTCGAACACCAGCACCACCCGCTCGTTCGTTTCAAGCACCCAGCGCTGCAGTTTAACCAGTTCGATCTGCAGCGCCTTGAGCTGCGCATCGTACCGTTTGCCCTTCAGTTTCTTGGGATACGCGTAGTCACCATGCGGAAATGTATGGATTGCAATCTCTTCGGGAAGTTCATCAAAATCCAGCGAATAGAACCTGTCGGGAGCCTTGCTCACACCGCCAGTCTTTGCGCTCGACGTTTGCACCTCACTCATGCCACCTCCCTCACAATGTCTTTATTACGCAATGCCATGCATGCCCGGTTCTTACAAGGGGATCGCACCACATGTATCGACGCCGAAAAAAGTTGAAGGGCCCGGTGATGGCACACCAGACCCTTCAACTTGGCAGCCCCTGCCACCCCTCATGCAATTTGGTTCGTCGCAGTCCCCGTGCGCCGGAACCGGTCTGGCCGCATCACGAGCATCAAATCCCACCCCGTTAGATCCGCGTTCAATGCGTGAGTCGACCTTTCACCAGTAAACAAATACTAACCTCATCCCGCAACATAGAATTGGTCCCTCCTTTCACTAATCTTCCGCACGTGACCATTTCGCAACATGTAGACTTTAGGCGGACAGCGCCTTTCGGCATGTGGAAACATCCAGGACCGGATTTTGTATTGGTGGGCCTGTCGGAAGTCTTGCGTAGATGGCAGCAAGCTTTCATACTGCCCGGAAAACAAAGTAATTATCGGGTGGAGGCGACGATATGCAACGGCTGTCAATGTCATTTACGGCACTGTTGGTGTTTGTACTGGCAGCATTGGCTTTCACACAGTCCACGGCCCACGCCCGCGAGCGTCTGGCACTCATCATCGGCAATTCCGAATACAAGGGCACCGGAAAGCTGAAGAACCCGGTGAACGATGCAAGGCTCATTGCCGAAACGCTGACGGCCCTCAAATTCAAGGTTTTCAAACACGAGAATCTCGACTGGAAAGCAACCAGGGACGCAGTGCTCGATTTTTCTTCTGAAGTTTCCAACGCCAATGGTGATGCGATCGCTCTGATTTACTATGCGGGGCATGGTTATCAGCGCGATGGCAAGAGCTACATAGTGCCGGTGGATGCACGGATCAAAAAACCACAAGACATCAAGAAAGCCGGAATAGATGTCAATTTCATCCTGGACGAGATGGAAGAAGGCCGGGCAAAGACAAACATCCTCATTCTGGACGCCTGCCGGAACAATCCGTTCCCCAGCGACACGCGCGGATCTCGAGGCCTGGCGCGAATCGAATCTCCATCGGGCACCCTCGTCGCCTACTCCACAGAACCCGGCGAAGTCGCCGAAGATGGCGATGGTGACAACAGCACCTATTCACTGGCGCTGGCCAAGCATCTGAAAACCCCAAACATCGTCATACAGACCGTTTTCACCCGGGTGCGGCTGGAAGTTCATGAAGCCACAAGCGGCAGCCAGCTACCTAAGGAGGACGTTTCGCTTACCGAAGAAGTCTATCTTGGTGGCAAGCAAGCCGTTCTGACCCCTCCCGACGACCCTACTCCACCAATCAACCCCGGAAGCCTGTGTGACAACGCCAAGGCCGATGCCATCAAGAAGAACACTGCGAAGGGCTATCGTGAGTTCATTCGCATTTGCCCAAAACACGAATGGGCGGCGCAAGCCACGCGATTAGCCAATCACAGAGACGATGAAGAGCTTTGGCTAGAGGTCAAGTCGATTGACACCGTATCTGCCTACCGGCGCTACACGCTCGCGTTCCCCAATGGCAGCCACAAGAGTGAGGCCGAAGACAGCATCCGGGAGATCGAACGCGACCGGCGCAGCGACAAGTCTGCCTGGTCGGCGGCTTTGACCTGCATGGATAATTCGAAGCGGATCGCCGATCAGTGCCGGCAGTTACGCACGCAAATCGAGTGCATCGAAGGCTACAGACAGTCGCAGAACAATTCCGGGCGCAACGACGAGGATGCCCTGGAAGCGTTGGAGGAACTCAGAGGCGATCTTGAGGGGTGCAAGGTCGTGGCAACGCCAGAACCGGAGCCGCAACCGGCGCCGGAACCGGAACCCACGCTGGACGGTCAGTATGTGGGAACGCGCGGATACAACCGTTCACGCGGCCGCCATTGCCGTAGAAGCTATCCGCAATTCACCGCTACGATCAGCAATGGCCGGATTAACTTCTATAGTGATGGCAGGACCTGGACCGGCAGCGTCAATCCCAACGGAGAAATCTACATCGACCGCGGTGGCATCAGCGGTACATTGCGCACTCATATGTATGTGCGCGGCAACATCAGCAATGCCACGATGGACAGCGGCTTCTGCGGATTGGGCTGGTTTCGTCTCGCTAAAATACCCGAGTCTGGCGGCAATAGCTCTCCGCCTCCCCCGTCCGCCGCTCTCGGCAGCGGTACCTACCAGGCCTTTCGCGGCTACACCAACCCGCGCCGGCCGAAACCTTATTCAGAATGCCTGGGAAGGAACGGGCCTTTCAAGGTCGAGGTGACCGGCAGTCAAATCGAGTTCTGGCTGGATGGCCGTCTGTTACGCGGGTCGATCACACCGGACGGCACCATCAGCATAAACGGCAACAATTCCCTTGTACGTGGCCGGCGTTTCAAGAGCCGATTCTGGATCAGAGGGCACTATTCAAACGCCCGAATGCTGAGCGGCTACTGTATGAGCGGGTACTTCCAGATCAAGGGATAGCGGCAGCAGGCCGAATCTGGCGTATAATGGGCCATTTGGTAGTCATGCTTAACGAACCTTTAATGGCGGTGTGCGCACGCTTACCTTTGAATGATTCGGTTAGATGCCCTTCTTGTGCCTTGTTTTGCATGCAAAGGGAGCTGTTGCGCAGTAAGAAACTTGGGACTTCCGGGCTTGGCGAAGCGCCGCTATGAATATGGTCCCGCAATTGGCCGCGCGCCTCATGAAACGGTGATTAGGTTGCATATGAGACCGCTAGTAGCCTTATTCTGCCTCCTGTGGGCATCTGCCGGGCTGTGGACGCCGTCGGCGATCGCAGCTGCGGACACGCATGAACGCGCCGATGGCATCTGCGACTCGCTCATCCAGGCCGGCGGCAAACATCTCACCGTCGACATGATTGCCAAGACGCTGCGCGGCAGGCATGAACAATTGAAGGCAGCAAACAGCAATCCGCGGCATGACAAGATGTTCGTCTGCCTCCTGCAACTCGGGCTCTGGAAAAACGGCTTGCTTGCCAAAGCTGTCGACCCGGGCGAGTGGGATGTCGCAACGATCGAGGCAGTCCATGCCGCTTTCTGCCTTGAGCCCAGTCCTTTCGATATTGCCGACCGCAAACTGAACATGCTTGTGTCGAACATTGACCGACCGGAGTCCTTCTGTATCGAAAAGAACATCGACAACGAAGTCGTCCAGAACAAGTCCCTGCCAGTCAAGACACAACGGGCCCGCAAGCAGGAGACCGTACCGCAACAACAGCCGGCCACGGCCGCACAACCGGTCCAGCAATCTCAGCAATCAATGGCATCCCTGATCGCCCGTACGACCGCGGTCCCCACCGCGACGTCTCCCAAATCATCCAACATCAAATCGGTGGAGCGCGAGGACAATCCCAACACGCCGCCCGGTAACACCGCGAATACGACGACAAGCAGCCTGCCAGGCACTTCGGCGCCATCCATCGAACCTCCGGACATGCCGGACCTTCCGGAACTGCCCGGCACAGCTATCGTCGCTGCAAAGCCAAAACCGTCAGGAAAGTGCAAACCCATATCGCAGTCCAAGGAAAGAGACATCAAGCTCAATGCCAAGACCATCAAGGGCTATGGCTTGTGCTACTACACCGTCGCTTTCAAGGACAAAGGCTTCTCAGGCCTTTTGCAGATACTTGAGCATCCAGATCACGCCAACAATGGCCCGAAGTGGGCACTGCCGCATGATAACGAACAGTCCGCCTTTACGACAGCCGTCCATATGGTCGGGTTATATGGTGGCCGGATGGTCGCCGTGCAGGCAAACGAAAGGCGCCTTCTGGCAGGCCAGGATCCCAACCGTGCATTCGCCATGAAGCGGATGAAATCCTGCCGCCATCAAAGGCGTGTGGCACCCGACTACACGGCCAAGATGATCAAGCTCCTGCGGCCTGCCAAGCGCGTGCGTGGCATCTGGTTTTCGATCCACAACAATGATGCAGGCTTTGCAGCCAATGGCGGCCGCGGCCATATCTCAGCTGCAATTACAACACGGGTGATGAAAGGGCTGATGGCCCCGAAACCCGCGAGCAAAGGTTTTGCAAACGCCGACAATGCGGTCTTGATGGCGGGACGCGATCCGCTCGCCAAGGCAATGCGGCACATAAGGCCAGTTCACAACGCCGGAATGAACGTGATCTACGAACACATTCGCGGCAACCGCAGCGACTGCTCGTTCTCCAACTACCTGGTTCTCAACAAGGGCGTTAGAACCGGCCAATATTTCAACATTGAAGCCCAGCACGGTCACACCAGGACACAGATTGCCATGGGCAAGGCGCTGATGCGGGTTCTGGGAATTGCCCGCGTCGGCGGACAACTCGCCACACAGTAAACCTATGATGCGCAAAAACGTTATGTCTGCGGTGTTTACCCCACTGCTGGTCGCCTTCCTTTCACAAAGCGCGGCAGCGACCGGCTGGACGCAGTGCAATACTGGCGAGACAGCCGATGAGGTGATTGCCGGTTGCACCGCCGTACTCGGCATTGGCGAGACCCGCAGTACCGATCGCGCAAGGGCGCACAACAACCGTGGGCTGGCTCATCTGAAAGCCGGACGGCACGCCGACGCCATTGAAGATTTCAATCAGGCCATCGCTTTCGACAACACGCTGGCCGTTGCGTTTTTCAATCGCGCACTTGCCAATCTGAGGCGTGGCGACTTCGACCAAGCCCTGCCCGATCTTATCGACACGATCAGGCTTGATCCGCAATCGGCCACCGCATGGTCGGTACGCAGCCAAGTCTGGTACGCCAAACGTCAATATGACAAGGCCATATCCGATGCCAGCAAGGCAATCCGCATCAAGCCAAACAACGCCCTTGCCCATATCAACAGGGCGCGCGCCTATAACGCCAAACGGCAGTACAACCGCGCCATCGCGGACCTCACCAAGGCGATGCGGCTCAACCCCCACGAGGCAACCGCCTATCTGAACAGGGCAAGAGCCTACCACGCGCTGAAAAGGTTTGATCAGGCCATTGCCGACATCGACCGGCTGCTCGAATATCACCCCAATGATGCGACCGGTTACAATTTCCGGGGCCGTTTCAAACTTGAGAAACAGGATCTGGCCGGAGCCATCTCCGATTTCTCCGAGGCGGTTCTGCTCAATCCTGACTACGCCATCGCCTGGCACAACCTCGGTTATGCACACTGGCTGTCGCAAAACGTCGAAAAGGCCATAGCCAATCTGAACAAAGCGGTGACGCTCAACCCCCGCTACGCCTACAGCTATCTGTTTCGAGGCCTGAGTAACACAAAGCTCAGCCGGTACACCCAGGCAATTGCCGATCTGTCCCAGGCCATGCGGCTCGATCCACGAGATTCGCGTGCCTACGCCGGACGTGCCGAGGCATACGCCGCCACCGGCCAGATAGACCGCGCCCTTGCCGACATGGATATGGCAATGCGCCTTGCACCAGGCAATATCAAGCTCACAGCCAAACGCGCCCGCATCGCCGGCCTGGCAAAACCTGCATCCAGTGCTTCGGCATTGCATGATGGCACAGCGGCGTCCACAAAGCCCGGGCTCACCCTTGCGCCAGGCTCGCTCGGCAAACGCGTTGCCTTGGTTATCGGGAATGCCAAATATGCCGGGGTCAAGGAACTGGCCAACCCGCCACGGGATGCAAAACTCGTCGCTAGCGCCTTCACCAGGGCTGGCTTCACCGACGTCACCTTACTTTACAATCTCGACCAGAGGTCCATGCGCGAAAGTCTGATCGAGTTCACAAGCAAAGCGGAAACCGCAGATTGGGCCGTGGTCTATTTCGCAGGACATGGCATAGAGGTTGATGGACGCAACTACCTCATTCCCGTCGACGCCCGCCTCAGAAACGCCCGCCACGTATCGCTGGAAACAGTACCGCTGAGCGATGTCATGGACGCAGCAGGCGCTGCCCGCAAATTCCGGCTGATCATTCTCGATGCCTGCCGCGACAACCCATTCCGGCGATCCATGAAAACCGCAGGCACAACACGCTCCGTTGGACGTGGACTGGCGCGGGTTGAACCCACCGGCGGCACGCTTGTCGCCTATGCCGCACGCGAAGGCCAGCTGGCCCTGGATGGAAACGGCGCCAACAGTCCGTTTGCCAAGGAACTGGTCCGGTACCTGGACCAGCCGGGACTGGAAATCGGCAAACTTTTCCGGCGCACGCGCGATGCCGTCCTGAAGCTCACGGACGGCCGGCAGGAACCGTTCACTTACGGCTCCCTGCCCGGCGAAGATCTCTACTTCCGTCCCCCGGCGAACTGAAGACACACCCGCAACACGGAACGGCCGACACTATTCCTTGAGAATCCGGGTCGCGAACGAGTCTTTTGTCTCAGTGTCAATAACGCCCCGATCAGCGAGCTGTTCCGCCAACTGGATCATATTCTGGTCGATGGCAAACAGTTTGATGGTGCCGATTTTCCAGCCGTAGGACATCCGGGAGTTGAGGTAGGACTCAAGCGCCGCTTTCACGTCGTCAACACGCGGCGATCTTTCGCTGGCCAACGCCTGAAAGCGCTTGACCTGCTGGATCAATATTTGCGCATCATGTTTGAATGTCCGGGTCTCAAGTATCGGATCCGTCTGTTCGCTGTCCACCTGAACTGTTGTAGATGCGGTACGCAGCGCCGGCGTGGAGTTATCGCTCCAGACGGGCATAGGAGACGGAGAGCCCGCAGCCCACCATGCGATGGCAACAGCAGGGACCACTAAGACACATACTTTCTGGAACAGACATTTCATCTGTCAATCCCCCCGGATTTAAGTGACAGCCAGATCTTACAGGATGGGAGTTAATAGGTTGACGGGCTCAAAAGGCGCAATGCCAATGGCGACCTAACACCCGGCATATCCGGCAGGCCGCCTCACAAATCGACGCACCAGGGCGCCGGTTGCGCAATAACATCTGCGGGTTTCGCTCTTCGCTCACTCGACGATAACAAACTCAACACGCCGGTAGCGCCGGTGCAGCTCCTCTTCAGAATACTGTGCCGGGTCATCGACAATCGCCGGTTTGCTTTCGCCAAGCGCAATCACATCGATCCTGCCGCCATAGCCCTTGCTTTGCAGATAGGCCGCCAGTGAAGTGGCCCGGGCATGCGAAAGCTGCATATTGTAGGCTTCAGTGCCGATCGGGTCCGTATGGCCGAACAGTTTTACGTACCTGGCCTTGTTTTGCCCGATATACGTCAGGATCTCATCCGCCGCCTGGAGCCCCTGTTCCGTCAGCCTGGCCTCATTGAACTCATACTGCACGGGCACCGGGATGGCCTCCACCGAAAATGTCCGGAACCTGGTCTTGGTGGAACCGCCGATCTCGCCGCGCATACCGCGGCTGCTCGCCAGGAAGACCTGGGATTGAGACCGCACGAAATCCGCACGCATCTTGGCATGACGTTCGTAGACCTCAGGTGGTGCCTTCGGGTTGGCGGATTCATCCGCCATGTCATTAAGCGCTGCCTCATAGGCATAAAACGCCTTCTTCCAATCTTTCTGGTCGTGATAGGCATCACCCAGAGTGACCATGACCTGCCAGGGCCGCGCGAGCCTGGACGCCATTTCAAGATCCGTAATGGAAGGCTTATCGCCGGCCGCCTTGGCCCTGGCCTGAATCACCTGGAATGCTCTCAGCGAAAGCTTGCGTGCCAGTTGGGTGCGATAGTCCGTCGGACAGTCCGAGGTTTTAAGAGCTTTGCCAAGAAGCTCTTCGAACCGGTCGATCTCTCCTTCCGACATGGCCGCCTCAAGCGCGGCGTTGACCTGGGCGCAGTCGGCAAACGCAGCCGGTGCACCTGCCGCCATCGCACACGCAATGACAGCCGGTGCCAGGATTGATCGTTTCATGCTCAGTATGATGTACATTATTGGACCTTGATCTTGATCGCCGCACGCGCCACGCCGGCCCTCAGCGGAAGGTTGGCCAGATCCGCACTCAGCCGCGGCTTGGCTGTCTTCTTGGCTACGGCCTTGCGCGATTCGATCACGATCGCCCGGGTTTTCTTCTTGAACGAGGCATAGTCGCCAAGTTCCGTGAACGCCCGGGTCTTGAAGTTATGCGCAATCGCATCGACGTTCTTGCCCTTGGAATTGCAGATCGCGATCACCGTCTCTACACCCGGGTCTTTCATCCGGTATTGGAACGGCGCTTTCGGTCCAGGGAACTCGAACGCCTGGTTGGCCTTGATCTTGTTGTTGGTCTGGAACTTGTTCGGCAGCAAGACCGTTGCAACGCCCTTTTCATCGATATTGATCATCGTGAGATGACAGTCCTTCTCGGACTGAACGATCAGCACCGGCAGGTCATTGACCTTGTATGATGTCTGGCTGGCGCTTAGGAACAACCGGAACGCACCGCCTGCGGATTTGACGTCGGCAACCTTTTCAACGACCGGCGTCTTGGTCTCCGGTTCCACGGTAGCAGCTACGTTGAAGATCGACTGATTGTCCGTCAGCTTGCCCACCAGTTGCGGGAACAACTCCTCGAACGTATCGCGTGGCAGGCTGGACTGCTCGAGCCGGTTAAGGCTGGTCTTGGCCTGACCGCCATGATCGCCGGCTGCAGAGCGGAAGGCATCGATGCTCAGGCCGTACTCCGAAGCCGCCTGGCGCAGTGTCAGGTCGTTTTCGTACTTGCGGGCCAGTGCGTTGATCGGCTCAAGATTGTTGCCATCCCTGAGAGACGGGTCGAGACCGGCAGCCAGCATGGCGCTCTTGAACTTGTCGAAGTCCTTCTTCAGGATCGCATCCATTTCCGCACGCTCGGGATAAAGCGCCTCGACCGCCTTTCTGGTTTCCAAAGAGAAGTTCTTATTGCCCAGGACATGCGGCCGGATATCGTCCTTGGCATCGCGGATGCCATTGTCATGGCAGCCCATGCACGAAATGCCGTTGGTGACGTGATAATCCTTCTGGCGCTCGTCGAGCACGATGGAGGTCGGCCCTTTGTCGAGCCGCTTGCCGTTGGTCTCGTTCAGGTAATAGGCCTGGAACCCGTTCGGCAGCGAGTAGATGCTTTCACCGCCATCGGCCTCGAACGCATTGCTTCCCTTCGGACCAAGCGGATGGCTGTACAGGTTCTGCCTGGCCTTGTTTCCGGCAAAGTCATAGGACGTCCAGAAATAGCCGGTGGAGATATTGTGCCGCTCGATCAGCCGGTTGTTCTTTGACACACCCGACTGGCGGAAGCCGGCACGCTGTGCCAGGAACTTTTCGATGTTCGATTGGATGCTCAGCCCTAGCTGACTTTCCAGCTCTTGCAGCGTGTCGGGCAGCTTCAGCAGCGTGTGGTACATCGGGGGACGCGCCGCGGTATAGGCAAACCAGTCGCCGTGAATGACCGGCACCTTGGTTTGCAGCTGCGACACGATGAAGTCGTACTTTCGATCGTCCGGCCTGGTGGCATAGGGATAAGCGGCAGCCAGCTTGTCCCAGTCACCAGGCGACCAGTTCAGATCGTCGACGTGAAACTTGATGATCGTCCTGTTGGGATCGATCGTCTGCACTTTCAGCACTTCCGGATTGGTCGACAGGCTGTTCAGCAGCTTGACGACGCCTTGACGATAGATCGTCATTTCGTTGTCGTCCTTGCAGTCATTGAACAAGTGCGACAGCGAGATATAGCGGTTGCCGGCGACGCGATGGTCCTGCTCGTTCTGCAGGTCTTCCGAGATCGCCGCCATGACATAGGCGCTGTCCAGGAAATCACGGCCGGAGCACTGCGCCAGGCTGACTTCCTTGAGGGACGTCACCCACGATTTCAGCGCGGCCACCTCCTCTGCGCTCGGCGTTTCTTTGGTGAAGTCACCTTCCTGTGCATCATAGGGCATT
>JANQIR010000002.1 GCA_028282065.1 Aestuariivirgaceae bacterium
CGAATCCGCCATAGCCGAGTGGCATGGCGATGCCGCTACCGTTACCAGTTTCGCCGGTCCGGACGAGCGGATCGAGGCAGACAGCCTGGTTCTGTCGACCTGCAACATTGCCAATACCATGATCTCCGGCGAACTTTCGCAGGGCGAATTGAACATGCATATGGTTGGCGATACTGTAGCGCCAAGAACCGCTGTCATGGCGATCTATGAGGGCCGCAAGCTGGCCATGTCGTTATAGGCCCGGCAACTGCCAGTGCCGGGACCCATTTCTCGAAACGGATAGCTACATGAAAGTTGTGGTAAGCGGTGCTGCAGGTCCTGAAGACATACCGGCGTTCGACAGCGTCGCCGCCGAAGCAGATGTGGTGTTTGCGCCCGACGGCCCTGCATTGCAGCAAGCCGTAGCGGGCGCGGAGATTGTCCTCGGGTGGGATTTTCGCGGCCGCGACATGGAAGAGGCATGGCCGGCCGCTGACAGCCTCAAGTGGATACAGTGGTGCGGAGCGGGAGTTGATGCCGTTCTGTTTCCCGCACTTGCCGAAAGTTCCGTGCTTGTGACCAACGTGCGCGGTCTTTTCGACCGGGCCATGGCGGAAAGCGTGCTGTGTTACATGCTGGCCGAGGTGAAGGACTTTCGCCGCACAGTGCAGGACCAGCAAGACAAGGTCTGGAATCACCGCCTGACCGGTAAGCTGGCAGGACAGAGCGCTGTGGTCATCGGTACGGGGAGTATCGGCCGCGAAACCGCTGAGCTTCTGAAAGCCGTCGGCTTGCGCGTATCCGGCGTCGGCCGGACCGCACGGCAAGACGATCCATGCTTCGGCACCATCCATGCGTCCGGTGATGCTGCCAAGGCCGCCTCTGCGGCCGACTGGGTGATTGCCGTTCTACCGGGGACGCCGGAGACAGAAAGCTTCTTCACTGCGGAGTTTTTCACCTCTATGCGGCCGTCGGCCCGTTTTGTGAACATTGGCCGCGGCAATGCCGTGGATGAGGCCGCGCTTGTTGCCGCTCTGGAAAGCGGCGCGATCGCAGGGGCCATGCTGGATGTCTTCCGGACCGAGCCCCTGCCGCAGGACAGTCCCATGTGGCGGGCGCCCAATCTGGTCGTCACGCCGCACATGACCGGGGACTATCATGGCTATCACGCAGACATGATCGCGGTGTTTGTGAACAACCTGAAGCGTTACAAGCGCGGCGAAGGACTCATCAATATCGTTGACAAACAGCTTGGCTACGTACCCAACGAAACGACCGCTCGCAGCTAGAGGTCGTCTGGAAGGAAGAGGCATCCAGTGAAGATCACAGGGATCGAAATCACCAGGCATGAAATGCAGCTGGATCCGCCGTTCCTGGCGAGTTGGGACACGCGTCCTCGCGACAGGTTCGAGGCTGTCATAACCAGGGTCCATACGGATGAAGGCATTACCGGCATTGCATCCGGCGATGAGATGGTTGGCTTCGAACGCTTCGCCGAATTGTTCATCGGCCACGATCCGCGCGATCTGGAACGGCATTGCCGCATCCTGTCCAACATCTCGTTTCACTACAGCCGCTGCTGGCCGCTCGACCTGGCTCTGTGGGACCTTGCCGGCAAGGCTGCCGGCCTGCCGGTCTGGCGCATGCTTGGCGGCAACAGCGACCGCGTAAAGCTCTATGCCTCGTCAGGCACGTTGCGCGGGCCTGAGGAGATGGCCAAGGCGGCGAAGAGATTTCTGGCGGAAGGCTTTGCAGCCATGAAAATCCGCTTCCACCGAGGCGATTGGCGGGAAGACATCGAGGCGCTGGAAGCTGTGCGCGAGGCGGTTGGCGATGATCTGGAGCTCATGGTCGATTGCAATCAAGGCTGGCGTATGGTCTGGGACGACGAAATGCCCTGGCAGTTGAAAGATGCCATTCAGGTCGCGCGCGAGTTGGAAATGCTTGATGTCTACTGGATGGAGGAGCCGCTGCATCGCGGCGACCGCAAGGGCATGAAGGCGCTAAAGGAAAGCGCTGACATCCGCATTGCCGTCGGCGAGATGAACCGCGAACTACACGAATTCCGCGATCTGATCGAAGAGCGCGCAGTCGATGTGCTGCAGCCGGATGCGGCACTGGTCGGAGGTATCACCGGCCTGCGCCGGGTCGCCGTCATGGCGCAGGAGTGTGATGTCATGTTCACGCCGCACACCTGGACCAATGGTGTCGGTTTGATCGCCAATGCGCATTTGACCGCCGCTCTTGGCAATGCGCCGTTCATGGAGTTTCCCTATGACCCGCCGGAATGGTCGTGCGCAAGGCGCGACTTCATGATGACGCGGCCCAAAGATGCCAGCGAAGATGGCTGCCTCGTGCTGGGCGATGCGCCCGGACTGGGGATCGACTACGATGAAGACGTGTTGAAGGCGACGATGGTGCGATGAACCAGGAGCAGGTGCATATGCTCACGATGGCGGCAATCAATGCCATCGTGCGCCGGCTTGAGCGGTCGCATGCGAGCGAGCCGGGTGTTGCCGAAACGGTCGCGCGCATCAATCAGCAGAACTATTCACTCTCCCGGACCAGGCTTCAGGTGCCGCGGCGCCAGCCGGCCTGCCGGCATTTGGCGAACGCGATTGCCCGCGCCTGGAGGGTCGACAAATGGGTATCAGGAACGCTTGGAGATATTATGCCCCTCCTGCGGTGGCAGTGCATTCCAAGGGAGCGTAAAATTGCCGTGCCGCCGGATTTCATGACCGACTATGCCTATGCGCAGATCGTCGGCCCGGAGGGGATTTTCTCTGGCAAAGATTTTTCCATGGGGCTTTTCATTGTCGGGCCGGAACAGAACTATCCCGAACACGAGCATCTGGCACCGGAACTTTATTGGCTTTTGAGCGGGCCGACCGCTTGGAGTTTCGATAACAGCGGCCAATGGTCTGAAGTCCGCGAGGGAACGGTGATCTGGAACGAACCGCATAAGGTTCATGCCACCAGGACGATGGAGATCCCGATGCTGGCGTTCTGGTGCTGGATCAGGGATATTAATGGTCCCTACACATTGCTTGGCCAGCCTGCCAAACCACTGTAGTGAAGTATCCGGCCATTAACTACGATTTCACCAAACGCATGCGCCGAATCGAATGGCGGTTAGAGAGTCGCGATCATGACCAGCGAAGTCTATGAGGCTGCCTTCTGGGCGATCGGCGCGATTGCCCGCGGCCTGATGCAGTACAATTCGGATGATCCAGGCGTGCTCGACTGCCTCGAACGCCTGGCCGATCAGGATTTAGGCGAAGGCGCGATTTGCGATACGGCCCCAACCCGGCGGTCGGTCACGCGCTTCCTGCCGGAGACGATCGCCCGAAGCCTTATGGTGTCGGACGACATTGCGGCGTCCCTGGCATCGCTCGAAGAACATCTTTGCTGGACAGGCCCGCCCGCGGGTGGTGAGCAAGACCCTGAATCCGATCAGACTGCCGGCTCTGCCGGGGTGGCGGAATTGATCGGACCCGGCGGCCTGTTTGCGGGAAATGGTATGAACATCGGCTATGTATTGCTGGCGTCGGATGGAGTGCATGCCGGCCGGGACAATGTCGCGGCCGAACTCACCTGGTTCCTGACAGGCCCTGCTGAATGGCGCAATGGCAGCGGTGATTGGCTGCAGAAGGGTGCCGGTGATACGCTGTGGCGCGACCACCATGTTGAACCGATCGCAATTCGCGCGATGGGCGGGCCGCTACTTGCGGTCTCCATCGGCCTTGCCGGTCAGGGGTGACAGTCACAGGACCCGGCATAGCCTCAAGGCATCCAGCACGGCGGCGTGAATGTTGCGCGAAGCGGCCGCATCGCCGATCCGGTACAGTTCGAAACCGCTGCCATCGTGCAACTGGCGCCGGCCTTCGAGCAGGCATTTGAGATCCATCACACCGTCATTGACCGACCGGTCCTTGAGATCCTCAAACAGGCTGCCGGCCGGCAAAGTGCCTTGCTCGACCACAATATGGTCGGCTGTCATCTGGCCGGTTTCACCTGTGACTTCATTCTCGAAGATGGCCTTGAGCCGGTTGCCGTCCCGTTCGACGCGCTTCAGGTTCCGGTCCCGGGCGGTCTCGATACCAAGCTGATAGATCCGCTTCTTCCAGATCACGCGCTCGGCATAGGCAATTTCGGCCATGACCGTATCGTCGATGGTGACCAGTTTGACCGGCGTGCCTGCCATGGCAATGCGTTCAGCTGCTGTTGCCGCCGAATGCCGTCCGGTTCCGTCATAGACCAGGACATCGCCCGCGGGCGCCTCGCCGGTCAGAACATCCCAGGCTGATAGTACATGTTCGTGGCCTTCGAGCAGACTGAAGTCGGGAACGCCACCTGTCGCGAGAATGACGACATCGGGATTCTCTGCCAGAATGTCTTCGGTCTCTGCATAGGTGTTGAGGCGGATTGCACCGCCCAGCCGCTCGACTTCCGCCTGACGCCAGTCGGTAATGGCAATGACATCCTTGCGCCAGCTTGCCAGTTGCGCAAGTTGCACCTGACCGCCGGTTCGCGACGAGGCTTCGAAGAGCACAACGCCGTGGCCGCGCTCCAAACATACCCGGGCCGCTTCAAGACCGGCCGGACCGCCGCCCACGATCACGATTTTACGCGGTTTCGGTGCGCGCTTGACCTTGTGCGGCAGTTTGGCTTCCCGCCCGGAAGAGGGGTTGTGGATACACGATGGTCGCAAGTCGCTCATGCAATGGGTTACGCCTACGCACGGGCGGATACGGTCTTCCTCGCCGGCCGCCAGCTTGTTGACGAGATGCGGATCTGCAATGTGGGCCCGTGTCATCGCCGCCATGTCGATCAGGCCCTCTTGAATGGCATATCGCGCTGTGGCCACATCTGTGATCCGTGCGGCATGAAAGACGGGCAGATTCACTTCGCGTTTGAAGGCGGCCGCCTTTTGCAGCCAGGGAGCAATCGGCGATGACATACCCGGCATGTTGTCCATGGCAAGTCCATGTGCCGTATCCATGCGGCCATAGACGGCATTGAAGAAGTCTATGAAGCCTGAGCGCTCGAAAATGCCGGCAATCTCGACGCACTCATCGAAGCTCAGGCCGCCCGCCATGCCTTCGTCGATGATGTACCGGAAGCCGACGATGAAATCATCGCCGGCGGCTTTTCGGATTGCCTCATAGACCATGAGCCCGAAGCGGCAGCGGTTTGCGAGCGAGCCGCCATAGCTGTCGGTGCGCTTGTTGGTCGCCGGTGACAGGAACTGCCCGATCAGATGGCCGCCCGCCAGCGTCTCAAGGCCGTCGAGACCGCCGTCCTTGCACCGCCTGGCTGCGTTGGCAAAGTCCTGCACGACGCGTGCGATGTCGTGTTCATCCATTTGCCTTGGTATGGAGCGGTGAAGTGTCTCGCGGATCGGTGAGGGCGCGATGGCCGGCACTATGTTGTCTTTATAGGTCTCGCCGCGCCGGCCCATATGGGTGATCTGGATCATGAGCGCACAGTCGTGCGCGTGCACGCGCTCGGAAAATCGTTGCATCCATTCGATGCAACTGTCGTCACCGACATACAGCTGCTGAAACGTGTTCGGACTGTCCGGCGAGACATTGGACGAGCCGCCGAACATGGTCAGCGCCAGCCCGCCTTTGGCTTTTTCTTCGTGATAGAGCTGATAGGCATCGAGCGCCTTGCCACCTTCTTCCAGACCGCAGGCATGGCTGGTGCTCATGATGCGGTTTTTCAGTTTAAGATGCTTCAGCTGGAAGGGCTGTAGCAAAGGGTCTTTCGGGTTGGCTTGACGTGGCATGCTCTGTGATGTTCCAGGCAGGGGGTGCGAATTGCAACGTGGCGTTGGCCGGGCAGATCATTGATCGGATCGTGCCGGGTAAAGCGGTCGCAATGCAAGTCCGTAAGTGCCGGGCACGGCTTTAACCGGCGTCGCCGTGACCCGGGATCAGATCTCTTCCCACGGGAATGTATCCAGCCGTCGCGCGCCGTCTCTTTCGACGACAACCTGGGTTTCGAGCTTCATGCACTCCTTGCCGCCTTCCTCGCCGATCAGACTCTCGACACACACCACCATGTTTTCTTCCAGAACGCCCTCATAGCCCTTGCCGAAGTCCGGATGCAGCGGAATGAACGGCCATTCGTCGCACAGCCCCACGCCGTGCAGTGCGCAGGAGTAGCGGTTGGCCTGGAAGCGTTCGGGAATCTGCCAAGCCCTTTCATTGAACTCGCGGAAATCCATACCGGCCCTGATGATCCCGACATTCTGGTTGATCTGGTCGAGGGCGGCCGAATAGAGCTCACGCTGCTTATTGTCCATGCGCGTGTGTCCGATGGTCCAAGATCTGGAGACGTCGGCGCAATAGCCGTAGGGCCCGACCATATCGGTGTCGAACGACAGGATATCACCTGCCTTGCCGACGTGATGCGAGCACTCCTGGAACCACGGATTGGTCCGCTCGCCGATCGCCAGCAGCCGGGTCTCGAGCCACTCGCCGCCTGAGCGGATGTTCTCGTAATGCAGCTCCGCCCAGATCTCGTTTTCCGTCTTGCCGGGTAGGGAGTTTTCATACATCCGTGCCATGCCGGCTTCGGCGACCCGGATCGTCCAGCCCATCAGCTCCAGTTCGTCCGCCGATTTGATGGAGCGGGCATGCTCGCAAAGTTCCTGTCCATTGACGATCTCGATGCCGCGCCTTTGTAGAGCAACGACGCCTTCGGGATGCAGACTGTCGGTGGCAAGCCGCTTGTTGCCGCCGCCATACTCCCGCACCAGGTCGGCAATCTCGTCTGCCCAGATGTTGACGAATTCCGTCGTCCGGCTGCCGGACGCCATATAGAACCACGTGGTTGCCGTACGTGTCTCATCGATGGTCTCAAAACCCGCATTGAGATGCTCGGCACCGTCATACTGAAAATCGATTGCCGGTCCGCCATTGATGATCATGGCGTAGCGGAACGCATTGTGGGTCGCCCACAGCTGCATATTGCTGGAATCGAGCGCGTAACGGGTATTGAGCGGATCGTACAGCAAGAGCGCGACGCAATCGTGCTTGTCGAGTTGCTCGCGCATGCGCGTTTGCCGGTACCCGCGCGCCCGTACAAGGGTTTCGTGCGGGATCGGGCTGATCAGCGGCTTATCGGCGCCCTCGGCATTCAGATATTCCTTTTTGCGCTCATCCTTGAAAACCTTCTCGAGCATGGCCGTTTCCTCCAAAAAACGCCGGCTCGTTTCTGAACCGGCGTTTGTGAAAGTGCTTCGCTATCCCCGCATCCGTTCAGCATCCGGGTCGAACAAGGGCTCTCGTTGTGGCTGCGCCGGATATCGCTGCCCGATAATCTCGATTTCGAACCCGTCATCGTCATTTGCCGCTTCGGCCGGAATGTAACCGATGGCGATCGATTTCTTCACATAGTGACCGTAACCGCCCGAAGTGACCCAGCCGACAACCTTTCCGTTGTGCCAAATAGGCTCATCGCCGATCACATCGACATTGTCGGTCTCGACCGTGAACACGGCCATGGAATATTCGCCGCCGTTTTCCTTCTCGCGGGCAGCTGCCTCGCGGCCGATGAATTCGTTCTTCTTCAGGGAGATGAACCTGCCCATCTGCGCCTCGTAGGGGCCGTAGATCGGCCGGTACTCGCGCGCCCAGGTGCCCCAGTTCTTCTCCAGCCTGAGCGACAGGAGCGCCCGGCCGCCGACGCGTGAGATGCCGAATTCAGCGCCTGCCTCCATCAGCATCGTGTCCAGGGTGAGAAGGTAGTCGGGCGTCACCCAGATCTCATAGCCGAGGTCACCGGTAAACGAAATCCGCCCGAGCTTGACCGGAACCGCGCCGAGGTCGAGTTCCCGGAATGACAGGAACGGCAGGGCTTCATTGGAGACGTCTTCACCGGTGAGTTTGGCAAGCACGTCCCGCGCCTTGGGACCGGCGATCGACAGGCCGCAAAGAGATGTTCCCAAAGCCCGCACCGCAACGCTGCCATCTTCCGGCAGATGCTTTTCGAACCAGCGCATGTGGTAAACTTCCGCCACGCCGGACCCGAAGATGTAAAAGCGTTCGTCATCCGCCTTGGCGACAGTGAAATCGCCGATCACCTTGCCGTTCGGATTGAGCATGGGCGACAGCGTGAGCCTGCCCTGCTTGGGCATCCGGTTGGCCATGATATGCGACAGCCAGCCTTCCGCGCCGGGCCCTGTGACTTCGTATTTGGCGTAGCCGGAGACTTCCAGAAGCCCGACCCGCTCACGCACCGCGTGGCACTCCTGGCCGACGATGCCGAACGCGTTGGAACGCCGGAACGTCACGTCTTCGACCGGTTCTGTACCTTCAGGTGCAAACCATAGCGACTGTTCAAGACCGAAGGCGACGCCAAAGCACGCACCGGCAGTCTTGTGCCGATCATAGAGCGGCGTCGTACGCAACGGCCGCGCCGCGGGCAGTTCCTCGTTGGGAAACTGAATGCGGAAGCGGCGGCCGTAGTTTTCCCGCACCTTTTTGTCCGTGAAACTCATGGTCGCGAAGCTGCCGTAGCGTGCCACATCCATGGCCCATACGTCGAAACCCGGATCGCCATCCGCAATCCAGTTCGACAGGGCAAGGCCGACGCCACCGCCCTGGCTGAACCCTGCCATGACGGCGCAGGCAACCCAGTAGTTGGTCAGTCCCCTTATCGGGCCGATCAGCGGGTTGCCGTCGGGGGCGAAGGCAAACGGTCCATGGATGATGTTCTTGATGCCGGCCGACTGATAGGGCGGGTGGCGTTCGAAACCGCGCTCAAGGTTTTCTGCAATCTGATCCAGGTCGGGCGGCAGCAGTTCCGATGTGAAATCCCAAGGTGCTTCTACAGGCGACCAGGGCACGCCATTGGCTTCATAGGTGCCCATCAGCATGCCGGTGCGCTCCTGGCGCATGTAGAGCTCGCCATCGAAGTCGATCGCGTGGCCGATCTCCTTGCCTTCCCTGGCGTTGTATTCGAGCACCTCGGGCATTTCTTCGGTGATCAGATACTGGTGCGCCATGCACAGTGACGGCAGCTCAAGACCCACCATGCGGCCAACCTCACGGCCCCAAAGGCCGCCGGCATTTACCACGTGTTCAGCCGTGATCTTCGTGCCGTCCAGCGTGTTGATGTGCCAGTTTCCGTCCGGCTTTTGGTGCATATCCGTGACGCGGTTGCGCAGGATGATCCTGGCGCCGTTCACCCGTGCCGCCTTGGCATAGGCCTGCGTCGTGCCGGAGGGGTCAAGGTGGCCCTCAAGCGGATGCCACATGGCGCCGATGAACTTGCTTTCGTCCATCAGCGGAAAGATCTTCTTGGCTTCTGACGGCGTGATCATCTCTGTGTCGACGCCGAGATAGCGGTTGCGGGCATGCGCCATCTTCAGCCAGTCGAGACGGTCTTCGTCCGATACCAGCATGACCCCACCCGTGACATGCGCACCGGTCGCCTGCCCGGAGACCTCTTCGATCTCCTTGTACAGGTTGATGGTGTATTCCTGCAGCTTGGCGACGTTCGGATCACCGTTCAGAGTATGGAACCCGCCTGCCGCGTGCCAGGTCGAACCGGACGTAAGTTCGTCACGCTCGATCAGCGCGACATCGCTCCAGCCCTTCTTGGTGAGATGATAGAGAACCGAGCAGCCGACAACACCGCCGCCAATGACGAGCACGCGATAATGTGAAGACATGGGGGCAAGCCTCTGAAGCAATGAATGCATATCAAATCAAGACCGCAGTTCATCATGCGGTTGCCACTCATGCTTGCAGCCGTGCGACATCAACTTGCTGTCTTGAGCCAATCAGGTTCGGCTGCGGAAAATCCCGCTGGATCGTTCAGTAAGGCTGAAGGTGCTATTTCTTGGCCAGCGCCTTGGCCTGTTTAACCCAGCCATCGCGCTCGATGCGGCCCTTGAACTTCAACGAGTCATCGACCCAGCTGATTTCCTTTTTCGTCCAGGCGGCAATCTGGTCGTAATGCCAGATGCCAAGCTGGTTGAGGGTTTCTTCAAGTTTCGGCCCCACACCGGAAATCAGCTTCAGGTCGTCAGCCTTGCCACGGCGCGGCTTGGACATGAGCTTCGGAATTGTCGGGCCTTGCTGCCTCTTCGTCACCTTCCTTGCTGCTGTCTTCCTGGCGGCCGGAGCCTTTGCAGGGGCTTTGCGCTTGGCAGGCGCCGTTCGCTTTGCCGGCGCCTTGGATTGTTTCGCGACCTGAGACTTGCCACCGTCCTTCTCGCCAAATGCGATAACCGGCTCCATGGATTTGAGTTCGTTGTCGCCCAGATGACAGGCAATCTTATGTCCTGAGGAAAGTTCCTTCACGGGAGGCATTTCGGCTTCGCAGATTTCCCCGATCTTGCGTGGGCAGCGCGTCTGGAACGGGCAGCCCGACGGCGGGTTCATCGGCGAGGGAAGTTCGCCCCTCAAGACGATGTGTTTCTTTTGAACCGACGTATCGGCGATCGGCACAGCGGACAGCAACGCTTCCGTATAAGGATGATATGGTGGAGCGAAGATCTCCTCCACCGTGCCCTGTTCCATGATCTGGCCGAGATACATCACGACAACCCGGTCCGCGAGATAGCGTACGACCGACAGATCGTGACTGATGAAGATCAGTGTAGTGCGCCGTTCGCGCTGAATGTCGGTCAGCAGGCCGGTTACGGCCGCCTGAACCGAAACGTCCAGCGCCGAAACGGGTTCATCTGCGACCACCACCTTGGCCTCACCACCG
>JANQIR010000015.1 GCA_028282065.1 Aestuariivirgaceae bacterium
ATTAGAGCATGTTCCCGAAAAGTGTGTGCGGTTTTCGGATAAGAACATGCTCAATATCAAAGAGATAGAGCATTTTTGGTGACTCAGGTTTCACAAAAAATGCTTAGAGCATAGCATCAGGTTTCATCAGATGAACCCCGCCAAGATTGTCCTGGTTGCTGCCTGTGCCCTGATCGACCCGGACGGACGCGTACTGATCGCACGCCGGCCGGACGGCAAGACGATGGCGGGCCTGTGGGAATTCCCCGGCGGCAAGGTTGAGGCGGGCGAGACACCTGAACAGACCGTTATCCGGGAACTGGCCGAGGAACTTTCCGTAGACATAACCCAGGCCTGCCTGGCGCCGTTGACGTTCGCATCTCACGGTTATGACGACTTTCACCTGCTGATGCCGCTTTATATTTGCAGGCGCTGGCACGGCCTTGTTAGGCCAACGGAAGGCCAGGCCGTCACGTGGGTGGCCCCCAACCGGCTGCGGGACTATCCGATGCCGCCGGCAGATGAGCCGTTGATCGCACATCTCATAGATGCCGTTTGAAGACAGACCCCCCAGTCGGCCAGGTACTTGTCGCCCTGGTATGGACATTTTTCCACTGGGTGCGGCGAAAGCGTCCATGGACTCTGCAACGTTAACCTTTAGAAACAGGCCTTCTGATCGCGGCTCGTTCGCAGCCCGCGAACCTAAACGTAACATGAACAGGGCATTAAGCTTGGATCAATGGCTGCCATGATATCTATGGCGTCAAGTTAACCATTTGATCCACGACAGTGGGGGAGACTGTTGAAATGACACACCAGGAGGCAGACGCAAAGTTCTTGCGCCGTATTTTGTTCACGCTGGTTGTTGCCACCGTCGCAACCGGATCGGTTGCAGGCTTTGCCACGGTAAATGCCGGACAGGCCGGTCCCCAACTGGCATTCGGAACCTACGGGACCAACCAGGCCCGCTAACACACTGAAGGCATGCCGTGCCGGTCCTCGGCGACGAGCAGCACGACAGTCCCTCGAAGATCCGGTTTTCCGGACCCCAAACATCCAAAAAATGACAGGTTTTCGCGATTGTCAGGTGTTCGCCTGGCTAATCGAGGTGCATCCCAGAACCGGTCCGGTCCCGCCGGCCTGTACAATAGCCGCGCAGCCTTTGGCGCCTTCCACAAACAGCTGCTTCTTTGGCAGGGACAGCGTTTTTGCATCGCCCTTCCACATGCCGGCCGGAATCATTTTGCGCACCACGTTGTGATAGGTGATCGTTCGGCCGGTATTCTCGCCACGCTGAATCTCCACCTCTATGGCCGGCGCATACATCATCACCCAGACCGTAGAGTCCTGACGAAGGTTGGCCGCCGGGGCATTGGCAACGTTAATGACCAGCTGATCGGCCTCGACAGCCATGTCCATGGCAACGGTCTTGTTGTTGCGAAACCGTTGCACTTCGGCATCGACCAGCGCATAGACGTCGCCCTTACGGCTGCCAACCGCGTGATAACGGCCATTGACGACGATCTGCGGGGTATAAACCCGCCCATCGCCGCGGTTGATCGCATATTCACGCTGACGTCTTGAGTAATCGGCAGAGCCAAGTGTGTCGCGCCAGCCCAGATAGTCCCAGTAATCGACATTCAACGACAGTGCGACCACGTCATTGCGCTTGGTCAGCTCTTCCAGGAAGGCATCAGCCGGTGGACACGAGGAGCAACCCTGAGACGTGAACAGTTCCACGAGTACCGGCGGGCCGGATGTGGCAGCTGCCGCAGCCGGGCGGGATGCCAGGCCTGCAACTGCTCCAGCCGCCAGGCCAAGCATGGTTCTACGCGTCAGGTTTACACTCATTTCCTTAGCCGCAATGTCCTTTCCAGTCAGGACACAGATAGCGGCAAGCTCCGTCACTTGAAAGTCACGAAGGGGTGAGGGCCGGTTACCGGAGGATAACCGGCGCGCTCAAATTTGTTCAGGCGGCCGCGAGGTTGCGCAGCACGTAGGGCAGAATTCCACCGTTCCTGAAGTATTCCAGTTCGTCCTCGGTATCGATCCGGCTGAGCAGTTCGACCGATACGGTGCTGCCGTCGGCCTTGGCAATCTCCGCCGTCAGTTTCTGCCGGGGCTTGAGGGATCCGGACAGGCCGCGGATCGTTACCGTCTCGTCGCCCTTCAGGCCCAGCGTCTGCCAGCTCTCGCCATCTGCAAACTGCAAAGGCATGACCCCCATGCCGATCAGATTGGACCGGTGGATACGTTCGAAGGATTGTGCGGCGACTGCGCGAACACCCAGCAGGTTTGTACCTTTGGCCGCCCAGTCGCGCGACGAGCCGGTGCCATATTCCTTGCCGGCCAGAACCACCAGCGGCACGCCGTCTTTCTTGTACTTCATGGCGGCATCGTAGATTGCCATCTGCTTGCCACTTGGATGGTGGACCGTAAAGCCGCCTTCAACACCCGGCACCATCTGGTTCTTGATCCGGATATTGGCGAACGTGCCGCGCATCATCACTTCATGATTGCCGCGGCGCGATCCGTATGAGTTGAAATCCAGCCGCTCGACACTGTTGGCCGTAAGGTATTTGCCGGCCGGACTGTCCGCCTTTATGGCCCCGGCAGGCGAGATATGGTCGGTGGTGATCGAATCCAGGAAAAGTCCCAGCACGCGTGCATCCACAATGTCCTCGACCGGCGCGGGCTCCAGCCCCATGCCGTCAAAGTAGGGCGGGTTTTGAACATAGGTCGACTGGTCATCCCAACTATATGTCAGGCCGCCTTCGACCTTGATCTTGCGCCACGCCGCATCGCCCTTAAAGACATCCTTGTAGCGGGCCTGGAAAGCTTTGCGGGTGACCGACTTGCGCACGAACTGCGAGATTTCTTTGGCGGATGGCCAGATGTCCCGCAGGTAGACCGGCTGTCCGGTCTTGGTATGGCCAAGCGGCTGGGTCGCCAGGTTGATGTTCATCGAGCCGGCCAGCGCATACGCCACCACCAGCGGCGGTGATGCCAGGTAGTTCGCCCGTACATCCGGGTTGACGCGGCCTTCGAAGTTGCGGTTACCCGACAGAACCGAACAGGCAACGATGTTGTTGGCCTGAACCGCAGTCGAGATGGCTTCCGGAAGCGGGCCGGAATTGCCGATGCATGTCGTGCAGCCATACCCGACCAGGTCGAAACCGAGTTTGTCGAGATCCTTCTGCAGGCCGGATGACTTCAAATATTCCGTCACCACCTGGCTGCCCGGCGCCAGGGATGTCTTGACCCATGGCTTGACCTTGAGACCCAGCCGGTTGGCGTTGCGCGCCAAAAGGCCGGCACCGATCATCACGGACGGGTTGGACGTGTTGGTGCAAGAGGTAATCGCCGCGATCACCACATCGCCGTGGCCGATATCGTAGTTCGCGCCGTCAACCTTGTAACGCTGATCAGCTTCGTCGGCCTGCTTGAACTCGTTCGCCATTGCTTCGGCGAACTTGCTGTCGGCCTCGTTCAGCAGCACCCGGTCCTGCGGGCGCTTCGGTCCTGCGATCGACGGTTGGACATCACCGAGGTTAAGCTCCAGCGTCGAGCTGAACACAGGATCGGGTGTTGCCTTGCTGCGAAACATGCCCTGGCTGCGGGCATATTTCTCAACCAGCGCCACCTGTGCGGCACTGCGGCCCGTGCCCTTCAGATAGGTCAACGTGTCCGAATCGACCGGGAAGAAGCCGCATGTTGCGCCATATTCCGGCGCCATGTTGGCAATCGTCGCCTCGTCTTCCAGCGACAGGTGATTGAGACCCGGCCCGTAAAACTCGACAAACTTGCCGACCACGCCCTTCTGCCGCAACATCTCAACCACGGTCAGCACCAGATCCGTGGCCGTCGTGCCTTCCTTAAGCTTGCCGGTCAGCTTGAAGCCGACGACTTCCGGGATCAGCATGGAGATCGGCTGGCCAAGCATGGCAGCCTCCGCCTCGATACCACCAACACCCCAGCCCAGAACGGCGAGCCCGTTGACCATGGTGGTATGGCTGTCGGTGCCGACCAGCGTGTCGGGAAAGGCATATTCCACCGTCCTGGTCTTGCCGTTGGCCTTTTCCCGTTCCTTCTTGGTCCACACCGTGCGGGCCAGGTACTCCAGGTTAACCTGATGGCAGATGCCGGTACCCGGCGGGACGACCCGGAAGTTGTCGAAGGCATCCTGGCCCCATTTCAGGAAGGTGTAGCGCTCGCCGTTGCGGTCATACTCCATCTTGACGTTCTGCTTGAACGCCCGGGCATTCCCGAAGAAATCCACCATGACGGAGTGGTCGATCACCAGGTCCACCGGCGCCAGCGGATTGATCTTCTTGGGGTTTCCGCCGAGATCGGCCATGGCATCGCGCATCGCCGCCAGATCGACCACGGCGGGCACGCCTGTGAAATCCTGCATCAGCACCCGGGCGGGGCGAAAGGCAATCTCCCGGCTGGACTTGCCCTTGCTCTTCAGCCACTTGGCCATCGCCTTGATATCGTCTGCGGTGACGGAGCGTCCATCTTCGTGGCGCAGCAGATTTTCAAGCAGGATCTTGAGCGAAAACGGCAGGCTCGAAATACCGTCAAGCCCGTTCTTCTCCGCCGCCTTGAGGCTGAAGTACTGATAGGACTTGTTGCCCACTTTGAGGGTCTTGCGGCATTTGAAGCTGTCAAGCGAAGTCGTCGTCATCGGGGTATGGCTCCTCAGGCGTTTTGCCTCGTCCAAGGGATCGTGAATGTTTTGCTTCGCGCTGGACCACTTCATCGCCAGACGCGTGCGGAATCTTCCGCGCCTGTTCTAGAGCGTTGCACTGCGGAATGCCAGTAAACTAACGGAGCAGAACTGTCTGCGTGGCAGATAAAACGACGTCGGAGCAAGGGTGTCCGTCCCATCTCGGTCAGTTCACTGTCAAGCTATATATTTTATGCTTAAACCAAATATTTGGTTGTGTCGCAGCGCATGTTGTGACTTCTGCATGCCATGGAATTGACAGGACGAAATCTTGCTTGCGAGCGCGGCGGGCGGCAGGTATTCGCTGCGCTGAATTTTACCGTTGCGGCCGGCCACGCTTTGATCCTGCGCGGGCCCAACGGTGCCGGCAAGACCAGTCTGCTGCGCATGATCGCCGGCCTCATTGAGCCGGCGGAGGGCGAATTTGTCCTGCAAGGCGGACACCAGGACTTGGAACCCGGCCAGCAGGCCCACCTCGTGGCACATCAAGAAGCCCTCAAACCGGCGCTGACGGTGGAGGAGAATCTTCAGTTCTGGGCCGGTTTCCTGGGTGGGGGAGATATTGAAAGGGCGCTTGAAGCCCTTAATCTGACGGCACTCGCCGGCTTTTCGGCCGGCCTTTTGTCGGCGGGGCAGAAACGCCGGCTGGCGCTTGCCCGCCTTGCCCTGGTGCCACGTGCCATCTGGCTACTGGATGAACCCTCAGTTGGCCTCGATGCGGCATCACAGGTCAAACTCCAGGCCCTGGTACATACTCACCTTGAGAAGGGTGGCATTGTCGTTGCGGCAACTCACACGGAGCTTGGCATTCGCGATGCTGCCACGCTGGACTTTTCGGAGCTTGCCGCATGAAGATCCTGGCCGCATTGATCAGGCGTGACCTGACGCTTGCCTGGCGCCAGGGCGGCGGCGTCGGCACGGCGGCCGGCTTCTTTTTGACGGTCGTCGTGCTCCTGCCGCTGGGCATCGGCCCGGATCAGGTCCTGCTTCAGCGCATTGCGCCCGGCGCATTGTGGATTGCCCTGCTATTGTCCGTTCTGCTGTCGGCCGACAGTATCTATCAGACGGATTTCGAAGACGGCTCGCTGGAACTGATGACCATGGGGCCTGCGCCTCTTGAGATGGTGGTTCTGGCCAAGGCGTTCGCCCACTGGCTGGCGGCAGGGCTGCCATTGGCCATCTTGGCTCCGATGCTCGGTTTCCTGCTGAATCTCGCGCCGGAACTGGTTCTGCCGCTCACGGTGGCCATGGTGATCGGATCGGTTTCGCTGTCTTTACTGGCCAGTCTGGGTGCGGCGGTTATCGTAGGGTTGCGCCGTGGCGGGGTGCTGGTTTCGTTGCTTATTCTGCCGCTTTACGTGCCGGTTTTGATTTTTGGGGTCTCCGCCAGCCGTGGCGCCCTGGCCGGGCCGGACATTTTCGCCCCTTCACTTCTCATCCTCCTCGCCATATCTCTTGTGGCACTGGTAAGCGTTCCGGTGGCGTCCGCTGCCGCCATCCGCGCCTATCTGAAGTGACCGCGGTTGCACAGCCGCCAATTCGCACGTACAGCATGTCTGATTTTTGAAGACCGGTAACCAGATGCAGAAATTCGCAAACCCGACCAGGTTCTTGAGGCTGCAGTCCGCCATACAGCCTTGGGTCGTTGCCGCCACTATCGTCCTGTTCGCGGCGGGCCTCTATAGCGGCTTGGTCATGGCGCCACCCGACTACCAGCAGGGTGAGACGGTCCGCATCATGTTCGTTCACGTGCCCGCTGCCTGGCTCGCGCTGATGATTTATTCGATTATGGCGCTGTCTAGCGCCGTGGCGATTGTCTTCCGTCACCCGCTGGCCGATTTGGCGGCAAAAACGGCGGCTCCCATAGGCGCAGCTTTCACGTTTCTTGCGCTGGCCACGGGATCGCTTTGGGGAAAACCCATGTGGGGCGCCTGGTGGGTGTGGGATGCGGGGCTCACATCCATGTTCGTGCTGTTTCTGCTCTATCTCGGCTATATCGCCGTGTGGCAGGCCATCGAAGACCCCGCCCGAGGGGCATTGATCGCACGGATCGTTGCATTGGTCGGTTTCATCAATATTCCGATCATCAAATTCTCGGTAGACTGGTGGAATTCGTTGCACCAGCCGGCCAGCGTCTTTCGCATCGACGGCCCGGCAATCCACTCATCCATCCTGATCCCGCTTTTGATCATGGCCACCGCCTACACCATGTTGTTCCTGGCGTTACACCTGTCGGCCATGCGTGCGGAGATCAACGCCCGCAAACTGCGCCAGATGGAACTGGCCCATGTCGGTAGCTCTTAAGAGGGATTGACGCATGTCCTTTGCGGCCGAGCACATTGGTTTTGTGATTGCCTCCTATGCCCTTTCGGCCATTGTCATTGCCGGACTGATTGCCGGACATATTCTGCGGGCACATCAGGTCGAACGCCGCTTGAAGCGTCTGGAAGATGCCGGTGCGCCACGCCGCAGGAAAGCGACCGAGGTGCCCAATGAGCAGTGAGACCGGTGCGCCCGACGAACACTCACGCAGGCGAGTGTGGATCGCCTTGCTGCCGCTGGCCGTTTTTGCCCTACTTGCGGCTTTGTTCGTGCGCGGACTGACGAGCGGCGATCCCTCGCGCATCCCTTCGGTCTTGCTTGGCAAACCCGTGCCTGACTTCTCCCTGCCGGCGCTGCCGAAGGTCGAACGTGACGGTCGGCAGTTGCCGGGCTTGTCGGCGGCCGATCTGAAAGCGGGCACGCCCATGCTGGTCAATGTCTGGGCGTCCTGGTGCGGGCCGTGCCGTCAGGAGCACCCCTACCTGATGCAGCTTCAGGAGAATGGTGAAATCGAAATTGCCGGCCTCAACTACAAGGACAATGATGGCAATGCGCGTCGGTTCCTCGGCACACTCGGCAATCCCTACACGCGGATCGGCGTCGACAAAAGCGGCAAGGCGGCCATTGACTGGGGTGTGACGGGTGTTCCGGAGACCTTCCTGGTCGATGCACAGGGCGTAATTCGCTACAAGTGGATCGGCCCGATCACCGAAAAGGCGCTGAAAGAAGAACTCCTGCCGCGCATTCGCTCGACCAAGGCCAAGTCACAGTGACGCCACAGTGCTCCAGGGGCGGTTTCTCATCAGCGTGGGTCAATATTCTATAAGAAGAGTTCAATCTGGATATATAGTTGCTTCAATCCATCCAATTGAAAAGCGCATCGAACAAGCGCAGGTCTCCATGAGACAAAATCGTCTCAATGCAAATGTCTTGCGGGATGCGCCGGCTGACTACCTTTTTGTTCAAACGAACAAATCCGTGCTTCTTCAGCCGGCGGTCGACCCTGCCGCTTAGCCGCAATACTGCCTCTGAACTTATGTTGTCCACGTTGTTCAAATCCGGGGCATATGTTGATGATGTGCGGTTGCCCCAGGACTTTTCGCCTTGCCCGATGACATAGTAAGGGCTCCAACGTTGGAGTAGCACCCAGAGCCCGGTGAATTCCTGTTTGCCCCGGGAATTGTGCACTCTGAATTCGGGAGTGTCCTTGTAAAACCAGGCATCAATAAACGATGCATAACCTTGCTCGTAGGGATACCATTGAATCTTCGATTGAATTCTCAAGTCGTGACACAACTGTCTGCACACGGTCTTGTAGAAACCTTCCGGCCTCCCGCGTTTCCAAGGCCCGGAGGGCCATTTTATTCGGCCATATGCAAGATCCCGTATGGTCTGTTCTGATGTGAGGTCAAGCTGCAACATGTCTCAAGATTAAATAATGAAAAAATAAAAAGAAACAACTATTACGCGATTTAAACGACGTTGTGCAAAATAAAATCTTGAAAAATCAATCAGATTTTCCGCCAATATACGCAGGTCCAGTCGACCTCGTGGATCATGTCATTGATGCCTCTTTCCGCCCGGAAATCGTGCACCGCCTGCCTGCAATATTCGTAAGCGCCGTAGTCGTCAACGATGATGAAACCGCCGGGGGACACCCGGTCATACAGGTTTACCAATGCATCCATGGTTGACTCATACAGATCGCCATCCAGCCTGAACACGGCCAGTGCGTCTATCGGTGCATCGGCAAGCGTGTCACGGAACCAGCCTTTGAGGAACTTAACTTGTTCGTCGAGAAGATCATACCGGGCGAACAGGTCCTTGACGGCCTCAAGCGAAACAGCAAGCTCCTCATAGGTGTGAAGCCGGTTGCCTTTATCAGCGGGATAGTTCTCGGCATTCGGCTTCGGCAGGCCTTCGAAGGAATCCGCCAGCCAAACCGTCCGGTCCGTGACGCCGTGCGCCTTCAGGATGCCACGCATAAAAATGCATGCGCCGCCACGCCAAACGCCGGTTTCGATGAGATCGCCTGCAATGCCGTCCCTTACGACGGTCTCGACACAGTGCTGGATGTTCTCAAGCCGCTTGAAACCGACAAGGGTGTGAGCCTGTATCGAGTAATCCCGGCCGTTTTCCCGTCCCTTCCGGTCAAAGGGCCTGCGCCTTACCAGCGCATAGTCGCGAAAACGCACAAGCGCCTCATGTTCGGTGTCGTGATACAGCCAGTTGACCAGGCACCGTTTCAATAGGTCAAGATATGCCGTCCTGGCTGTATCAATCGTGTAAGACATGCCTGACCTTAACCTTGCGACCACAGGTTCGACCATTGGGGCCCTTGTCCAAAGGGATGGATTTCTTATGGTAGCACTGGGCATTGATCATTGCATGGGCGGAGTTCTCAACAAGACTATGGTGATGATATGAATGTTCAGGAACTAGAACGCGACTTCGAGGCCGCGCTGGCGGCACGGACTCCCTTCGTTGCCCGTGGGATTGCCAGGGACTGGCCGGCACGCAGCTGGAGTGCCAGACAGTTCGATGAAGCGCTCAACGATCCCGATGACCCCAATCGTTACTGGCATCACCTGCCGCAGGACCGCTCCTACACGGAAGGCTTTCCATGCCCTGACTGGCTCACAGCCTACTGGCGTGACAGGCAAACGCGCCTTGCACTTGAGCGGCCCGTCCGGTTCTGGGATTCGCCCAAAGGACATAAGACGCCCTGGCACTATGACGGAAACGCGCTGGAGGTGATAAATGTCCAGCTGACCGGCTCGAAACGGTTCACACTCACCTCACCGGACCACGAGCTACCCTATGTCCGTTTCCAGCCGATTTCGTCACTGGCCTACGAAGATGCCACGGCTCCGGCATTGGAGGTGACGTTGCAGGCCGGAGACCTCATTTATGTTCCACGGTTCTGGAGCCATCGGGTTCAGGCCCTCGGCGAAAGCAATCGCAACGTCAATTGGGTTTGGACGGACTCGCAATTCATGGCCGATTCCTGCGTTGCAAGGAGGGAAGCTGAACGCCTGGCCGCTGTCAGAAAGCTGGACGAAACAGGCAAGCTGGAAGCCCTCCTGACGCCGCATGAGGCTGAGTATCTGCGTTATGAAGCTGGTGCATTCGGCGGCAGCCAGCACGCCAGCCTTACTGCAAGGATGCAAGACCACTTGACGCCGTCACGCGTTGAAGAGCGCATTGAAATCGAACTAGCGAACAAACCGGCCGATGACTTCATTGCCGGTTTGGATGCACGCGGCCAGAGGCTGATGATCCGCGAGCTGTTCGGGCGAACCACTTATTCAGGCAACGAGACGACGGAAGACCAGTAGGGCTTATTTTAGCGGTTGCCACATGTACATGCCCACCTCGGGCGGGTCGAGCAGTTGAAACCCTGTCTGCAGTCCAAGCTTTGGAACCTTGGTCACGGCCATCATGTAGGCGCCGGGCGGCGCGTTGTCTTCGAAGTACTGCGCAATCTCGCCCACGACCATCTGCCCCAGTGCTGCGGTCTTGAGCCCTCTGCCCTGATGGTCGGGATGAACTGCAGCGTCGACGCAGGCGTAGTTGGTTCCGCCGTCGCCGATTAGTCTTGCCATGGCGACCACCTCCCCGCCGCAGCGCACATGCACGCCGAACATTGTATTCGGCAAACCGCGCTCGGCACCCTCAAGCGACTTCTGACCCAAACCAGCCGCGCGCCGCAGCCTCAGATAGTCCTCCACGCCGGGTGTGGTTCTCACAAGTTCATAAGCCATCGGGATCTCCTTTTGCCTTCAGGGTCTGTTGGCCAATGCAACCATACAAAGCGCGCCTGCCGCCGGTCCGCTATTAGCCTTTGCGGAAGACGCACCCCTGGATCACGTCCCACTGGTATGTTTCAGGGTCGCATTCGAACAGTTCGTGCCGGCCGGCTGAAAACCCGCATGCCTCTATTTGACTTAAAAACCTGTAAGGCTCGTGTTCTTCCAAGCTGTCATAGCCGTATTTGAGCTTTTCCGCGGTCTGTTCCGGTGTGCGATGGGGGCCATGCCATGTCAGCTTCACCATCATCCCATCCGGCTTCAGCGCGGAATGGAACACGCGGCAAAGCCGGTTGAGATCGTCCCCATGAAAGGTCCCGATAAAACCGGTTGCCACAACCGCATCGAACTTGCCGGTAAACTCTGACTCCAAATCAAAGATATCCGCACACAGGATCCGGCTCTGCGCCCCGGTTTCAAGGGCTGCATTCCTTGCCTTCACAAGGCGCGGATCATCCGCCGTGTTCAGATAGGTGATCGTCGATTTGCTGATGTCGACCCCGACATATTTCTTCGGGACGGACTTGAACCGAAGCATCCAGTCGTAGAACTGTGGACCACAACCGGGGTTGAGGACGCTTTCACCGTCGATCTCCGCGAGGAAGGAATTGATGAAGTCCGTCACCTCCGGGAAGTGTTCCCACCGGTAGTGGTCCTTGTCGTAGTACCATTGAACGTAGTCGAGGGGAGAATCCGTCTTCATGTCAGTTGCCCTGTCTTTTCGACAACCGTGAAAGTCTTGTCGTAGCAAACCGGTCCGTGTGTTTTGTCGGGAAACTCGGCATAGCGGAACTTTTCAAAATGGTCCGGGTCGAGCGCCGGGTAGACAAGACGGCCTAACCCTTGAGGGCTGCGCAGAACCAATGGTACGCCGGGCGGCAGCTTTCCGGCCACATCTCGGATGAACAGTGATTTTGCATCCGGTGGCAGGAGCGATGTTCCCACGCCAATGAGGAATGCACAGACCACGCAGTCGAATTCGCCCAACCTTTGGAAATCTGCCAGATCAGCATCCACGAACGCCATGCGGTATGGAAAATTGCTGGCGGTGATATAGTCGCGGGCCAGCTGGTTTGCGCGTGGATCACGGTCGATACAGACGACAGGCCAGCCGAATCTCCGGTACAGCGCCATGGCTGTCGTTGGAAACGGACCGCAACCCGCAAACAGAATGTTGCGGCAATCCGCGATGGCCTCGAAGAACGCCGCAGGCAGGGCGGCGATCTTGTCGTCCACCTGCTTTGCGATGCGTTGTGCCGCGTCAGGCGCTGCGATCGTCTCGCTTGCCAGGCGCCACTCCAGTTCATGTTCAAACAGAGCCCGCACGGCATAAACCTGCGGCAACAGTTGCAATACCGAAGGATCGGAAAGTATGGCCGCGATGACTGCCGGGTCGTTCTCGGTGGCAAATGCCTCGAGCCTCTCGAACGGGCCGTCCAGAGGCGCGTATCTGGCGCCAACGGTCCGATAGGGATCGTAGGGCTCTTTCGGCCTTTCAAGAGAGACAACTTCCGTTAGCAGGGCCATGATCTCCGCGCGCATCCGTGCCTGACGACGCGGCTCGCTCACGTCCTTTGCGCCAGATGCTGAAACAGCACTCCCGCCGGCGTGTTTCAATGGACCGGCCCGGTCGGTTTGGACCGACGATTAAAGGCGACATGATGGTGCATGCGTGAACGCTACCGCTGAATTGATCTCATGAATGCACTTCAAGGTTCATGCGCAGCCATCCGGTAGTGCCGCCCCGTCAGCTGCGGCAATCTGCAGTTGCGCTTAAGGGCGAGCGTATACCAGCAACCAGCCGGTGCCTCAAGCCACCCTTTGGAAGTATGGCCTTGTCAGGTCGAGGCTGTTAGCTTTCCGATATGGAGGGTGCGCTTTGGACGCGTGCAGGTTTCAAGGTCGTGTGGTTGTGACGGTCGCTCATTCCCGGCTGGCCGTGCGGCGCGGTCGTTGCAAACTGTATGCCGGCGGCCGCATCGGTTGTGACAGGATTGTCCGGTACGATGCTTAAGCGCTTCATGAAAATGTCCATCGTCTCACAGGTGCTTTTGTCCCTGGCCCTGGGCATTGCCTGTGGAATTTTCTTTGGCGAGCTAACGTCACATCTGGGCCTTTTCGGTGACATCTATATCGGGCTGCTGCAGATGACGGTGCTGCCCTATCTGATCGTCGCGTTGATCAGCGGGGTTGGCAGGCTGAACCCGGCGTGGGCGGCGCGTATCGGCGCCAGCGGTGCTGTCGTCATGTTTTTTCTGTGGTTTGTGACCTTCCTGGTGGTTCTGTCAGTGCCGCTGTCGTTTCCCGACTGGCCGGAATCAACCGCATTCAGTTCGATCCATCAGCCCGATGAGTCTAAAATCGATCTGCTAAAGCTGTTCCTGCCGTCGAATGTGTTCAGGTCGTTGAGCGAAAACCTGGTGCCGGCGGTGGTGTTTTTCTGCGTCGTGCTGGGCATCGCGATCATGGGGGTGGAGCAGAAGGACAGTATTATCTCGATTCTCGATGGCCTGATGACCGCAATCGGCAAGATGACGACCCTGGCGGTTCGGGTTGCGCCGATAGGCATTTTTGCAGTTTCGGCAGATGCCGCCGGTTCGATTGAGCTTGAACAGTTCGAACGCCTCAAGATCTACTTTCTCACGTTGGGGCTTGCCTGGGCACTCATGCAGTTTGTCGTACTACCGGTACTGGTCAGTGCCGCCACGCCGACCAACTATCTGAAATTCTTGCTGACGACCCAGGTAGCCGTGGTAACCGCGTTCGCGACGAATTCAACGCTGGTCACGCTTCCCCTGATGATTGCATGTTGTAAGGAGATCCTGGAAGAACACGGATTGAACGATCCGGAAACCGAGGCCTCCGTCAACGTTCTGATCCCCGGCGCCTATATCCTGCCGAATGCCGGAACGCTGCTCAATCTGGGTTTCATTCTGTTTGCCGCATGGTTCGTGGGCACGCCCCTGGAAGGGACTCAGAACATTGTGTTTGCCGCGGTGGGGGGCCTGTTCGCGGTGGCCGGAATGATTGTTGCCGGACCGATGCTTCTGGATATCTTCCAGCTGCCCAGCGATCTGTTTCAGCTTTATTTGCTGGCCGGTGTGTTCACCACACGGCTGACCACTGCAACAGGCGTGCTGTTTGGCATGGTGTTTTGCCTTCTGGTGATCTTTTCCATGGCAGGTCAACTGAATCGCCGCCGATTGCTGGTTGCAGCAGCCGCAAGCGTTGCGGCATCCATTGTCGCGCTCAAGGCCTTCGGTATCGTTCTGGGCGGAACCGCTCCGGTCGCATTCGACGGCGAATCCAAATATATGACGGCCAGGCCGTTCCTGCAGCCGGTCGACAGCAAACTGGTTGAGATGCCGCCTGCATTGAACAGCCGGGACGTGGCGCGCCCACGTTTGGACGTTGTCCGGGAACGGGGAATATTGCGGGTCGGTTACCGGGCGAATGGTCTTCCGTATTCATTTGTGAACAGCCGTGGCGAGCTGGTCGGCTTCGACATTGAACTCGTCAACGCACTGGCGCGCGACATGGGTGTCGTTGTCGAGTTTGCCGCGGTCCGCCCGCCGGTCAAGGCCGATGTGATCCAAAGCGGGCAGCTCGATATCATCGTGGGGGGAATCGGGATCACGATGCAGCGCGCGGTCAGGGCAGCATATTCGAACCCGTATTTCGAGGAACAGGTGGGCTTTGTTGTCCTGGATCACCGCCGTAACGAGTTTGTGGACATGGCCGAGATTCGTGCACGGGACTCGCTCACGTTGGCAGTTCCGCGTCGTTTCCATTCTCCCGTTTTGAGCAAGCTCATGCCGCGTGCCAAGTTCGTGAAGATCGACTCAGCGCGTGATTTCATAGAGGGCAAGCGCAGCGACCTCGACGCGCTGCTGTTCGGTGCAAAGACCGCCTTCGCATGGACGCTGAGTTATCCGGAGTTTTCGGTCACCTTGCCAAAGGGTATGACCATGCGGGTGCCGATGGCCTTCATGGTGCCTGCAGATGCGCCGCACTTCCGCAACGCTCTCAATACATGGCTTGCCCTCAACGAAAAGCACGGGCTGGTCAAGCTGGCGCATGATCACTGGATTTTGGGAACCGGCCTTTCAGAAAAGAAACCGCGCTGGTCGGTCATTCGCGACGTGCTGCACTGGATCGATTAGGAAATCTAACGGTGCGGTTGGCAGACCCCCTCACGGAAATCTTGGATAATCCCGAATGCCGCATACGGCCGTAACAAACATAAGGGAATGGCTGGGCCGCGTCGCCGAACGCCCTATGCATGCTCTGGCGCGGGTGCCTGGCGCGTCGGCGGTACTGGCACGTCGGTGTCCGGTTTGCGGTCACAGGACTTTGCGAGGTCCACCTTGGCCGCTGTCGCAGGAACTCATCGACGCCTGGGAACTTGATCCAGGCTGGCGGCGGATGTTCGAACGCCGCGAGGGCCTAGCGTGCCTGCACTGCGATGCATGTTCCAGATACCAGCATTTTGCAACCGTGCTTCTCGATGCGTTCGGGGCCCGGCCGGCGGGCCATAAGAGCCTCTATCACTTTGCGGGATCTGACGATTTCGGGCGGCTTGAAGTTGCGGAAATTAATCGCTGCGGCGTTCTTCATCAGTATCTGCGCCGGCATCGGCGGCTGCACTTTTCCGACTTCGGAAGCACCGATCCTGGTGTGCCGTCCGAGGATCTCCAGCAGCTGTCCTATGCCGATGGGCAATTCGATCTCGTTGTCACCACCGATACTCTGGAACATGTGCCAGAGCTGCCGCGGGCACTGGATGAAATCGAACGGGTCCTGAAGCCGAGAGGACGGCACATTTTTACGATCCCGACCGTTTGGGATGGCCGGAAAACGCGGCAAAGAGCGGTGTGCGAAGGCGGCAAGGTGATGCATCTGCTCCCGCCCTGCTATCACGGAACGTGGGATGACAAGAAAACCGATCGGCTTGTGTTTCATGAGTTTGGCAACGATGTTCTGGACTATCTGCGCACGGCCAATACCTGCACTGTCGTTAAACGGTCCCCTGTTAATCCCGCATTGAGCGTGTTCATCACAACGAAGCGCGCCACCGGTACGGCAGATAGAACGGATAAAATCAACGGGTCCTGACTCTGGCCCTCATCGTGGATGAACGACCGCTGGTTAAAGGAGATGCCGAGTCATGCCGGAACCTGGAAATGCACGGATCGCATTGCTTTCGCAAGGCAGTGTTATGATCTGGGCGGCCATACCGATCTTTGCGGCCGGAAATTCGATTGTCCGGCTGTTGTTCGATCTCGGTGCACAACACACGGTCGACGGCCGCAACGCCATAAGTTTCTGCAATGTCCTGTTCGTCGGCAATCTGTGTGCGATGTTCACATTGCTGGTTGTCTATCGAAAGGACTGGACGCGCAAAATGCTGTCGGCGCTGAGCGGGCGGCAATGGGTATCGCTGACGGTGCTGGCCATACTGCTGGGTGCCTTCGCACCATCCCTGGTGTTCCTTGCGCTTGAAAAGACCGATGTGACGAATGTCGTCCTGTTCGGCCGGATCGAGCCGCCTTTATACATGCTTCTCGCCTACCTGTTCTTGCGAGACCAAAGCAGCCGATGGGACGTGGCCGCCGCCGTGATCACCACATCCGGCGTCGCATTGATGTTGCTTCTCCAGCAGGAGGAGGGCCTGGCGATGATCGGCCAGGGAGAATTGCTGGCACTCGCTGCAGCCGGGGTCTATGCCGGATCAAGCGTGTTGAGCAAGAAGATCCTGACCGACGTTTCCTTAGGAATATTCGTTGTTTTCCGCGCCGGAGTCGGCGCGGTGATTTTCTTCCTCGCGGCAACCTACCTGTATGGGATAGATCACTTCCAGGATGCGTTCTCGCCTTTCCTGTGGCAGTGGATGCTGGTCTATGGCGGTATCATCGTTGTGTTGGGACAGGTGCTGTGGTTCGGCGGGCTGCGCACCGCAACGCCTTCAAACGTCATGCTTGCAAGTTCGTTCACGCCGATCGCTGGGGTCTTGTTCGCCGTTGTGCTGCTGGGTGAGCAGCCCTCAAGTGCGGTATTGATCGGCGGCGCGGTGATGATTGCGGGAATTGCCGTCGGGATCATTGGCAATCTGACACAGGCGGCAGCGCAAAAGCCGAAGAAAGTTGCAAAGAAAGAAGCCGTTACGCTGGAATGCCATGCCAACTTCAAAGGAATTTAGAGGGCTTTGTGATCATGCCGGATCAATTTTGTTCAGCGCGCTGGAGCAGGCTCGCCCTGCAATCCGGTCAAAGGCTGTAGGTCTCCAGCGTGGATGGATGAAACAGCTCTTCCACATCCACCTTGCGCGGCGACAGGCCCTGATCGTGGTGATGTGTCAGAAATGCCTCCAGAACATGCCGGTTCGCCCCCGCACCGTACGTCCATAGGTCCGGGCCCATCAGGCTGCGCGCCCGCCGCAGGGTATCCTCGACGAACGGCATGGTGACCTTGGTGGCCGAGGTGTCCGACAAAGCCTGCACGGCCATCGATTTGGCAGCGGCAAAGGCCTTCAGTAAGGCGCCCGGCAGCCAGGGATGATCATCGGCCAACTGCCGCCTGACACCGAGAACGTGCATGATCGGGAAGATCCCTGTTGTGCGATAGTAATCTTCCGCGACAGTTATGGACTTCGAAAACAGCCGGTCGACATCCGCATGACCCTCATCGAAACATTGCGGTGATCTCGGGCCGATGAACCCGTCAATGTCCCCCTCCGCTAACATGGCGTTCAAGGTCGCGCCTTCCGGCGCCTGCTCGATCTTCACCTCCGGCGGAAGATTGAGCTTGATCTTCTCCGGACGGCCTGGCGCGTTCATGCCACCGCGCACCCATGTGATGTCGGAAGGCTCGACGCCGTAGTCGGCCAGAAAGGCCCGTGCCCAGACATTTGCCGTCAGCTGGTACTCGGCGATGCCGATACGGCGGCCTTTGAGATCGGCAGGTTCGGCAATCCCCTTATCCGTGCGGATGTAGATCGATGTATGCCGGAAAGCCCGCGACAGGAAGACCGGTACGGCAATGTAGTGCGGATCACCCTTGGCCAAGGATACGCAATAGGAACTCAAGGACAGTTCGCTGACATCGAAGGCATGATGCCGGAAGGCGCGGAAGAACATTTCTTCCGGCGACAACAGCATGCAGACAGGATCGACGCCATCGATTTTCACCCGCCCGTCCACGATCGCGCGGGTACGGTCATAATCGCCCATGGCAATGGATAATTTGAGGTCACTCATTGATCGGTTCCGGCTTGGTGCTTGAGGGCGACTGGCGCACTGCTTTTGGCGCTTTGCAGTATGGCATGACAGATTTCCAGTGACGCAAGCCCCCAGGCACCGGTTTGTTGTGGCGCCTTGTCATGCCGAACCGCATGGTACAAGGCTTCGAGCACGCCCGAGCGGGGGTAGGTCATTGGGCAGGCAACGAAGTCCACCGTATCGTCGCCATAGATATGCACGCCTTTGGGTGTAATGCGCAGATCGCCGCGCTCGCCAAACACCAGCAATGGACCGAAATGTTCGTGGTGTGGCGCTGGGTCGCAAACGGATGCGGTACCGAAAGTCCGTGCTGTTTTGGCCTCCGCTTCGGCAGCGGGGCCTTTGAGGTCCCGCAATGCCCGACGTGCGTGCCCATAAGTCTCGGCCGATTTGGGATAGCCGAGTTCGGAAATATCGTCCTGCCACTCGTCGCTATCGAAGTGGCCGTAACCTGAATAGGTCAGCGATGCGAAGGCCCCGCCTTCGAATCCGATCAGCGTGGAATAGGCACCCTCGGTCGGCCGGTCCGGATCCCAATTGCCGGTCATTGCGCTAACGGTCAGGGCTCGTGCGCCACACAGCAGCCGTACAATATCGATCTGGTGGGCGCCCTGCGAAAACACGACGCCACCGCCATCTTCCGATCTCAACTCCTCCGGCCTGCGCGGCCGGTAAAGGAAATCCGTGCAGTTAAGTGCGTGCACCATACGAACCTGGCCAATCCGGCCGGAAGCAATGATATCCCGCGCTTGAAGGACCGGGACATCGAAACTGTGGCTTGGACCTACGATGAGTGTTGTGCCGCTCCCGACGAACGCACCGATCATGTCGCGGGCATCGCTCAAAGATATGGCGATAGGCTTGTCCACAAGGGCGTGCTTGCCCGCCTTCGCCGCCGCAATGGCATGTTCGGCATGCAGCTGATGCGGGCTTGCGATATAGACCGCCTCAACATCGCGATCGCTACACAAGGCCTCGGCGTTATCGTAAACGCTACCGCCGAATTCTGACTGAAAGGCTGACCTGGATCGTTCGCGTGGTGCGCTGGCCGCGACAGGCCTGACATGTGGGCTTGCGCGAAATGCCGGCACCATCAGGACGAACGCCCGCCCCAATCCAATGACACCAAGCCGGATCGGATCAAAGGTCAATGACGATGTCCCCTTCGGCGGCGCGCGACACGCAGATCATGATGTGATCGGAGCGTTCCTCGTCCATCAGCACCATATCACGATGATCGACGGTGCCCTTGATCAGCCGGGTCTTACAGGTGCCGCAGGTGCCGCTTTCGCAAGAACTTACTGTCTTAAGCCCGGCATCGCGCAGGGCCTCCAGAATGGAGCGGTCCGCCGGTACCGTTACGGTCTGCAATGTGGAGGCAATCGTTACATCGAACGCGGTATCGTCAGCCCGGACCACCTCGACCGGCTTGAAATCCTCGAAGTGAATGCGCCCGTCCGGCCAGTGCCCGGATACCGCCTTGACCTCCTCCATCAATGGGGCCGGGCCACAGCAATAGACATGCGATGCATCCGGCGTTTCCAGATCGTCCCAGAAATCGTAGAATCGCCCGGGATCACCTTCGTCATGATGCAATGTGAGTTGCCCGGAAAACGCACCGGTGACCTCGTCCAGATAGGCCGTGTCCGATGCATCGCGCGTGCAGTAGATCAGCCGGAACGGCGTTCCGCCAGCCTTCAGCTTATGCGCCATGGCAAGGATGGGGGTGATACCGATGCCACCTGCGATCAGCAGGAATTTCGGTCCGTCCACGAGCGCAAAGTCGTTTTCCGGCGCACTGACCTGTAATGCGCTGCCGACACTGGCATCCTCGTGCATGGAGACAGATCCCCCCCGGGAGTCTGCTTCGCGCTTCACCGCGATAACATAGGTTTGCGGATTCGACCCGTCGTTCACCAGCGAATAGCGCCGCATCGCCTTGCAGGGTGTCTCAACGGTGACATGCGCCCCCGGTTCGAATTCGGGTAATTCCGCGCCGTCCGGTGCGCGCAGCGTGAACTCCACGGTGGACGGCGTGAGGTTCCGCCGGGCCGCAACCTCAAGGCGCATCAACTGCAAAGTGTCCTGCATGGTTCCTGTCTGCCGCTCCGCTGCCATACCGCCTCAGGCTGTTCCAACCCGGTCAATCTTCTGGACGGTTCACCAGCTCTACGATAAATTATACTTAGACATCTAACAAAATTTTCCGGGAGAACGCCATGCTGACCCCAGAAGAAAATCACATCCTGACCCGCGTGTCGGCAGACACTGCCATGGGCAAACTCATGCGCCAGCACTGGACACCCGTGTGTCTGATGGAAGAAGTTGCGGAAAGCGACGGCAAACCGCTTCTGGTCGAGGTGCTCGGTGACCGCCTAGTAGCGTTCCGCGACAGCAATGGCAGGCTCGGTTTGCTCGATGAACTGTGCCCGCACCGCCGCGCCTCATTGGTGCTTGGCAGGAACGAAGACTGCGGGCTGCGCTGTCTCTATCACGGCTGGAAGTTCGATGTGGAGGGAAACTGTACGGCCATGGCGTCCGAGCCCGATGGTAGCGAACTGACGAGCAAGGTCAAGCACCGCTCCTACCCGGTCCGCGAATGGGGCGGGTTCGTCTGGGCATGGCTCGGTGACCCGGCAGCCATGCCGGCCTTTGAACCGCCGGCCTTCGCCCCGCAGGAAGACACCAGGATCGCAATCCTGAAGATACGCATTCCATGCAACTGGGCGCAGGTCAAGGAAGGCCAGATCGATAGCGCGCATTCATCTTCGCTGCACTCATCCGACATGGTGCCGGCCCGTGTGGAAGGTGCCGCGGCGGATGACAAGTCCTGGTACCGGCCTTCGACCGACAAGTCACCGCGGTTGCAGTCCCAGGTGACAGGCTACGGTTTCCGTTACGCGGCAATCAGGCGGCCGATCAAGAATGCCGCGACCCACAACTACGTGCGGGTCACGCAATACATAGCGCCCTATACATCGCTGATCCCGCCGAACAGTTCCTACAATGTGGCCAGCGTTATCGTACCCATCGATGATGAAACCACCGCGTTCCACTTCATTGCCTGGGGCGGTAAGGCCTGCCCATCGACGGCCGAATGGCGCAAATTCAATCACGCCGTGCCCGATATCGATCTGGACGGGACCTGGGCTCCCAACCGCACGCAGGACAACTGGTACGGTCAGGACCGGCAGGCCATGAAGCTCGGCAATTTCACCGGTATCGAGGGGATCCCCAACCAGGACATCGCCATGTGGTGCAGCATGGGTCCGATCGTCGACCGCAGCCGGGACATTCTCGGCGCATCCGACCTGGCGATCGTCGAATTCCGCCGGCTCATGGTCGATGCGGCCTCAAGTGTGGCAGACGGTGGCGTTGCTTTGGGAACCGGCGACTCGAAAATTCCACAGGCTTCGATTGCATCTTTTGAAGGTGTCATCCCCAAGGAAACCGACTGGCGCGACATGTTGGACAGCGCCAAACAAGCCGCCGAATAGCCCGGTGGTATAACGATCCGGTTATCCCGGCCTCAGCTCTCCTTGAGAGCCAGCTCGCGTGTCGAGGTGATGCGCAAACCGTCGTCCAGTGCCCGTGCTTCGTCCTCGGCCAGGTTGTGTATTATGGCCAGCAAGACCTGTCGGGTGATCTCGACATCGCGCTGCGCAACGCCCTGCACGGCCCTGGCATTCACGTCCTCTGCCAATGGAACCAGCACATTACGTAGCGTCCTGCCCTTGTGTGTCAGGAAGATGTGCTGGCGTTTGCGGTCGCCTTCGGCTTTGCGGCGCGTGACATAACCGAGCTTTTCCATCTTTAGGATCGCCGAGTGGGTCGTCGGCTCCATGAGGCCCGCCTCGATACTCAGTTCGCGCTGTGTCAGCCCGTCCCGTTCCCACAGGATCCGCAGGAAGACCCAGTGCCCGAACGAAACATCGTGCGCCGACAAACGGAACTGCAACGCACGCGTCAATCCACGCGCGGCATCCCGCACGAGATGCGCCAGCCTGTCATTGGGAACCGCCTCGCGCCAATGGGACAGGATGGCCCGTGTCGAGGGATCGAGTTTGAGGTCCTTGGGTCGCTCGCTCATCACGATACCTATATACTCCGGCACAACATCATGCGAGCCTGCCGTGCCTCCTGACCTTAGGTATAGGCCACCTGGCCGCCAATGTTCCACCCGGCCGTTTTTTGCTTTAGAGCGCTTTGCGATCATACTGAATCAATTCTGTTTGCCGTCCCGGCGGATG
>JANQIR010000043.1 GCA_028282065.1 Aestuariivirgaceae bacterium
CCGGACGAAGTAAGCTGTACTCCAATCAAATCCGGCCATGTCTGCAAAGTCCACGCCATGCTTCGCGAGATTTGAAACGCGTTTTTTCTCGTCCCATTCATACAATGTTCAATCGCCCCCGATTGTTATCTGATCTTGCACGCAAAGAGATTGCATGCAAGTTAAATTATGTACATAATTTGAATTAGAGTTCCGGCTGTCCCCAATCACCACATGTGGCCTGCACCAGCGCCAGAACGGCCACAGCGGCGGTGTCCGCCCGCATGATGCGCGGTCCAAGCGACACCGGCACCGCCTGGTCCAGAGCAGTGATCCCGGCACGTTCGCTGTCCGAAAATCCGCCCTCCGGCCCGACCAGCACGGCCAGGGGGCCGGGCTGCAGTCCTTGTAGCGCCGCAACCGGGCTCGCCGCCGGCATCTGCTCGTCGCAGTAGATCAGTGTACGCTCCCGCTCCCGCTCCCGCTCCCAGTCGGCCAGGATATCGTTCAGCCGCACCGGTTCCAGGACGTCCGGCACGCCGACCAGATTGCATTGCTCTGCTGCTTCTATCGTGTTGGCACGCATGCGATCCAGATTGATGCGCGACACGGCCGTGCGTTCCGTCAGTATCGGGCGAAGGCGGCGAACTCCCATCTCCGTTGCCTTTTGCACCATGTAGTCCAGCCGGGCGTGCTTCAGGGGTGCAAAGAGGTAGTCGATGTCTGGCAAAGCTCGCGCCTCGGCCAACAGAGCATCGCAAACAGCAATCGCCTGTTTCTTGCCGGCCTGTGTGAGGCTGCACAGCCATTCGCCGTCATCACCGTTGAATAGCCGCACCCTGTCGCCTGCCGTGAGCCGGAGCACGTTGCGCAGATAGTGCGCCTGTTCACGTGAAAGATGCGCCACCGCCCCGGCAGACAGTCTGCCTGCAAGATGAAGCCGGGGAATGCGTGACAAATTGACGGACATGGTGCGTCTCCTCGCACACCGCTCTGGACCTTGGCAAGTATTGCGACTAAACGTCCGGTCAATGGCGAACAGCAATATGACAGACGGCCGCGTAGCCGATGCCGTAAGCCGCCACTGGGCGGACCACTGGCTGCCGCGCTCGGCCCGGCCTTATGCGAGGCTGGCGCGGCTCGAACGTCCGATCGGCTGGTGGCTGCTCCTGTTGCCATGCTGGTGGTCGATCGCCATAGCGCAAATCGCGGCGGGAGGCGGCGTTCCCGACCTGAAGCTGCTGGTACTGTTTCTCATAGGCGCAATCTTGATGCGCGGCGCAGGTTGCACCTTCAACGACCTGGTTGACCGCGACTTCGACGACAAGGTCGCCAGAACGCGTTCAAGACCGATCCCAAGCGGCCAGGTGAGCGTCATCCAGGCGGTCGTGTTTCTCGTTGTACAATCTTTGATCGGGCTGGCGGTTCTGGTTCAACTCAACGCGTTCGCCATAGTGCTTGGCATCGTCTCGCTGATTACCGTTGCGGTCTATCCGTTCATGAAACGGTTCACCTACTGGCCGCAGGTGTTTCTGGGACTGGCGTTCAATTGGGGCGCACTGCTTGGCTGGGCGGCGGTGCATGGCTCTCTGGCCTGGCCGGCCGTGCTGTTGTATCTGGGCGGCATCTCCTGGACGCTTGCCTATGACACGATTTACGCCCATCAGGACAAGGAAGATGACGTTCTGATCGGGGTGAAGTCGACCGCCTTGAAGTTCGGGGCCTCGACGCCGGCCTGGCTGAAACTGTTCTTCGCGTTGGCGTTGGTTCTGATAGCCGCTGCGGGTTGGCTGGCGGGTGCAGGCATCCTGTTTCACACCAGCGTTGCCGGTGCCGCGCTGCATGCCGTCTGGCAACTGACGCGCCTTGATGTTGATGACCCGGACCGCTGCAGGATGCTGTTCTACTCCAACAAGTATTTCGGATTGATAATCTTTGCCGGAGCGGTGGCCGATTCACTGCTCAAGGGCACCATGTGAGATGGGCCGCCAATGACAAGCAACACCACATCGGATCTGCAGGATTACGCTCAGCAACTTCTGGAATGCGCGAAGGCGGCGGGGGCTGAAGCCGCGGACACGGTTCTGATTTCCGGCGAAAGCAACCATGCAAGCGTACGTGATGGTTCCGTTGAAGATATTGAACGTGCCGAAACCCGGGATCTGGGCCTGCGTGTGTTTATCGGGCAGGCTCAGGCCGTCGTCTCTGCAAGCCGTTTTGAACCGGCTGAGTTTTCGACGCTCGCCGAGCGCGCCGTGGCCATGGCCCGTGTTTCCCCTCCCGATCCCATGTCAGGCCTGGCGGCTGACACCGATTTGGCGGCCGGCACGGCGGATTTCGATATTGCCGATGATGAAGACCCTGTGATGGAAGATCTTGTCGCACTGGCCTTGCGCGCGGAGCAGGCCGGCCGGTCCGTTGAAGGGGTGAGTAAATCCAGTGGCGCAGGCGCCCGCTCCAGCCGGCGGCATGTGATGCTGGCGGCGACCAACGGTTTTTCCGGCTGTTATGTCAGGACGCAATACAGTTTCAGCGCCGCCATGATCGCAGGCACGGGCACCGGCATGGAGAGCGACTATGACTATTCTGCCGCGTCTCACTTCCAGGACCTGGAGACACCAGAAACGATTGGACGGTCCGCCGGTGAGCGCGCGGTCCGCCATCTCAATCCGCGTAAGGTGACATCCAAACAGGTGCCGGTGATCTACGAGCAGCGCCTTGCGTCTTCCTTGATGAGCCATCTGGCCTCCGCCGTGAACGGAAGCGCCGTAGCGCGCGGAACAAGCTTTCTGAAGGACCGGATGAACACAGGTGTTTTCAAAGCCGGGATCACCGTAACGGACGATGCCACGCTGCCACGCGGGATGTCATCACGGCCGTTTGACGGCGAGGGTCTGCCGGGCAACGCCCTCACCGTCATCGCCAGCGGTGAGTTGAAATCCTGGCTGCTTGACACGCGCTCGGCCCGGCAGCTGGGGCTGGCGTCAACTGGTAATGCGGCCCGTTCGACACATGGCCCGCCCCAGCCGGCGTCCACCAATTTCAATCTCGCGCCCGGCGAAATCTCGGCGAAAGACCTTATCGCAAATGTGCGAGACGGTTTCTTCGTTACCGGGCTGATCGGTATGGGCGTCAATGCCGTAACGGGTGACTATAGCCGCGGCGCGTCGGGCTTTTGGATTGAGAACGGTGAGATTGCCTATCCGGTGAGCGAGGTGACGGTTGCCGGAAATCTAGTCGAGATGTTCGCCCGGCTGACACCGGCCGATGATCTGCTGCTGCGCGGGTCCACAAATGCGCCGACCTGCCTGATCGAGGGGATGACCGTTGCAGGTGCGTGAGCACGCGAACCAACCCGTTCCTGGTCTTGCAGACATCTGCGAGGCGGCAATCGAGGCAGGTAAGCTTGCCCAATCCCATCTGGCGCGGGGCACCGAATCCTGGACCAAGACTGACGGAAGCCCGGTGAGCGATGCCGACATGGCGGTGGATGCTCTCTTGAAGCAGCGGCTCTTGGCCCTGCGGCCTGACTGTGGCTGGCTTTCGGAGGAAACGGTCGATGCGCCCGAGCGGCTTTCGGCGCGCGATATCTGGATTGTCGACCCCATCGATGGCACGCGGGCATTTTTGAAAGGATCGCCGAACTGGTGCGTCGCAATTTCCCTTGTGCGCGAAGGCCGTCCGGTTCTTGCCGCGGTCTATGCGCCGGCAAGTGACGATCTCTATGCCGCCTCCTTGGGCGGCGGCGCAACCTTGAACGGCAAGACGATTTCCGCATCCAGGCGCAGCGCTCTGGAAGGCTGCCGGATCATTGCGCATCGTAGTGTCCTGCGCCCCGAGCGCTGGCGTGTCCCGTTCCCGCATGTTGAACTTGGCATGACAACCTCGCTTGTCCTGCGAATGTGCCTGGTTGCCAGCGGTCAGTTCGATGCAGCGCTGTCTGCTGGAAGCAAGAGCGATTGGGACCTTGCGCCGGGTGATCTCATTGCCCACGAGGCCGGCGGATTTGCGTTTGATCTGAACGGCCGGGAGATGATTTACAACCGTCGCGAGACGCGTCAGCATGGCATGGTCGCGGCCGCTCCGGGGTTGCGCCGCGAGATGGTCATGCGTTCAAAGAACTATACCGGGTAACAGCACAGGATGGCAGATCTTCGATGACCGACAATCCCAACACGGCAGAGCCAAAACAACTGCTTCATCTGGTCTTTGGTGGCGAACTGACCGATCTCGACGATGTGACGTTCAAGGACGTCGAGAAGCTGGATATCGTCGGGATCTTTCCGAACTACGCTGAAGCGCACGCGGCCTGGGAGGCCAAGGCGCGCGAGACAATGGACATCGCGCAAATGCGCTATTTCATCGTCCATCTGCACCGCCTGCTTGATCCGGACGCGGAGCATCACTGAGCCGCGCGCATTTGTATTGGTGAACGGTTACAGCCGCCCCTTGGCCTGAAGCTTGCCGAGCGGGTAGGCGGTCATCGGGTCATCGGCTTGTATCGCGGCGAGAATGCGGGCGATTTCCTCGCAATCGCGGTTCATTTGCGCCACCAGGTCTTCCACCGCATCGAACGTCTCGTCCGGCCGTATGAAGTCGAGGAATTCAACAGACAGCCGGTGTCCGTAGAGGTCTCCTTCGAAATCCAGAAGATGGATCTCAAGAAACGACCGCTCCGTATCGAATGTCGGGCGGCGTCCGATATAGGCCGCACCCGGGAGCAGGCGGCCGTTCTGGGCATCAAGGTCGCGCACCCGCACGGCGAAAATGCCTTCATGCGGCTCGCAGCCCGTATCGAGCACGATATTGGCTGTCGGAAATCCGATTGTCCGGCCGCGCCGGTCACCCTCGACCACCGTGCCCGTTACCGTCCACCAGTAGCCAAGGTCATGTGCTGCTTCACGGATCAGACCGTGCCGCAGGCTCGCCCGGATTCCACTGGACGAGTAGGGCGCCAGGCCATCATCGTCAGTCACCTGGTCGACGACCGTCACGCCGAAACCGAATTCCTCGCCCAGTTGCTGCATGGTCGACGGACTGCCCTTACGGCCACGGCCAAAGTGAAAGTCGTATCCGGTGACGACATGGGCGATTGCCAGGCGCTTGACCAGAACGGACTCGACGAAATCCTCTGCTTCACGCGAAGCCAGCGTCTTGTCAAACGTCAGGGGTGCCACGAAATCGCCGCCCAGGCCTTTGACCAGGCGGGCTTTGAGGTCCAGCGGCGTAAGGCGAAAGACAGGCTGGTCTGGCCGGAACACGGAGCGCGGATGTGGTTCGAAGGTTACCATTCCCCAGCGGCAACCCAGAACGCCGGCGCGTTCGCGTGCAACGGCAAGCAGGTGCTGATGTCCGAGATGGACCCCGTCGAAGTTGCCGATCGCCACGACGGAGTGACGCCAGTCATCGGGAATGTCGGCCTCGTCGGGAATTACCATCATATACTCTTATTGGCGCAAGCAGCGGTGAATTCAATCACCAAGTTTGACCGTGTGTCGCGCGTCCTGCCAGGTAAGCTGCGGCACGGCGCCGGCAAGGCGGATGCCGGGAACTTTCTCGCGGACACTTTGTACCAGCCTGTCTGCTCCATGGTCCTGGAGCTCTGCGGCGTGAATGCCGTCAAGGACAAACAGCGCGGCGAGACCGAAATCTGCCGCCCCCTGGATATCGGTGGGCAGTCCGTCTCCGATCGCCAGCACATCATCGAGATTGACCTGTTCGCCCCGAAGGGTGCATGCCCGCGCCAGGCACTCATCGTAGATCGGTGCAAATGGTTTGCCCGCCATTTCGACCGTTCCGCCGATTGCTTCATAACGCTCTGCAACGGCACCGGCACATGGTGCCAGCCGTTTGCCCCGTCGCACCACCTTGTCCGGGTTTGCGCAAATCATGACAAGTTCGCGCCGGCGCATCTCGGCCAGCAACCCGTCATAGTCTTCCGGCTGTTCCGTTTCGTCGTCCACCAGTCCGGTGCACAACACGGCTTCGGCCTCATCCAGCGCAGCAAACTGGGCGCTTCCCGGCTCGATAAGTCCAAGATCCCTGTCCGGGCCGATATAGTAGATCGGCTTGCCCTGCCACCTGGACAGTAAGCTCCGGGTAACATCGCCCGATGTGACGATATCGTCGAAACAGTCTTGTCTGACCCCGAAACTGTCGAACTGCGCAAGCACGGATGCCGATATCCGCGGCGCATTGGTAATCAAGATGACGAGGCCGCCACCCGATCTGTGGCGGGCAAGTGCTTGCATCGTGGCCGGGTTGGCGCGCACGCCGTCATGCACAACACCCCACACATCGCACAGCCAGACGGGATATCGGCGGCTTAAATCGGCGATGCTGCCAGCATCGGCCAGCGGCTCGCTCTCGGGGTCATCGGCTGTAGCGGTCTCGTTCATGGCGGCACTGGTACACGCAGGGCGGAAAATCCGTCAAGCGATCAGTTTGCATGTCACGGTCAATAGCGGCTAACCGATTGCTCTAAGCGGTTCGCCTGCTTCCTGCCGGACAAGCCTTGGCGGCGAGAAGTAGGGCCCGCGGGCCAGCAGGACGATATCGTCTAGGCCGTCCAGATCGTCCTTCGCGGCCACGTTGGCAGCGATGAAGGAAATATCACGCTTTGCCGCGGCCATGATCATCGACCCGTTGCCATCTGGGCCGGCTTTACTAAGGCGCCTCAGGAATTCCACGTTCATGTCAATGAACCCGAAGCCGAGATTGGCCAGGGTATCGACGTCCGGCACTTCCACCCGGGTTTCACTCAGACAGAACGTGGCGCCCAATTGGGCGAGATAGGCAAGTCCTTCGGTGCCGTTCTTATCAAGTTGTGACAGTGCGCGCTGGGTGACTTCCACCACCAGAAAGCCGGCGATGTCCTTGTTCTCTTCCAGGTATCCCAGCAGTTGCTGCACGAAAGCCCAGTCTGCGAAGGAATGGGCGGTGATCGGGCAGAATACGCCCAGCTTGCGCTCGCGGGCATGAAGTTTGCGCAGGACCGGCGCGACACGGGTAAATGTCAGCAACTCCAGATCGGACAGATAACCGCCCCGGCGCGCCTCGCCGTGCAACGCCTGTACGCCGATCCGGGTTCCGTCCTGCCGCGCAAAGGCCAACGACGCTCTGTAGTAGACGGTCTTATCTTCTGCGACCCGCACGACCGGTTCGAGATAGAGTTCGAGTTCCTCGGGAACGAACTGCAGGATCTTCTTGTCGGGATCTCCGGCCATCTCGTCCAGCTCCGCGGTGGCCTTGGAAGGCGGTTGTTGGCCGGCTGCCGTTGCGGGGGGTGAGCCGTTCTCACCGGACGGATTTTGAGTGCGGGTGAGGGCCGAAACTGTCAGCTCCAGTGACCTGACTTGATCGGCCAGTTGCTGTGCGACCTGTCCGGTCTGTGCTTTACGGTCACGTTCCAGTGCATCCAGCCGGTTGGAGAGGCTGTCCAGCTCATAGCCGACAGCGCGTTGCGTGCGCACAATGTCCCGCTTGATCCTGGCAAGCCCGTCGCTGCGTTGCGCCTTGGCGAAATATCCGATGATCTGCGCCAGCCCAAGCAACACCACCGCGGCAATCAGCGCAGAATCCGTTTGCCCGTGTATGAATATCGACCACAGGCATACGCCTATGGCGGATGCACACAGGAGCACCAGGACTAGGGTCAGGAATGCCTGCAACCGATCCATCGCGTAACAAGACCATGAGAAAGCGGCGACATCACGCTGCATCGCCCGTTCGAATCCGGCTCGTCCGAAGCCGGGCCGATGTCCCCTGGCCCGCTTGCCTCCCCGTCAAGAATGCGCAAGTTTGCGCCCCGCCACACCATGCGCTATATATGCGCGAACTGTCCGCCACACCTTTTGGACACACTCCAAGTGTAAACCGTGACGGTCTGGTTGAACGGATCAGTTCATGTTATGGTTAATTCCGGTTAACGTTCAGGAGGATCACATGCGCTTGTTTATTGCGACTGCTGCGTTTGCTCTTGTCTTGGCGCCTCATGCCTTCGCCGGCGAAGCCGCCAGCACGGCCGCCAAGGTCACCGCGTCCGCGCCGGCACAGGCGGTCACGACAACGGCCCCTGCGGCGTCAAACCCGGTGGCAGCTCCTGAAGATGCGCCGATCAAACAGACATATGGCTATAAGTCCGGCCACGATTGCGGCTATCGCAAGTCCAAGACACAGGCGCTGATTAACTAAGTCGGCAACGCCTGTCAGATTTTGCGCGCAATCTTCGCGCAAGCCACCTATATGGAGGGCGGACGCAGGTCCGCCCTTTCGCTTGCCGCTTCCCTCAATGTGATTGACAGCACAGGAATTGCAGCTTTTTTGTCTTCTAAGTCTTGACGCGAAAGCTCGGCAGCATTATCTCCACGCGCGACTGTTAGCACTCTCCACAAGTGAGTGCTAACACGTTGGTTCCGAAAAGGAGCTGCCGTTTGCCAGCGTTCCCGTCGGGGCCTGTACCAACGGCACTTCAATTCATTGGAAGAAATCTGAGGAGTAATCGCATGAAGTTCCGTCCTTTGCATGACCGTGTAGTCGTGCGCCGGGTCGATGAAGACACAAAAACCGCAGGTGGAATCATTATCCCTGACACCGCACAGGAAAAGCCGATGCAGGGCGAGGTCGTCGCCGTCGGACCGGGTGCGCGTGATGAAGATGGTGAGCGGATCACGCTGGATGTCCAGGCAGGCGACATCGTTCTGTTCGGCAAGTGGTCCGGCACCGAGGTCAAGATCGACGGTGACGATCTGCTGATCATGAAGGAAACCGACATCATGGGTGTTCTTGAGGGAAAGGCGGCAAAAAAGGCCGCTTAACTCTGGTTCACTCCAGCTGAAGTCGTTTTGAAATCCATTCTGAAATATTCAAGGGAGCCAAGCACATGGCTGCTAAGGAAGTAAAATTTGCCGCTGAAGCCCGTGAGCGCATGCTGCACGGTGTTGACGTTCTGGCCAACGCGGTCAAGGTGACGCTCGGTCCGAAGGGCCGTAACGTCGTCCTCGACAAGTCGTTCGGCGCGCCGCGGACCACCAAGGACGGTGTCACCGTGGCTAAGGAAATCGAGCTTGAGGATAAGTTCGAGAACATGGGCGCGCAGATGGTGCGCGAAGTTGCCTCCAAGACCAACGACATTGCCGGTGACGGCACGACCACTGCAACGGTTCTGGCTCAGGCGATCGTTCGCGAGGGCGCCAAGTCTGTTGCTGCCGGCATGAACCCGATGGACCTGCGTCGCGGTGTTGAAATGGCTGTCGGTGTTGCCGTTGAGGATCTCGACAAGCGTTCCAAGAAGATCAAGTCATCTGAGGAAGTCGCTCAGGTCGGCACGATCTCTGCCAATGGCGAAAGCGAAATCGGTGATATGATCTCCGAGGCCATGCAGAAGGTCGGCAACGAGGGCGTCATCACGGTTGAGGAAGCCAAGACCGCCGAAACCGAACTCGACATTGTCGAGGGCATGCAGTTCGACCGTGGCTACCTGTCGCCTTACTTCATCACCAACGCCGACAAGATGGTTGCCGAGCTGGAGGATCCCTACATCCTCCTGCACGAGAAGAAGCTCTCCAACCTGCAGGCCATGCTGCCGATCCTTGAGTCGGTCGTTCAGTCTTCCCGTCCCCTGCTGATCATTGCAGAAGACGTCGAGGGTGAGGCTCTGGCGACGCTGGTTGTCAACAAGCTGCGTGGCGGCCTGAAGGTTGCTGCCGTCAAGGCGCCTGGCTTCGGCGACCGCCGCAAGGCCATGCTCGAAGATATCGCCATCCTGACCGGTGGCCAGGTGATCTCCGAGGATCTCGGCATCAAGCTTGAAAACGTGACGCTTGAGATGCTGGGCACCGCCAAGCGTGTGCGCATCGAGAAAGAGAACACCACGGTCGTCGACGGTGCCGGCAAGAAGGCCGACATCCAGGGCCGTTGTGGTCAGATCCGCGCGCAGATCGAAGAGACCACGTCCGACTA
>JANQIR010000062.1 GCA_028282065.1 Aestuariivirgaceae bacterium
TGCAACCTGAGGAACTTCGCCGGCGGCATGCCGGTTTTTTCCATGAAGGCATATCGCAAGGTCCGTTCGCTGGCGCCCACCCTGCCGCACAGGGTTGCCAGATCAAGCGCCTCGTCGTCGCCGTCCTTGATGATCTCGATAGCCGTGTCAAAAGAGCGGTCGCGCTTGCGCATGCTCGGGCGTTTCTGCACGCCGTTTCTGTCGTTTATCGCACCCAGGATCAGCCGAACCAGCTCAAACTCGCAGCTGCTGAATGACGGGCCGTGACCCCGCAGCTCAAGGAACCGGGCGGCACAGGCCCTCACCGAGCGAACATCCTGGGGTTCACAACTGTAAATCACCCCAAAGTCCGGCAGGTGTTGCAGCACGCTTTCCAGGCCGGCAAGCTGCGCCACCGTTTCCAGAAATCCGAACTCCACGGTGATCGCCAGAGCATCGAACCCCGTCGACGAATGCGATTCAAACGCCCGGTCGACAGGAAAGACTGCAATGGTGTTGTCTTCGAAGGTACCGCTGAGCCACCTGACATTCGATGTGGACCGCATGAAGAGGCCGAATGTGCGCCCGAAAGCCGGTGTCTCACCTTGCTGATAGAACACGCGGTTCAACCTGGTATGCCCGACCATGACATGCGGGCCCAAGGCAATCGAGAGTTCGGCGCACAACGGGCCGGAATCGAGCTGAGTGAAGTCGAGCCCCCAATTCAGCGCGGCCTGCCTGTAACGGCTCAGGTCATCGAAAACGAGCTTCATCTGATTGTTCCGCCAGGCCGGCGATTTGCCGGAATTTGATATCACGCTTCGAACGGGTCACCTACTGTCCCACCGCCCACTGTGAACGGACCGCCTCAGGGTACTTGATTTGAATCGTTTCCGGAAGTTCGCGGCGTTTCGCGCTGGTAAAACACGGTCCCATATCTCAAAATGATCATGGAACCAGCATGCCGCATTTGTACGCATGCCGGAGATCGGGGGCCAGGTACTGGGGAATTCGGACTGAAACAGTTGGAATTACTTGAAAACAGAAGGAGGCCTCAGGTCACATGACCAGGTTCAGGAAGACAGTCAAACCAGCCCTCGTCGGTGCATTCGCACTGGGGCTGGCTGCATCAACGGGTGCCTTGGCCCAGGATGGCAAACCGATTATCCACGATGCCGAGCATCAGATCCTGCAGGCGCAGCACGGTGAGCGCTGGGCTAAGGAAGACCAGGAGATTACTGCAAAGCTGGCCGAAATCCGAGAGAAGAACGGGGGAAAGCCGCCAAACATCGTCAATATCCTGCTGGACGACCTGGGGTTCGGTGAAATCGGCATGCCGGACCTCGATGTGATCCGTGGCTACAGCACGCCGCGGATTTCCAAAATGGCCACCGAAGGTCTTTCACTCATGCGGATGTACACGGAACCGTCGTGCACACCGACCCGTGTCGCCATGATGACCGGACGCTATGCCGTACGCACCGGCACCATGGAAGCCAAGGCGGTCGTCGCTGGCGATGGCCTGTCGGCGTGGGAAGTCACATTGGCAGAAGTGCTCAGCCAGGCTGGTTACGAAACCGTCCATATGGGCAAATGGCATCTTGGAGACATTCAAGAGGCCTTCGCGACCAACCAGGGGTTCGACTATGCCGAGCACCCGGTGCACCAGCAGGGCCAGATGGCCGTCATGAACCAGACGGCCGAGATCGAAGGTGTGACGATCGGTCAGTCCCGGACGCTGCGTGCCGACACGTTCGAACTCGACAAGACGTTCCGGACCAACCCGCATGCCATGGTATACGGAGTTGTCGGCAAGAAGGGTGGCGAGCTTCGCGAGGTCAATTTCAAAGCAGGCGAAATCTTCACTCAGGATCACTACAACCGGATGGAAGAAGGCTACAAGAACGGCACGCTTCGCGAGCTGGAACGACTGGCCAAGGGCGACAAGCCGTTCTTCCTGCAATGGTGGCCGCAGCAGCCGCTGTCATTCACTCGCAGTGATATCGAGACGGCAAGAACGCTCAACGGTGGGCCCATCGCCGAGTCTATTGCCAAGGTCGACGGCTGGATCGGCGAGGTTCTGGACAAGATCGAAGAGCTTGGCATTGCCGAGAACACCGTCGTCATCGTGATGGGCGACAACGGACCGTTCATGCAGTATGTCGACAAGAGCGGCCAGTCCGACCGGATCTATCGTGGCGGCAAAGCCCAACACCTGGAAGGCGGTGTGCGCACCAACGCGTTCATCCGCTGGCCTGCCGGTATCAAGGCCGGATCACGCGTACAGGACATCGTGCACGTTTCCGATCTTTTCACGACACTGGCAAGGCTTGCCAATGCGGACAAGTTCATTCCACGCGACCGGTTGATCGACGGCGTCGACCAGACACCGCTGATGTTTCTCGGGGAAAGTAAGGGTCGGCGGGATTACGTCTTCGTCTATGAAGGCCCGACGCTCAAGTCCATCGTCAAGCAGCAGTACAAGATGCATGTGCCGCCTCCCGGCTCAAATCCGATCGGCGCACCCATCTTCGATCTGTACAAGAACCCGCGCGAGAACCGTCCGCAGGATTCGATCTTCTACGGTGTCGGGTTCGGCATTCCGTTCGTCAACATGGCCAAACGGCACCTGGGCACCAAGCAGAAGTTCCCAGACCGCAAGCAGGCCCATGACGTACCTTACGGCGGTATCGTGAACCTGAGGCCGGAGACCAAGGAACTGGTCGCGCGCATGTCGGCCATGATGCCGAAGAAGAAGTAACCGACTTAGGGTCAGGACCCTAGGCTACCGCAATGTTGCAGGCCCGCCGCCAAGGGTTTATGCCCCGGCGGCGGGTTTTGCTTCTATAGAAAGGCGAGGTACGCACGGGCGCCAAACACCTGGGCGCCCTTGCAAGATTGGAGGGCCTACCCGGCCCTTCCAGCGATTTTCAGGGCAAAAGCGTAATTGAGGGCAACTTCCTTCAACGAGTCGAACCTGCCGGGTGCACCGCCATGGCCCGCCTCCATGTTGGTCTTGAGAAGCAAAATCCCGTCGCCGGTCTTGCAGGCACGCAGCTTGGCGACCCATTTGGCCGGCTCCCAATAGGTGACGCGCGGATCGGTCAGGCCGCCAAGCGCCAGAATGTGCGGATAGTCCTTTGCCTCCACATTGTCATAGGGGCTGTAGGCCGCGATCGTCTCGAAATCGTCCTTGCTGGCCAGCGGATTGCCCCATTCGGGCCATTCCGGCGGGGTCAGCGGCAGGCTGTCGTCCAGCATCGTGTTGAGAACATCGACAAACGGTACATCGGCGATGATGCCTAAGAACAGGTCCGGCGCCATATTGGCCACCGCGCCCATCAGCATGCCACCGGCGCTTCCGCCGTGCGCAACGATGTTGCCTTCGCGGGTATAACCCTGCTCTGCAAGGTAACGGCCGGCGGCAATGAAGTCGGTGAACGTATTGACCTTCTTCTCACGCTTGCCGTCACTATACCAGCGATAGCCCTTGTCCTTGCCGCCGCGAATATGAGCAATGGCGTAGACGAACCCGCGGTCGACCAGCGACAGACGGCCGGTGCCGAAGCCGGCCGGCATGGCCATGCCATAAGCGCCGTAGCCATACAGCAGAACCGGCGCCGTGCCGTCTATCGGAGTATCCTTGTGATACAGGAGCGACACCGGCACGCTCTCGCCATCCGGTGCGGGCGCGTGCAGGCGGTGAACGACATAATCCGCAGGATCGTGGCCGGACGGCACTTCCTGCTCCTTGCGGAGCATGCGCTGCCGGGTCTCAACGTTGTAGTCATAGATCCGCTGCGGCGTGCTCATGGACGAATATGAAAACCGCAATGTGTCGGTGTCGAACTCGTACCCCTCATAGAGGCCGAGCGAATAGGCCTCTTCCTCAAAGGCAATGGCATGACTGGCGCCACTTTCATGATGGCGGATGATGATGCGCGGCAGGCCATCGACGCGTTCCAGCCAGGTCATGAAGTCCTTGAAAACCGTATGAGACAGGATCAGGCGTCCGGATTCGTGCGGTACCAGATCCTGCCAGTTTTCCCGGCCGGGGGTATCGAGCGGCGCGGTGACGATCTTGAAATCCTCCGCCCCGTCAGCGTTGGTCAGGATATAGAAATGGTTGCCACCATGATCGAGCGAATACTCGACACCGGGATCGCGCACGGCGATCAGCCGGGGGCTGGCAGTTGCGTCATCGGCCGGGATAACGCGTATTTCCGAAGTCTCGTGATCATGGCAGTCAACGATGATGAAATCGCCTGACTGCGTCTTGCCAACGCCCATGAAAAAACCCGGATCGGATTCTTCGTATACCAGCACATCGCTATCGGCGGGCGCGCCGATCTCGTGGCGGTACAGTTTGGAGGGCCGGTGGTTTTCATCGAGCCGAACATAGAAAACATGCCGGCCATCGGCCGACCACACGCCACCACTGGCGGTTTCCACAATGACGTCATCCAAATCCTCGCCGGACGCCGTATCGCGGATCTTCAGTGTGTAGTACTCCGAGCCCTTGTCGTCATACGCCCATGCCAGGCGCGAGTGGTCGGGCGAATGCATGGCGCCGGCGAGCGAGAAATACGCCTTGCCCTCGGCTTCGGCGTTGCCATCCACCAACATGGTTTCACCGGAACCGTCACGGCCGGTGCGGATCAGGGCCGGATGCTGCGCGCCGGTGGTGTATTTGATACCATAGGCATACCCCCCGTCGGGAGAGGGAACGGACGAATCGTCCTCCTTGATGCGGCCGCGCATTTCGGCGAACAGCTCTTCGCGCAGGTCTTGCGTGTCGGCCAGGGCGGCCTTGGCGTAGGCGTTCTCGGCTTCGAGGTAGTCGCGAATGTCTCGGGCAAGCTTGTCCGGCTCACGCATCACCTCCTGCCAGTTGTCAGCACGTAGCCAGTAGTAGTCATCGCCAATTGTATGGCCGTGATGAGTTCGTTCGATACGGCGGCATTCGGCCGCCGGCGGCTTGCCGGGATGTTGGGATGTCACTCTTCGCTGTCCGGTTTGAGTTTCAGGGCCGTTCCGTTCATGCAGTAACGCAATCCCGTCGGGTTGGGACCGTCAGGGAATACATGGCCCAGATGCGCCTCGCAAGCAGCGCATCGAACTTCGGTCCGGCGCATGAAAAACGAGCGGTCTTCATGCTCGGACACCATACCGCCGTCCAGCGGCTCATAGAAGCTCGGCCAGCCGGTGCCGGAGTCGAACTTTGCCTTTGAAGAAAACAGCGGCGCACCACAGCATACACATGTGTAGGTGCCCGCCCGTTTCTCGTTATTATAGGGATGGCTGAACGGACGTTCGGTGCCATGCCGGCGCGTGACACGATACGTCTCAGGCGAAAGCTGCTGGCGCCATTCCTGATCGGACTTGTTCACTTTGGTATCGCTACCAGAATCGCTCATGGTCTTGCTCACTCGAAAAACACGGTTACCGTCTCGGCCAGAAGCGCCGGTTTTTCATGTCCCTGCCGCTCCACAGTTACTGCGCAGATGATGCGCAACCGCTCGCCGGTCAAGTCAGCTTGCAGCAATGTGAAGTGACCGCGAAGCCGGTCGCCGACATGGACGGCTGCAGGAAAGCGGACTTTGTTGAGGCCATAGTTAATGATCCGTTTAGCAGAGCGAACCTCGAATATCTCGTAACTGAAGACCGGCAACAGCGACAAGGTGAGAAATCCATGCGCCACAGGCGGGGTGCCGAACTCGCGCTGCGTCCGCTCGGCATCCAGGTGAATCCACTGGTGATCGTCCGTTGCATCGGCAAATCTGTTCAAGCGATCCTGGGTGACGTCCCACCATGAACTGGTGCCGAGCTCCTGGCCGGCATGGGCCGCAAGGTCGCTAATTCGCGGAAAACTGAGCATATTGGCACCTTTGCGTTAAACGTCTTCCAGTGTCCTGCTTAGCGCGGCACGTCTTTAATGAACAGGCTCGGCGCAGCAGCCTGCCAGGACCGTATCGCGATGCGCCGCAATGACCAAACGCCCGCACGGGAGATCTGGTTGCAACCGTCTGCACCAGATGGACCTGGATCAGCGCTATTGCAATTTTTGATAGAGTAACTGTGGTTACTGCCACCTTGCGTAGAACAACCACATCGCTTTGAAATTGCAGTCATTAAACACTTCTACATGTGTTTGCGGCTATGTGGTGTGGTTGGTGGTGGACCACAGCGAGGCACGAATGTCACAGCCCGCAGTGCGGCAAACGAGTAGCTCGGAAGGGGGCGATTTGGAGAACGGACCGGTTGAACCGGACGCCGGTTTGCCCGGCCATGTCGAGACCGCATCTGCAACGCGCCCTCGACGGGGCTCGGCCGACGCCTTCCGCAAGCTTGCCGCAAGACTGTCCAAGCCAAAGGACCGCAAAGTCGGCCAGACGGCACCGGCAGATGCACGAGCATCCACACCGGTCCTGCCATCATCGGATTCGCAACAAACCGACGCCGAGGCCGTCGTCGTCATCGCGCAACGGCAGCCGGACGATGAGCCGGTCTTAAAAGCCGCGCTCGAGGAAGAAGGCGCACTATCTGAAACGTTCGCGAACGAACAGACACCAGCACCTTCCTCCACATCAGCGACCACGGATCTCACCCCGGCAGAGCAAGCGCCACAGGCCGCAAGCTTGCTGAACCCCGACGATTTCGCACTGGACACGGACGAATTCAGCCCTGATGAGCCGTTCGGCACGTTTGCCGCTCCACTCGACGGCGAAAGACGTCCAGACCCGCAAGCAGCCGGACAATCCGCACCCATCGCTGAGCCTGTCGCCGATCCGTTTGCATCAACTGGCGACGGCCTGCAGCGGGACCAGGGCGCAACCACAGCGCCGGCCGGCGAACCTGCGCCAGGGTTTTCGGCAGAAGATCCGCAGGTGCCTGCACAAGCGCAGCCCAAAGAAGAGTCTGCCTTTTCCGTTCAATCCGAACCGGAAACTGAACCAAGCGCCGTATTTCCTGAGTTGATTCTGCCAGAGCCGACACCTGATGGCGTGGCCGAGGCTCATCAGCAAGACAGTATTCCTGGTGGACAACCGGTACAGGCGCAGTACGCCTTGCCGGAAACAGCTCCAGGCGATGAAACGCAGGCCGCCAGCCCCTCACAAACGGCCATGCCGGGTGAATTCAACCCACCTCAGGCCACCGGTGCCTTCGAACATATTGAAGCAGCGCCCACGCAGGAGCTTCAGATCCCGGCTGAGCCGCCAGTTGTGGCAGCTCCCGACGCAACACCCCCGCAAGAGCTTCAGGTCCCGGCTGAGCCGCCAGTTGCGGCTGCTCCCGACACAGCGCCAGAACCGCAGCCACAGGTGCCGGAGCCACAGGTGCCGCAGCCGATCACGCATGTTGCCGCGGCGCAACCGCACCCTGCCATCGCCCCCGATATTGCGATGGAATTTGATCTGCCGGGCTATTTCAGCGCTCCGGGCAATGAAGAACTATTGACCGGACCAGCCGTTCATGAGGCTACAGAAACGGCAGGGCCTGCGGGCTTTGAACCGCAAGGCGGCCTCATGCCCGATATCGCCGATTTTACGGCAGCGGTTCCCGCAGACATCGCCAGCATGCCGGCACAGACCGACCATGCGGCCGATGACCGGCACGCACCTGCTGAACCGGATCGCGCTGAGGCAGACGAGCCTGCCGGTAGCGGAACGACCGCTCAGGAAGACCCTCGTTCCGATGAACAGGACCTGCCGGATCTGGAAACGGATATCGGGGCGGCAACACATCATGCCCCGGAGCCCGAAGCTCAACCAGACGCCGTTTGTGACGAGGTCGCTGAGACCGCACCGCCTCCAGAACCGCAGATTGAGACCGATCCGCTTGACGAAACTGCGACCGAACCGGACAGCGGGTTTCAACAAACGGAAGCTGCCGCAGAGGCAGAAACCGAACCTGACAGCGCGCCCGACGATACCCAAGCGCAAGCCGACCTGACATCTGACAGTGACGCCGATCGGCCTCTGGAAGCGTCTTCGCGCCCTGCGCAGGAAAGCACGCCTGAGCCTGAGCCTGAGCCTGACAGTGAACCTGTCGTTGAGCCGGCGAACGCGCAAGCGCCGGACACGGCCCAGGCGGGCCAGCAGAAGCCGCGCCAGAAGGCACGGCAAACCGCTTATGAGTTTGAAAATACCGCGAAAGACGCAGAAGCCGGCGACACCGCGCGGGCGCTTTTGGACATCATGTCCATGCCGTCAGATGCTGCGCAACCGCAGGAACGCGCCCTTGCCGCCGATACACTGCTTGGCCTGCTGACACGCGTCCCGGACAGGCAGCTGATCCCGGTTTGCGAGCGTATATGCCTTATGGAGACCCCTCCGGCACTGCTTCTGCAAAAGCTGATCAATCATCCCAATACAGAAGTCGCCGGCATTCTGCTGGAACAATGCAAATCCATCACGGATCACGATCTCATTGAAATCGTCGAAGACGGCGACAATGAAAAGCAACGCCTGATCGCAAGGCGCAGGGACCTGTCGCCGGCACTGTGTGACGCGCTGGTGCGCAATGGTGACGCTTCGGTCTATCTGACGATTGTCCGCAATCCCGGAGCGAGCTTGTCCCATGATGCATTTGTCCAACTGAGCGAGCAGGCCAGGAGTCAGCCCACCCTGCAAGCCCCCCTGGCGACGCGCGGCGACACACCGCCGCCCATAGCGTTTGAATTGTTCTGGTTCCTGCCCAGCGAGTTGCGGCGCTATGTGCTATCGCGCTTCCTTACGGATTCGGCCACTCTTGACCGCATCCTCAAGATCGCAAAGAACGTCGACAAATCCGTCGCAGAGGGCTCCCAACAAAACACCCGTGCGGCGGACAAGCGCAAGCTTGAAGAATTCGTCGACATCCTGGCCGACGGACGGCCCGAAGCCATTGCCTATCTGGCAGAGCTGGCCGGAATCAGCGAGGAGTGCGCACAGCGGATCACCGCAGATCCGGAAGGTGAACCGCTCACCGTCATCATGAAGGCCCTGGGCGCAAGCCGGTCCGCGGTATCGACCGCGTTGGAAACCTGGCAAAAGTCTCCCAAGGCGCCGCTCAGTCAGCAACGCAGTGTGAACGAGCTAAAGGCCCTGTTCGACTCGCTGTCTTTCAACAAGGCTCGTGTCCTGTTGACCTACTGGGACTGGTCGTCGCAGGAAGCCGGGCCTTACGCGCGAAAGGCCGCATGAACGCCTTGGGCGTTTAGGCTGAGAGTCAGGCCTGTCTTCCAACACCCCCTTTCCGATGGCCCCCTTTTACAACGACCAAGGCTTCCCGTATCGGGCTGGCGCCGATTCACTCAAACCGTGAACAACGCTAAGTGATTCTGAACGCACGCGAATCTCTCAAATTCAGACAAATCCAGCAAATCTTTCACGCTGGACGACCTTCTATTTGGCAGTGCACTGCGACCTATTCACTCATGCAGCACCGGTTTTTTCCAAAAAATACCACAAAAACTGAAATTGCTTTTGGAATTTCGCAAAAATACGCCGTTATCTATTGACATTCACAGACTCTCGCATAATTATTTTCGCGAGATATGAAATATTTTCAATATAATGACAACATTCACCGTGAGAGGCCGCATAAAAATGCCGGGCAGCACATGCTGTCAGAATTCCAAACGTGACGTGGGTCTTCGATTGCGCGAGTACGCTGGAATTTGGCCACCGAATAACTATCTCCTGGAATACACCGTGAGGGAAAGAGGGTGGTAATTATGGAAAACAAAATCGAACTGGTAGAATTGACATCGGATATTGTTGCTGCATATGTCGGCAACAATGCTGTTCCAGCGGCTGAACTACCTCATCTCATTGGGGATGTGTTCAAAGCACTGGAGACTGCTGTAAGTGAATCAGCAGGCGACGATGTGGCCATTGAAACCCGTCCGGCAGTGCCTGTCCGAAAGTCGATTACTCCAGATTACATCGTATGTCTTGAAGATGGAAAACGTTTCAAATCTTTGAAACGGCATCTTCGGGCGCACTACGATTTGACACCAGAGCAGTATCGGGAAAAGTGGGGCCTGCCGACAGACTATCCGATGGTCGCTCCGAATTATGCGCGCCGGCGCTCCGACCTGGCCAAAAAGATGGGGCTTGGGCAAAAACGTGATGAAGTTTGAGCCGAAACTGGCCGCTTCCTGAAAGAACAAGGCTGGCTCATACTGGCATTGTCCGTTCTGTCCCGGACACATTGTTTAAATGAACTCGCTGGGTCTAAATGAGCTCGCTGGGTTTAAATGAACTCGATGGGCCGGCAAACCGCTCGTTGAATGGCTTCAGGCCTGTGCCCGTAGCTGGGTTTGGGCGCTCTTTGCAAGTTCAGTTGCAAGACTTCAAGGTGCCTGAAGGTGGCCCGAAGGTAGGTTGCGAAGTTGAGTGCAGGTGCAGGCCGTTGCGAGACAAGTCGGTACCCTTGCAATGATGTCGAACCTCGAATTCGGCAGAACGCTTCATAGGCACGTGACAGGATCACAACATCTTTGCATGAGCAACTGACAAGGTTGCCCGACACTGTGCGGAAGTGTCTTTGCAGGTGCTCCGGTTGAGACCTTGCATGTGAGTGATTGTCGATTCATAACTTTGAGATACCGGCTAACGGCGATTCGCTAAGAGGGGAAGGGACGGACCCATGTCGCGAAAGTCGAACGAAGTGGCTTTCAAAGCACAACTTGTGCTGCCCGAACAGCGCCAGTTGTTCGAATACTGGCTTGAACGCGCAGATGGCAGACAAATGCCCGATCGCTGCGAAATCAGCCCGGCACATTTTCCAAAGCTGCTGCCAAGCATCAGCCTGATTGAAGTTAAGAACGGGGGCACCTGTTTCGAGGTCCGTCTGGCTGGCACTGCATTACGCGATCTTCATGACTGTGAGATCACCGGATTTCAGCTTGAGGATTTCGATTGGGGCGGAAACAGGGATTTCTGGAAACGGACCTACTGCCGGCTTGCCGAGACCGGCCGGCCGGAACAGGGTGTCATTCGTGGCCCAAAGACGGACAAGGAACACCTGGCACAATTCTGGCTACGGCTACCGCTGACGACAGGCGGGACTGGCGTTGGCATGATTCTTTGCCACGATACGTGTGTTCCGGCTATCGACCTGCCTGAAGACGTTGCCGTTGCTGTGTAGTTCAGGGCGCCGGTACCACTCAACGCACCCTATAAACGACACGACCATCCGGTAAGATGCGCACATTGTGCCGGCCGCCCAGCCCGTGCGTAACGTAGCCGAATTCTTCGCGTATTACCGTGTCACCGACTTTTCCTTCGAACACAATCTGGCCGTCATGCCCGGGAAAGAACCATGTCCAGCCGGACGTGTCCGGTGCGAGGTCGCCCTGCCAGATCGGCCTGTTTGCCGCAACAAGCCTGATTGCCGTAACGGTTTGCGATGATGCGTTGTAGACCGCCAGCGTATTGATGGTGAGATAGAAATAGAACAGGCAGGCGGCTAGAGCTGTGCACAGTAAGATGACCAACATGCCGGTGACAGGTCCGCCAATCTTCATACGCCCCTCCAAATGCGGCTACCGGATGGCTGGCGACGGTACACCAACAGGCGCTTGTACGGACACAAGAAGGTCAAATCCAAGGCACCTGACCGGCTGCTCCAGGGCTGGTGGCGGTCAGGACTTTCCAGCCAGCTTGCGGATGGCCCGCTTGGTTGCGGGGCCGAAACGGCCGTCGACCGGGCCCGAATAGACCCCCCTGTCCCGCAAACGCTTCTGCAGTTCCCGGCGGAAGGATCGCGACCACAGCTTCGAATTCGTCGTCATCTGTTTGACGGTGAAATCGCGACCCTTGGCGAGACTGTCTGCGATTAATGTGGCGGCCTCTTTCTGGCTTCTCCGGACGCCGGAGCCATCCGCGTAGAGGGTGGCAAGATTGTACATTGCATCGCCGTTGCCGGCATTGGCCGACTTGCGGTACCAGATGGCGGCCTTACGGTCATTGCGCCGGACGCCGATACCTTCGTCGTACATGTAACCGAGCCGCAACATGGCGCCATCGTTGCCGTCGTCTGCAAGTTTCTCATAGAGCCGGGCGGCCGTCTTGTAGTTCTTGCGTTCGTAGGCAGTATCGGCCTTGCGGGCGGTCTCAAGGAACTGCCTTCTACGCTCTGCCTCCGCCTGCCGTTCCAGCGCCGCCTGCCGTTTCCGGGCCTCCTGACGTTTCCGGGCCTCCTGCCGGCGGCGTTCTTCCTCGACACGCTTCTTCAACGCTTCGTTGCTGTTGCCTGCCTGCTGCAGCCAGAGGTGCTTGTAGACGTCCAGTTCGATCTTTGCTTCCGAATGGCCCTTGGCCGCTGCCATCCGCAACCATTGCTGCGACTTCACATAGTCCCGACTGGCACCTCGTCCCAGTCTGTAGATAACGCCCAGACGATACATGGCATCGGTGTGTCCGGCCTGCGCGGCGGATCGGAACGAGTTCGCTGCCGCAAATTGATTGTCTACGGCTTCTTTCAAACCACGCTGATACCAATAATCAGCCGATCTCGTGCCCTGGGCAGTCGTGCCCGCCTTGTTTGCCGGCTGGAGCCGGGCGGTCTGCTGCGGCTTGTTCTGCGATTGCCGCTTGAGTTTCGCCAGCTCCGCCTGCTGCTGCTTGAGCTGTGCCTGCAGTTCGACCAACGCCTTTGCGGCCTCGTTCTGCTTGGCCAGCGCCTCATGCTGCCGCTTGAGTTCGGCCCTCAACTCGGCGAGCGATTTTGCGGCCTGATCGCGCCTCGCAAGCTCATCCTGCAGCGCCTTGATACGCCTGTCCGCGTCGCCGCCCGATGTGGTTTTTGGCGCAGTTTCTGCAGCAGGTGCGGCAAGGTAGATCTGCTGGCCTGGCAGCGAACCGTAGGTGAAGGGTTCCTGCTTGCGGCCGGTGGCCTTCAGCACGTCGTCACGCACACGGCCGAACAGCAACCGCACATCCAGCCCCGGCGTGGAGATGTGCCGGATCAGGGCCTCAGCATAGGGGCTGTTCTCGCCGTCGCCATCTTCCGCCACGGTGCCTTCCTTGGCCGCATAGGCCACCAGCGTATCACTGCCGGGCGGGTTGACCCGCGCCAGCCCGCGGCCCACAGAGCGACTGGTACCGGCACCGGACATATTGGCCTGGAACGGGTTGTTACGGCAGGCATCCAGAATGACCAGCTTCAGCTTGCTGGCCCGGTTGAGCGAGCGCATGACCTTCGACAACTCGATGGCCTCGAAGTCCACATCATCGACATGAGACAGCCGGGCATCCGTCGGGATGATGTAGTTCGTGCCGCCGACCTCGATGCCGTGTCCGGCGAAATAGACCAATGCGACGTCGGCACCGGCCGCATCACGGGCAAACCGTCCAAGGTTGGTGCGCAACGCATCGCTGGTGAGATCGAGCTTCAGGGTAACCTTGTCGAAGCCTATTTCCTTCAGTTTCTGCGCCAGCCTGGAGGCGTCATTGATGGGATTGTTGAGCTTGGCGACGTTGCTATAGGCGGAATTGCCGATGACCAGCGCGACGCGCTTTTCGGCCAACGCAATCTGGACGCTGGCAGCGGTTACAATCACCACGGCAATCAAACGAAGAACAACAGATCGCATTGCGCTCATCCCCACATGATGTGCTCAATTCTGCCACATTTGATGGCGGCTTGCACCTGAACGGCAAGTGAATGACAGTCTGCGGGAAGAAAACGGGACTGTTTGCAACAGATATAGACTCGGGGCATAGTGAATGCAGGCCTTGGCCCATGCCTCCCCCCTCCCCCGGGAAAATACGCGACCTATGGGGCCATTCGATCATCGAGCCAACTGTCCGGGCACATTGCATAAGGAGGGATTGCGACATCCGCCCGCGCCAGGAGGTTTTACGATGAAACTGTCTGCACCAGTCTACCGTCTAAAACGCAACGCCAAACGGCTTTCCCGCAAGGCGGAGATCCCCCTGAACGAAGCGTTGAACCGTATCGCCCGGGAAGAAGGCTTCAGCAGCTGGAGCCTGCTTGCAGCCCGGCTGTCTGACACGACGCCGGCCCGCGATGTCTTTCAACACCTCTCGCCCGGCGACCTGGTGCTGCTTGCCGCCAGGCCTGGTCACGGCAAAACGCTGCTTGGCCTCGAACTCGTCCTCCAAGCCATCAGATCCGGCGGCAAAGGCGTGTTCTTCACTCTTGAATACAATGCCGGCGATGTGGTGAGTGCGTTGAAGACCATCGGCGCCGATGTCTCGCAACTTGGCGACAGTTTTGAGTTCGATGACAGTGATTGCATCGATGCCGGTTACATCATCGAGCGGCTCCAAGGTGCGCCCTCGCGAACCGTCGCCGTCATCGACTACCTTCAGATTCTCGATCAGAAGCGAAGCAGCCCGGAGTTGATGACGCAGATCAGCGCTTTGCGAGACTTTGCCGCCCGAACCGGTGTGATCATCGCGCTGATTTCCCAGATAGACAGATCGTTCGAACTGTCGGCCAAGTCGTGTCCCGCCTTGGGCGATGTCCGGCTGCCCAATCCGCTGGATCTCAAGCTGTTCAGCAAGGCCTGCTTTCTACATAACGGCGAGGTTCAGATCGAGCCGGTGACCTGAACATGCCGATTGACGGGCGGGGCTTGCGCTGATCAAGTATGATACCCCACTGTTCACGACCGGCAAGACAGGCAATTCCATGGACTATGAGACCCTTTTGTTCGACATCTGCGAGGGTGTGGCGACAATCACGCTGAACCGGCCGGACAACGCCAACGCCCTGACCTTGCAAATGGCCAGGGACCTGTTCGACGTCTCCATGCGCTGTGAGGCCGACCCCACGGTCCGCTGCGTGGTGATCACCGCGACCGGCAAGATCTTCTGCGCCGGCGGCGACCTGAAGGAGTTCAACGGGTGCGGCGACCGGCTGCCCGGTCATCTTACGGAAACCGCGACGCTGTTTCATAACGCGGTGATCCGGTTTCAGACTATGGATCCGCCGGTCATCATGGCGGTCAACGGCACGGCCGGCGGCGCCGGCATCAGTCTGCTGCTGTCCGGCGACTACGTGATGATCGTCGATAACGCAAAGCTGGTGATGGCCTATACAGCATCCGGCCTGTCACCGGACGGAAGTTCCACCTTCTTCCTGGCCAAGCACATCGGCCTGCTGCGGGCCAAGGAACTTGCACTGACGAACCGTGTGCTCAGTCCGGCAGAAGCGCTGGACTGGGGCCTCGTCAACAAGGTGGTGACGGGCGAAGAGCTGATGGAAGAGGCACACAAGCTCGCCGGGCAGTTCGCTTCGGGGCCGAGCCGGGCGTTCGGCGCAACCAAACGGCTGTTGCTGACGGCATTTTCAAATCCGATCGAAACCCAGCTTGAGGCCGAGACCCAGGGCATCGTCGCGATGGCGCAAACCCATGACGGCCGTCATGGTATCGACAGCTTCGCCAACAAGAAAAAGCCTGCGTTCAAAGGCCAATAGGCGCAGGCGCGGTGCGGCATCTCCCGGTTTCCGGAAAACGGAATTCACACCGGTCATCCCCTTGGTTCATGGCCCGAAGTCGGGCTAAGCTTACGTAGGGGCAAGCCAGACACTCACCAGGAGTGGCAGGGAGACAGCAATGAAAAAGTTTATGATCGAGCGCGAAATCCCCGGAATCGGCAAGGCGTCGGTTGCCGATGTGCGCAATGCCGCCAGCACGTCGAACGATGCTCTGGCCAAGCTCGCCCCGGATATCCAGTGGGTCGAAAGCTATATTACTGGTGAGCGCACGTTCTGCGTCTATCTGGCCAAGGATGAGGAAACCATCCACGAGCACAGCCGCCTGAGCGGAATCCCTGTGAGCAAGGTCACCGAGGTGCATCGGGTAATTGATCCGCTGACGGGCCAGAAAGCCTGAAGCGCTATCCTTCAGAACCCTTTTTGAGCGTGACCTGCCGCTTCACGTCGAGTGCGGTGGTGAAGTTATAGAGCCAGGGACTGTGCCGGTCGGCATGGTCCATGGCTGCGAGCAACTCCTGTTCGTCCGCTGAGCTTTCGACCGTCACCAGATATCGTGTCTGGGAAATGCCGGGCGGCACATCTCCATCAACTGCGAGGAACCCACGGCTGTCGCTATCCGATTCCACCACAACATTGATCTCATCGAACGGGATGTTCCGCTCGGCAAAAACCATGGCATAGCCTTGCGCCATGCAGGTTCCCAATGCAGCCCGGCCCAGGAAACTTGGACCGGGCCCTGCACTTTCACCGCCTCGGGACGCTGGTTGATCTGCCAGCAATTCCCACTCGTTCTCCTTAACTGCGCAGCGCAGTCCTGAGGTCAGGTTCACTGTCGTGCGGCCGGTCGACAAAGCCGCCGAGGGGCGCTTGGCAAACAACCGTGCGCTGCGTTGGCGCGCCTGCTTGATTTTCGTCGAATCCGTCATCTTTCCGTCCTATGCCGGCTCAATGCGTTAGCTAAGCAAGTTTGCATCCTGCAGCAGCTGGACACCCCGGCGGCCGATCAAGGCGCGCACGGCATCACAATTGAGATCAGGCCTGAGCTTGAGTGCCTCGGCGACAACGCGCGCGGCGTCCGCCTGCTTTTCCTGCTGCAGAAAAATCAGGGCAAGTACGATTTTCCCCATATAATTCCTGTCATCGCGGCGGCAGGCGCGGCGCGCTTCTGCCTCGGCCTCATCGAGCTTGCGCAAACGCAGCAGCGCATAGGCAAGGTTCGTTCCCCAGAAGGACAGGCGGTTGTCGAGCGGTGAAATCCGCATGCCGTGGCGCAGCATTTCGACGCCCTTGCGGGCCTTGCCGCCACGCAGCAACGAAGTGCCCAGCGCCACCCAGGCTTGCGCGTTGCTCGGGTCCGCTTCAACCGCCCGCTCCAGCACATCAATGCCGCGGTCGACAAGCCCGACATCGCTCAGCGCGCATCCTGCAAAGCCAAGAACGGAGGCATTGTAGCTGTCGATCTGCATGGCCAGTTCCGCTGCATCCACAGCGCGCTGCCTGCTGTCCTGATTGGGCGGCGTGAGGCCGAACATATGGCCCAGCGCATAAATCAACGACAGATAGGCATGCGCGAGGGCGAAGTCCGGCTCCAGCTCTATGGCCTTGCTCAACAGCGCCGCGGCTTCAGTGAACGTTTCCTTGTGCCAGCCCTTGAGGCTGAGCAGACCGCTGGCCTGATTGTAAAGAGCCCAGGCATCCATGTTGACGCCGCCGTGGCGCTTGATGCGCTCGATCTCCGCCTTGGCCAGCTCCGGTTCGAGCCGCGAGGCGATGCCCAAGGTGATTTCATCCTGCAGCTCATCGATTTCGTCAGCAGGCTGATCGAACTTGTTGGCCCACAGATGCTTGCCGGTGTCCGCTTCGATCAACTGTATGGTCACCCTGAGCTTCCTACCGACCGGGCGCAGGCTGCCCTCGACCACATAGCGCACGCCAAGCTCGCGTCCAACGTCTCGGATGTCAGGGGCCTTGCCCTTGTATGCAAAACTGGAATTGCGGGCGATGACAAGAAAGCCCGGCAACCTGGCCAGCATGGTAATAATGTCCTCGCTCAGGCCATCTGCGAGGAACTCCAGGTCTTCGCGGCCCGACATGTTGTCCAGGGGCAGGACCGCAAGCGAAGCCTGGCCCAAATCCGCGGTCGCCATCTGGGCCGATACCGGTGGCGCAACCGTTTCGGCTGCTCCGTTACGCCAGCTCCAGACCCTTACGGGCCGCGAGATATTCTTGACCTGCTGATCGCCAAGATCCTCAAAGACTTCGGAGGTTTTGTCCTGAACCTGCTCATAGGCACTGCCGGAGATGCAGATTCCACCGGCCGGAGAAAGCTGTTCCAAGCGCGCCGCCACATTGACGCCATCGCCGTAGATGTCAGTGTTTTCCACGATGATATCGCCGAGATTGACGCCGATGCGCAACGTGATGCGCTGGTCTTCCGGCAGATCGGCGTCACGCCCCATCATGGCGTGCTGAATATCCACCGCACATTGGACAGCTTCGACCACGCTTGGAAACTGGCCGAGCAGCCCATCGCCCATGACCTTGGCGACACGGCCGTTTCGCGCTGCAAAGCCGGGCCTGATCAACTCACTGAACAACAGTTTGAGACGGTTCAGCGTGCCCGTCTCATCATCGCGCATGAGGCGGGAATAGCCGACGACATCGGCGGCCAGGATAGCTGCAAGCCTTCGTTCCAAGTGCTGTCTCCGTGATGATGTCCAGGATAGCGCCCGGATCTTTCGGAATCCAGCACGCACTGTCAGGCCGTGCCTGCGATGATACGTGGGTCCCAAAGCGCGACAACGGGCATTTACGGAACGGTTTCCGCCGTACATGCTTTTTTGCCCCAAGCCCGTTGTACGGCAAGAGGACAGGCAGGAGACCAGACCATGAGCGAAACGAAGTTTTTCCGCACGACTATAAAGGGCGGCCTGCTGTTTCTCATACCAATCGGCTTTGTTGTCCTGGTGCTCGGCAAGGCGTTCGAACTCATCTTGAACGTGGCCGAGCCGATAGCGGAGATCTTGCCGATCAAGGGGGTGGCCGGGTTCATCGTAATCAATGTGCTCGCCCTGATCATTTTGATGCTGTTGTGTTTCCTGGCCGGACTGCTGTCCAACCGGCCTTGGTTCCGGTCCAGCATGAGCAAGCTGGAAGAGGTGCTATTGTCGAATATCCCGATGTACAGCTTTGTGGACGGTATGAGGCGTTCGGTATCGACTGCCGAAGGGGAAGCCGCCAACATGATGCCTGTCCTGGCGCATTTCGACGACAACACCCAGCTTGGCTTCGAGGTCGAACGAACGCCGCTGGGGGCGGTCGTCATCTATCTGCCCGGATCTCCCAACCCCTGGTCGGGCACGACCGTCTTCATGCCGCATGAGCGCGTGGAGCCGCTCAACATGAAGACCCATGAGGCCATGAAACTACTGCGGCTGCTGGGACGCGGGACAAGCCGGTTCGCCGGACGTCGGTTCAACTACGAACAGCCGGAGGAGTATGGCAGGTAGCACATCCAGGCACAGCCGGTCAGGACCCCTTGAGTTTGGACTTAACGAAATCACTCAAGGCCCCCGGTGCAAGATCGAACCCGGCGCTTGACTCCAGCATCGCCTCGACGCCAATGCAGCACGATGACAGTTCACGCGCGGCCATCATCTTGTCCATGGCAGTCACCACCGTGCCGATGTCGCGCCGGTCCTTCGTAGGTGGATACGTCTTGGGTGGCATGTTGCCCTCTCCAGATCGGCAGATGTGGCAGTATCATAACACAGACACGTGAGTGCCGGCATTTTGCGTGAGACACCATGACCATCGTTCTGACAATCACCTTGCCGCTGTTTGTCCTGATCCTTGCGGGCTACGTCATGGCGTGGCGGGGTGTGATCGATGGGCCCGGGATCAAAGGGCTGACCAGTTTCGTCTACTATATCGCCCTGCCGCTCATGTTGTTTCACCTGTTCGCCAACGCACCGGTGAGGGAGGCGTTCGACGGCCGGTACGTGCTGATCTATCTGGCGATCGGCGTCAGTCTGTACTTCACCGGTTTTGCGGCAGCGCGCTGGCTGTTCGGCTGCAGCTGGCAGGAGCAGGCGGTGCACGGCTTCGGGACATCCTTCGGCAACACGGTGTTCATTGCGTTACCTGTCGCCACGGGGCTGTTCGGGAAGGCCGCCAACCTGCCAATCCTGCTGGCTATTTCAGTGGAAAACGGCCTGTTGCTGCCCCTGGCAATTGCACTTCTGGAATTCGGCAGGGCGCGTGAAGGGGCACTGCTACAGGCGCTCACGGCGGCACTTGCGGCCATCCTGAAGAGCCCGGTCGTCATGCCCGTCATCCTCGGTGCGGCGGTCGCGGTGTCCGGCCTGAAGCTGCCGGTTCTGGCAGACGGCATCATCGAGCTCGTGCGCGGCGCCACCGTTCCGTGCGCGTTGTTCGCGCTTGGGGCAACGCTGGCAGGGCTGCCCCTATCGGAACGGTTCCGTGAGACCGCCTTCATGGTGGTGATGAAACTGGTCGCATTTCCGGTGCTTGTCTACATCGCCATGACGGTCTTCCTGCCGGACCTCGATCCGGTCTGGCGGGCCTGTGCGGCTATTGCGGCGGCCGGGCCGATGGGCGCCAACGTCTACCTGATCGCCATGCGCTACGAAGCCTACGTCGCGCGGGCATCCACCGGAATTTTGATTTCAACGACGCTGTCGGTCGTGACGATCACCGCCTTGGCGCTGATATTGGGGCCGTGAGTGAGTATATCATAAGGGACGTGGCTGGTGCCAAGCCTGGCGGCGGAGTGTGCAAAACCCAGCACTCAGCATAAATTCCCTTTGACAAGATAATATTCCTATTATATGTTACCCGAACACTGAAGCGCGGGGGCTACCCCGCCTGACTATTTGTTTCCAATGACGCACCAACGGGGGCTCCATGTTGAGTGAAAAGGAATTCGGCCGGGAGGCCCGGCTGTTCTTGCGCCGCCTTGGCAAGACCAATGGTCGATTGATCGCTACAGATCAGCCAGGCGGCAAATGGCAGGTCTTGAGCATCCGTAACAGCTACAGCAGGCCGGTGCGCCATGTGGAGGATGAGTTCGCACAGGAACTTGTGTCACGCGGGTGGCTCAAGCGCCTTCCGGATGGATCCTGGCGCATGTCGGCATTGGGACAGAGCTGGCTTGATGGCAGCCGCGCCGGACCCGGTGCGCCAAGCGACACTTATGCAAGTCAACATCAGGACAGAAAGGTGCGCCCACGCCAAGCCATCGATGGCGACCCCGGTGCAGTCGTTGTCAACGAAGCGGAAAATCCGCTCGGCTGGCTCAAGGCCCGCAAAGACAAGAACGGCGATCCGCTGATCAGCGAAGAACAGTTCGACGCGGCGGAACGGCTGCGCCGTGACTTCACCTTCGCGCAGCTTTCGCCAAAAGTAACGCAGAGCTGGGATCAGGCAATCGCGCCAGGCAGCCGCGGGCGGGCTTCGCCACGCGAGGTTCTGAACGACAACGAAAGGGCGCTCGCCGCCAAGCAGCGCTTCGAAAAGGCCTTGAAGGTGCTCGGGCCTGAACTGTCATCGGTCGTGTTTGAAGTGTGTTGCCTGGCAAGCGGCCTGGAGGCCGCAGAACGCAGGCTCGGCTGGCCGCAGCGCACCGGCAAGGTGGTGCTAAAAATCGCGCTGAGCCGGCTGGCCGTCCATTACGGCCTTATCCGCGAAGAGCCCTCGCCACTGCATGCCGCAAAGCTACGCCACTGGGGTGGCGACGGCTACCGGCCAGAGTTATGATCCGCCCTGCGGCGTGGGAAGCTTCAAGTCCTGGGCCGGCTCGATCACTTGCACCGTGAAACTCTCAAAGCCCTTTGCCTTCATGGTCTGTTCAACCCGCGGGATATAGCCGGTCTCGGGATGAACCCAGTACTTGTCATGCACGACCGCCTTGAACTGGCCGAGCAAGTCGTACTCTGCTTCGACCACCTGGTGCGTGGCACTGCCAAGTTTCTCCTCTCCACAGCGGGCGTTTCTCGCTGTCGCCGCCCTTTTTCGCAGAAGATCGTCAGCACCCGAGCCTTTGCCGGTATCCATGGTTCTGACCTTGGTCCAGGTTTTGCCCTTGTCGTTCGAGGCGTACAGGACATTTTCCTGAACCAGCGACCACGCCATGTTCGCCGGCTCGATGACCTCAGACATCCAGTTGCCCTTGCCGTCCTGGTAGTTCCAGTTCTTCGATTCCATGCCACCTTTGATCTTCTGTGTGAGATGGATCTTCACAGGCGCCTTGCCGTTTCCCTCAACCAGAATGCGCTTGAACTTGTCCTCGCACGACTCGGCCAACGCCAACCCGCTGCACGATACGGACGCCAGAACGGCAGCAATCAAAGTTCTCATTCACTCTTCCTCTGTTCTGTTTCAATCGGGCAGCGTCCGCCGAACGGAAGCCCCCCGGACCGGTGGAGATGAACGCACTGCAACTGCCGCATTTTTGCATTCACGCGGCACGATAGTCGTTCTGCAGGCCGGGCGTACCGTCTGTCTTCACCCTGCCCTGCTCGATCAGGTGTTCGACATGCGCCAGTGTCGACATGGCCGCGGCGGGATGCAGCATCGGATCGACCGCAGCATAGACAGCCCGCACGATATCCATAATCTTGCGGTCGCCGGCCTCGATACGGCGCAGGATAGCTTTCTCGCGCATCTGGCGGTGGGTCAGAAAGGCACGCACAAATGGCAGCGGATTGGTTTTCGCCGGTCCATGCGTCGGCCAGTAGGTCGCCTCGCGCCGGCCCAGCAACAGTTCGAGCGAGGCGAAATATTCCGCCATGTTGCCGTCCGGCGGCACGATGACGCTGGTCGACCAGGCCATGACATGGTCGCCGCTGAACAGCGCGTTCTCCTCCTTCAGGGCATACGACATGTGATTGGCGGTGTGGCCCGGCGTGAAGACGGCCTCAAGCGTCCAGCCGTCACCTTCAATGATATCGCCATGATCCACGGTTATGTCGGGAACAAACTCCGTGTCGGAACTGGCATCAAGGCGAACGTCGCCGGAGGTGGATATCTGCCGGCCCCGGCCTGCGCCATGCGGGCCGTAGGCATAGGTCTTCGCGCCGGTTTGCGTCTTCAGGCGGGCCGCCAGCGGCGAGTGGTCGTTGTGGGTGTGGGTTATGACGATATGCGTGACCGTGCGGCCATCCAGCGCCTGCATCAACGCTTCGAAATGTTGCAGGTCAACGGGACCTGGATCAA
>JANQIR010000090.1 GCA_028282065.1 Aestuariivirgaceae bacterium
TCGGAAGGCGAACCTGGAACGCTGGTCGGTATTATCACCAATCGCGATGTTCGGTTTGCATCCGACTTGAACCAGAAGGTCGCGGACTTGATGACCAGGGAAAACCTGGTCACCGTGATGGAGAATGTGGAACCGGCGGTCGCCAAGAAACTCCTCCACCAGCACCGGATCGAGAAGCTCATCGTCGTTGACGATGCCTATCGCTGTATCGGCCTGATTACCGTGACCGATATGGAGAAGGCAGCACTGTATCCCGATGCGGCAAAGGACGAGCAGGGCAGGCTGCGCGTCGCCGCTGCGACCGGTACGGGAGATGCGGGATATCAGCGCGCCGAGGCGCTGGTCGATGCCGGCGTCGACCTTGTGGTGGTCGACACAGCGCACGGCCACTCTGTCCATGTTCTGGAGCAGGTGCGCCGGGTCAAACGGCTGTCGAACAAGGTTCAGGTGATTGCCGGAAATGTCGCAACGGGCGATGCGACCCGGGCGCTTATCGATGTGGGGGCCGATGCCATCAAGATCGGCATTGGTCCAGGCTCGATCTGCACGACCAGAATTGTCGCTGGTGTCGGCGTGCCGCAGCTCACAGCCATCCTGGACTGTGCTGAAGTGGGCAAACAGTCCGGTGTCCCGGTCATTGCCGACGGCGGCATCAAGTACTCCGGTGATCTCGCCAAGGCAATCGCCGCAGGGGCTGACTGCGCCATGGTCGGTTCACTGTTGGCGGGCACCGACGAAAGCCCTGGCGAGGTCTATCTCTATCAGGGCCGTAGCTACAAGTCCTATCGTGGCATGGGGTCGGTGGGAGCGATGGCACGCGGTTCGGCCGATCGTTATTTCCAGGCTGAGGTTAAGGATAGCCTCAAGCTGGTTCCTGAAGGCATTGAAGGGCAGGTGCCGTACAAGGGGGCCGTGGGAACGGTGCTGCACCAGCTTGTCGGCGGATTGCGCGCCGCCATGGGCTACACAGGCTCTATGACCATAGAAGACATGCAGGCCAGGACGGAGTTCATCAGGATTTCCGGCGCAAGCCTGCATGAGAGCCACGCTCACGACGTCCAGATCACGCGCGAGGCACCGAACTACGTGCGGCAGACTTAAGGGCGCACCGGCTTCCGCAAGCCGCCCTTACTCCCACTCGATTGTGCCGGGCGGTTTGCTGGTGATGTCGTAGACCACGCGGTTGATACCACGCACCTCGTTGATGATCCGTGTTGCCGTTTGGCTCAGGAAGTCGTGGTCGAAGTGGTAATAGTCCGCCGTCATGCCATCGGTGGAGGTCACCGCGCGAAGCCCGCAGACATAGTCATAGGTGCGACCATCCCCCATGACGCCGACGGTCTGCACCGGCAACAGCACCGCAAAAGCCTGCCAGATCGCATCATAGAGTCCGGCTTTACGTATCTCATCAAGATAGATCAGATCTGCCTTACGTAGGATCTCGATCTTGTCGCGGCTGATGGCCCCGGGGATGCGGATTGCCAGGCCGGGGCCGGGGAAGGGGTGACGTCCGACAAAGTGATTCGGCAGGCCAAGCTCTCGGCCAAGCTCTCGCACTTCGTCCTTGAACAGCTCCCGTAGAGGTTCCATCAGTTGCATGTTCATGCGCTCCGGCAGTCCGCCGACATTGTGATGCGACTTGATGGTGACCGACGGCCCGCCGGTGAAAGATACGCTCTCGATCACATCCGGATAGAGCGTTCCCTGCGCCAGATAGGTTGCTCCGCCGATCTTGGCCGCTTCAGCTTCGAACACGTCGATAAACAGCTTTCCGATGGTCTTGCGTTTGACCTCCGGATCGCTGATGCCGTCGAGCGCGTTCAAGAACTGCTCCGATGCGTCCACGTGTACCAGCGTGATGTTATATGCCTCGCGGAACAGCCGCACGACGTCTTCCGCCTCACCGGCGCGCATCAGCCCATGGTCGACGAAAATACAGGTCAGCTGATCGCCGATCGCTTCGTGAATCAAAACGGCAGTGACGGCGGAGTCAACGCCTCCTGACAAGCCGCAAATAACTCTTTCAAACCCGGCCTGCTTTTTGATCCGGGCGATCGAATCGTCCTTGAAAGATGCCATCGACCAGTCGCCGTGGCAGCCGCAAATATCGATCACGAAGTTGCGGTACAGTTTGCCGCCATCAGGCGTATGCACGACTTCGGGATGAAACTGCACCGCATAGAACTGCCGGTGCTCGTCACAGATCGCAGCAAACGGCGCCCCGTCTGAAGTGCCCACGACGAGAAAGCCGTCGGGAATGGTCACCACCCGGTCGCCATGGCTCATCCAGACCTGATGCCGCTCGCCCTCGCTCCATACGCCATCGAACAGCGGACAGTGGTGTGAAACTGTCAAAAAGGCGCGCCCGAACTCCCGGTGGTCCGATGCCTCGACGGAACCACCCAGTTGCGCGCACATCACCTGTTCGCCATAGCAGATCCCCAGCACCGGCAGGCCGAGCTCGAATACCTTGTCAGGTGCCCGCGGGCTTTCACCTTCCAGGACGCTGGCCGGGCCGCCCGATAGGATGATCCCCCGCAACCCCTCGCGTTCAAGCGCGGCTTCGGCCGATTGATAGGGCACGATTTCAGAGTAGACGCCTGACTCGCGGACGCGCCGCGCAATAAGCTGGGTAACTTGCGAGCCGAAGTCGATGATGAGAATGTGTTCGCTCATGGCGAGCACATACATGAAGCGCTGGCGAGTCTGCAAGCCGCCTGATTTTGTCTCTATGCAGGCAATCCGCCGGCGTGTGAGTCCGGCCCGCTTGCATGCGGGCACGTCCGGTGCACGTGCGCTGCAGTGACAAGCTCAGGTTTCGAGATGCCAGATACGCTCACTGCCCGCCTTGGCGCTAGCCTTGAGCTTTTTCGGCAGAGCGCCCTCCAGCATTGCCGGAAGGGTTGAACGCCTCTCGAAGCAGAACCGTTTCGGCAGGTCGGTGTACAGCGACCGCGGCGGATGCCGGTCGGTGATCTTCTTCAGCCGGCTGCCCGTGCGGAAGTCATGCATCCAGATCTCCCGAATGCCGATTTCCTCAACGATGAACCAGATGGTCGCCGTGAGCATCGCGTCCGCCCACCACTGCGCATGCCGTGACAGCACGTTTTCGCAATAGTCCTTCAGGCCGCGGGCATCCAGATTGTGACTGCCATAGCGAACTCGCGCGCCGGACCGTGCGCCTGACAGGTGGTCCAGGGCCTGCTGATAGTAGAATGATCCGAACCGGATCCAGTCCGTTTGCAGTTCCTCGACCAGGGCTTCGCCGCGCTCCCAGTCGAGATCGATGCGAGACCAGGCGAGCGTATTATGTCCACGGCTGGAAACCGGGTGCGCATCGCAGGTGAACGGATCGGCTTTGTCGGAGCCGAGCGCTTCGCGCAAGGCCTGGTCATGAAGCCCGGTGAAATTGAGCTGCAGCACTAGATTGGTGCCCTTGCGGGACGTCTGGTTCCAGTGCCAGTACTTGTCGACTGCGTCCGGCCAAAGCCCGAGTGTCAGTGTATAGATTTCAAGATTTTCGCTGCACACGGATTGCAGGTCCCGGACAGAGAGCACACCGTCGCCCTTTTCGGCAATCACCGACTTGACCAGCGGCCGGTCGAGCAGCTTGGCAAAGCGGGTCGTTTTGATCTCAGAGATCGGCGCAGCATCACCGATCGCATAGCTGAGCAGCAACGCGGCATACTTGTCGTCGTGATAGTAGAACAGCGTCCTGTCCTTCGGCAGGCAGGCGATGATCTCTTTTGCCAGTTTCGTGTCCATTGGTCTGACCGTGTATAAGATGCCAGCCCGCGCCAGGGCGCAAATGCGCGGTCGGAGCGAACCGTCATGCTGATTGTCGGATATTTGCTGTGAATGCCGGCTGAACCGGCCGGTCAGATTAGGGTCAGGACCCTATGCGTGCGGGATAGACGTGAGCGCACGCAAGACCGCCGTCACCGCTCGGTCGCGGCGCCAGCCCGGCAAACGCGTATACCGTGGTTGGGTCATTTTTGCGCTCCTATAAGGTCGTATTGCGTCCGCAGATATGGCAGAAATCTCAATAAAATTCAAGCTTGCGGCCGGAACGTCTACGTCTCGGCATCGATCATGTAACCCCTCGCCTTCTCGCGCACATCGTCGGGAACGGTGACCGCGCGGCGGTTTTTCAGGTCGAGCAGTACGCACCTGAACCGGGTCTCGAACGCAAGGGCCTTGTCCTCCGCACGGTAAAGCCTGTGCCGGAAGACAATCGACTTGCCGCCAATCTCCTCGATGCCGGTCTCAAGATAGATCACCTCTCCGGCCATGATCTCGGACTTGAAATCGCTTTCTGCCCGGACCACGGCAAAGGATAGCTTTCGCCCCTCCCGAATGTCGCTGATGCCAAGGCCAAGCTGGGTCTGAAAGGAAAACATCCCGTCACTGCATGCCTGGAAGTACCGCGATGCGTTCATGTGGCCGAGAACGTCGCAGTCCGATGGCGCGACCGCACTCCTATAGGTTTCGATGTATGACAAGTCGAGGCTCCTGCTTGTTCTGATTGCCGTTGGCGAAATATCCCAAAGCGAGCATGATTTCACGACTCGGCCGGGCAGGTGAACGCTTAATTCCGCACGACTGGACAACAGCCTTTGACGCGCGCCGGTAGTTCGGATAGGGCGGGGGACTGCCGCCGGTGCTTGACCCGGGCGGCTTTTTGCCGAACGTGTCTTGTTTTTCGGGGCTCCCGTCTATGACCCACAATCCGCCAGCCGGGCAACCGGTGTCGCCGCATGTCGGACCAGCTCCCCGCAAACCCAGCGGAGATGTATCGGCTGGCGTGGCGCTTATGATCGGATTTTCGCTGCTGGCACCGGGGATTGATATCTTTGCCAAGCTGGCCACCCAGACACTGCCGCCCGGCGAGGTCTCGCTGGCCCGGTTCGTTGTGCAGTTCTCACTTCTGCTGCCGGTCATTTTGTGGCGGCGCGCGTTTCGTGGTCTCACTACGAAGACCTTCGGACTTCACGTGCTGCGTGGTTTCCTGTTGGGTGTTGCCACGGTCAGCTTCATTACCGCGATCCGCGATATGCCTGTGGCCGATGCCATATCGATCTTCTTCGTGGAGCCGATGATCCTGACCGTTCTGGGCGGCGTCCTGCTGGGAGAAAGGGTTGGATGGCGGCGCTACCTGGCCTGCGTGGTCGGATTTGTCGGCGCCATGATTGTCGTTCGGCCGAGCTTTCAGGAACTCGGTTGGATTGCCACACTGCCGTTGCTGACCGCGTTTGCATTTGCGTTTCATCTGTTGCTCACCCGCTATCTGGCGCGCAGTGAGGATCCCTTCGCCATGCAAGGGTATGCGGGTCTGTTCGGCGGATTGTTCGTTGCCGTCGCCATGTGGATCGGGACCGGGACCGGATCGCCCGTGTTCGATCCGGTCTGGCCGGATATGCGGGGATGGTTGCTGATGGCGGCGGTCGGCATCATGGCGACCATATCCCACTTGTTCCTGGTCTTCGCGTTCCAGAGAGCTCCGGCATCGGTCCTGGCGCCGCTGCAGTATCTTGAAATCGTCTCCGCGACGATCTTCGGCTATCTGGTGTTCGCAGATTTTCCCGATGCGCTGAAATGGCTGGGCATATCGATCATCGTCGGCTCCGGTCTGTTCATCTTCTGGCGTGAACGGGTCATTGCCGAAAGCCCAATGGACGGCCGGTCAGGGTCCTAACCCGGAAGTCCTTGCCGGCGCTGCCGGATGATTTCCATGAAATCCCTGGCAGTTGGATCGGATTGTTCAACGAGTCTCTTGAAAGCAAGCCAGTCCAGCGCCAAGAGTGACACGGGCGAATCGGCGCGCACGTCTGCCGTACGGCGACCGTCAGTGAGTATTCCCATTTCTCCGAAGACATCTCCGGCTTTGAGCTTGGCCAACAGCACCTCTTCTCCAGCAACGTTGTTGTGAATGACGCTGACTTCGCCTTGCACCAGAATATAGAAGGTATCGGCCTTGGCGCCCTGCTGAATGATGATGTCGCCGGGATCATAGAACTTGGTGGCAAGTTCCTCGCTTGCTTTGCGCAGTGCCGCGTTGTGCAGTCTGGGAAAGGTTCGCGACAGCCATTCGCTGTACCAGTTGAGAGTGTCATCATCGGGTTGCCAGCCGACATGGCACATCTGGCCGCTTTGCAGCGCCTGAACGATTCTGAGGCTTTCCTCCACGTTCCGGCCGATATCCACATCGTAGACACTCATATGGCGTACGCAACCTTCAGGATCGATGATGAACGTGCCACGGAGCGCACTTCCGTCCTCCAGCAGCACATCATAGGCATCGCACAGTTTTCGGGTCGTATCGGCAATGATCGGAAATGCGACATCCGACAACCGCTCGTCACTTTCAAGCCACGCCTTATGGCTAAGCGCGCTGTCGGTGCTGGCTGCGACAATCACCGTATTTTCGCGGGCAAACCCGTCCTGCAGTTTCGCGAGGGCAGCCAGCTCGGTCGGGCAAATAAAGGAAAAATCCCGCGTATAGAAGCACAGGACGATCCATTTGCCCTTGAAGTCCCGCAAGGAAAGTCTACCGGCCTCCTGCATGCCTGGACGCCAGTACTCAACCTCCATGTCAGGCGCAGGCTGGCCGACTCGCACGCCCATTGGCACTTTCCCTTCCTGTTTTGCTTTCAGCCCACTTTAGTTTGGATCGCCGCTGCGGAAAAGACAGTCGCGTCAGTTATGTCTCTCAAGAACCGCAACAAAGAACCCATCGGTGCCATGCCGCCTCGGCGTCATCAAGAGCGTGTCGTTGCGCCCGTCGGCACTTGCGGGCGCATCGCCGCCAACGGTGCTCTGCCAGATCTGTGCAAATGGCTTGAGCGAAAACTGTGATTGCGCCGAAAGGAACGTCTCGATCTGTTTTGTGTTTTCCTCAGGCAGGACCGAGCACGTCACATAGACGATCCGCCCGCCCGGACGAACCAAACCGACGGCCCGCTCCAGCAGGCTGCGTTGTTCTTCCATACGTTTCGACAGCGCCTGCGGTGTGAGGCGCCATTTGGAATCAGGGTTGCGGCGCCATGTTCCCGAGCCGGAACACGGCGCATCCACCAGGACGACCTCCGCCTTCTGCGAAAGCGCCGACAGTTTTTCGTGGTCACCGGCGGCAATGACCTGAACATTGCGCACGCCTGAACGCTGCAGCCGTGGAAAGATCGCCCGCAGCCTGTTGCGATCAGCGTCATAGGCGTGGATCTGTCCCTTGTTTTCCATCATGGCGGCAAGCGCAAGCGTCTTTCCGCCGGCACCGGCGCACAAGTCGATCACCTGCGATCCGGGGCCGGCGCCTGTCAAATAGGCGGCGATCTGAGAGGCGGTATCTTGAACCTCGAACCATCCCTTGCCATGCGCCGGTTCGGTTTCGACGTTTGGAATGCGTCCGCGCTGGGAAGGGGCGGCGATCCTGATCCCTGCAGGCGAAAGTGTTGACGCCTCAGCACCGAATTTCCGCAAAGCTGCCAGAACCTTGTCACGGGTTGCCTTGAGCGTATTGACCCTGAGATCGACGGGAGCGCGTTCGGCCAGCGCATGCCCTTCCTTTGCAACATCGTCCCCGAACACGCTTTGCAGGCTGCCATGCAGCCATTCCGGATAGTCGCCCGTTACCCAATCGGGCGCATCGTTGGACGGGGCGTTGCCAAGGGCCGATATCTCTTGTGGCGAAAGGGAGCCGGGCCCAAACTGCTCCTTTGCGAGCTCGGTGATGTCTTCCACTGGCAGTTCCCAGACATTTCGCATCGTCGCAAGGACGATCCCGCGCGGCTCATTGCTGTCCATCGCAGAACTTGCTGATGCCCGCCGCCGCAGGGCGTCGTAGACGATGTTTCCGATCACCGCGCGGTCTCCGGATCCGGCAAACCGGTGTGCCTGTGCCCAGTCCTTCAAGGCCAGCGCGGCGGGTTTGTGCCGGGCCTGCATGTCTTCCAGAATATCGATGGCAGCGGAAATTTGTCCGGGAAGGCGCATGTTTGGGTTCTTTCGGCGGGAGGTGCGGTGCTCAGGCCCTTGATGCTGCCAAATGCACGCCGAGACCTATGAGGATCGATCCGCCCAGCCAGTTTGCCAGCTTTTGCACGCGCGATGATCCCTTCAGGGCGCTGATCACACGGTCCGTGAAGAAGATCGCCACCAGATCGGACACCGTGAACATGACATTGACGATCAGGCCGAGGATCAGCATTTGCGTCCACACAGGCAGGCTTGCCGAGGCGTCGGCGAACTGCGGCAGGAAAGCAACAAAGAACATCGCGGTCTTCGGGTTGAGCACTTCCACGGTGACCGATTGCGCGAAGGTTGCAGGCCTGCGCGGGTTTTGACGGCCGGTCAGCCCGGTTGGACGAAGAATGCCACGCCGGATAATGCCGATCCCAAGCCAGATCAGATAAAGCGCACCGGTGATCTTCAATATGGCATAGAGCGTGGGTACGAGCGTGAACAGGACCGACAGCCCCGCAGCTGCAGCGATTACGTGAAACAGGCCGCCCATATGCAACCCGATTGCCGCGTGCAGGCCGCCGCGGCGGCCATGCGCCACGGTTTGCGCGACCGAATAAAGGACCCCCGGTCCCGGCAGGAAGGCGAATGCGGCCGTCGCCAGAAGAAATGCGACTAAGGTGTCGGCAGGTGCCATTTGCAATATCCCGGCTGGATGAAGCGGTAAGGCCGAAGGCCCCTAACGGGGGTGCAGGTCTTATCGCGCGCCGGCGCAGGTAATGCAATGCGTAGCAGCGGGATCAACGTTCAGTCGGCCCTCGGCAATTTCTTCGCCGCATGCCATGCAGTAGCCGAACTCACCGTCGGCGAGCCGGCGCAACGCCTGTTCGATACGGACCAGTTCCTGGGCGCGCTGGCGTTCCTGGGCTTCGGCCATCGCCTGACGTTGCAGGGCATCCATGCGCGACAGCCTGCCGACCGACTGCTGGTCGAGACTTACGACCTGCCGGTCCTGCGCCGAAATTTCCGAGAGTTCCTGCAGTTCGCGCTTGCGCCCGTTGAGCTTTGCCAGGAACAAATCTGTATCGATGGCCATTTTCTGTCTTGCCGGCCTTTGCCCTTGCGTGCAGCGGTTCAAATGAACACATGTTTCGACTAGGCTAACAGCAATAGCCGACTCGCAACAACAGGGGGTAGCTGTGGGCACTTTGATTGCAGGTATGTGTATCTTTTTCGGTGTGCACCTTGTTCCGCTGACCGGATTGAAACCGGTGCTTCAGGAACGGTTGGGCGCCAACGCCTATAAGGGCGTGTTTTCGCTTCTGGCCATTGTCGGCCTCGGATTGATGATCTGGGGCTTCGGTATGGCACGGTCGGGACCGCAGGCCGCATTAATTCTCTACGACCCGCCGCATTGGGGATTTCATGCCGTGCCGATGCTCATGCTCCCGGCTCTGATCATTCTGGCCAGCCAGAAGTCGAAGAGCCACATAAACCTGTGGGTGAAGCACCCCATGTCCACCGGCGTGGCAGTCTGGGCTGTGGGACATCTGTTTGCAAACGGGAACTACAGCGAGGTTCTGTTTTTCGGTGGGTTTTTGGCATATGCACTGCTCGACATAGTGGTAAATCTGGCCAAGGGTAATGTGCCGGACTTCCAGCCCCGCTGGTCTCACGACATTCGTTCGGTTGTCATCGGCGTGGGTCTGTATTTCCTGTTTGTCTGGCTGCATCCGATCATTATCGGCGTGTCGGTGGTATAGGAAACCGGAATGGCATTTCTCATCATAGCGGTCGCGGCGTTTTCCGTAGTCCATCTCATTCCTGCCGTTCCGGCGTTCAAGAAGGACCTGGCTGATCAGTTGGGCCGCGCTTATGGACCGCTTTTCGGAATTGCGTCCTTTCTGACGCTGTTGCTGATTGTCATGGCCTGGACGAACACGGACCGCGTCGCCGTGTATGCCCCGCCGGACAACGGGTATCTGATCACCTACGTATGCGTGCTCGTTGCCTTCGTGTTCGTTGGCATTACGATTTTCCGGGGCAGGGTGCGTCAGGCCGTGAGGCTGCCTTTGGCAATCGCCGTCATCTTCTGGGGCACGGGACATCTCTTCGCCAATGGCGACAACGCCAGCATTGCGTTGTTTGGCGGGTTTATCGCCTATGGTCTGGCACATCTGATCATCGGTTTTGCGAACGGATATAGACCGAGTGCGGAAGTCCGTTCCGGTCATGATCTTTTGTCTGTGATCACCGGTTTGGCGCTTTATGCTGCCATGGCCATGATGCATGAAATCTTGATCGGGGTGCCGGTGTTCCAGCTTTCTTGACGGGCGGGTGTGTTCGTCCTGGAACCATCAAGTGCAAAGGGAAGCCAATCGGAATGTCAGTCCAAAAAGCCGTACGCCGTATCACTGCGCCAGAAATTGCTGCCCGCAAGGGCGTTGAGCCAATTGTATCCCTGACGGCCTATCACGCGCATACCGCGGCGATTGCAGATCCGTTTGTCGACTTTCTGCTGGTCGGCGATTCGCTCGGCATGGTCATGCATGGCTATGAAACCACGCTGCCCGTGCCGCTCGATTTGATGATTATGCACGGCAAGGCTGTCATGCGCGGCGCCAAGCGGGCCCTGGTGGTAGTCGACATGCCGTTCGGCTCCTACGAGGAGAGCCCGCAGGTGGCGTTTCGCAATGCAGCGCGCATCATCAAGGAGACCGAATGCGGTGCGGTCAAGTTGGAAGGTGGACAGCGCATGGCTGAAACCATTCACTATCTGACCGAACGCGGCATTCCGGTCATGGCCCATATCGGGCTGACACCCCAGTCGATCAACGTGCTGGGCGGTTTCAAGACACAAGGCAGGACCCGCGATCAGTGGCAACTGATAGAGGAAGATGCCCGTGCCGTTGCTGGGGCCGGCGCATTCTCCGTGGTCCTTGAGGCCATGGCGTCCCCGCTGGCCGACCGGCTGACCAAGGCCGTCCCGATACCGACGATTGGGATTGGCGCGTCGGCCAACTGTGACGGTCAGATTCTGGTCATGGAGGACATGCTGGGCCTGTCGCCACGGGTTCCGAAGTTTGTCCGTGAGTTTGGCAAGGTCGGCAAGGCGATCGAGCGCGCCATCAAACTGTACGCCCAGGACGTCAGGTCTCGCGAGTTCCCGGCACCGGAACACACCTATGACGTGAAGGACTAGGGCCCTGACCCTAGAGCATGTTCCCGAAAAGTGTGTGCGGTTTTCGGATAAGAACATACTCAATATCAAAGAGATAGAGCATTTTTAGTGACTCAGGTTTCACAAAAAATGCTCTAGTTGGTCCTGAACCTATGACGGCAGGATATCGCTCAGATTGTTGAGTATCGCGACAAGGATAATCGCACCGCAAATCAGCAATGCCAGCCACTGCAGGTAAGCCATCAGCACGACGCCGACACCAAGCGAAAAGCCGACATAGGCTGGCGTTTGAGGCTCTTTGCGCAAGAGAGCAAAGATTGCAAGTGCCATGGCGATGCCGGCAAGGACAAGCACCAGTATGTCCAGCACGCGGTCGATGTCCCAGCGTGAAGCGGCCGGTTCGGCGGCGGGCAGGTCTTCGCCGGTGACCGCCCGCTTGGCAGCCTCTTTGATGGCCACGGCGGTCTCCGCAATTGTCTTCGAAACGGGCTCCTGGGGTTTAAAGGGACCGGCGCTCAGATGAATGACCGCGATCAACAGGGCGATTGCGGCAATGGCCATGGCGCCAACGCCGAAATGGTTGGCTTTTTCAGTCCGTGCTTCTGACACTGGTCAATACCTCTGCAATGTCATTCCAAGGTGCGAACAAGGTGCATCCTGATCTACGCTGACGACACTATCAACCGACGAATCTGATTCGGAATAAAGTCTAACGGTCGAAGACTTGCGGTCCAAAGTGCGAATCTGAGCGAGCGTGTAGAAAATGCCGGTTCCGGTAGCCGGTAGTTGATGCCGTTTCGTGAGATGAAATGTGTCCAACACTGCATGAGTTCGTGCCCTGTCGTCGCACTCGGCTCGAATCAGGTTGCCAAAGTTAGACTTCAGAACGAAGCTTGATCCAGATCAATGCTGCAGGGGATGCCGGTTCTAGTTTCCGGCAAGCAGGCACTGGTCGGGTTGCATGGCGTCTTGTGGCGCGTGTGCCTTTTGAAAAGGGGAGCGTAATGGCACCTTTGGGGAAGCTGGCCCTATATGGGCTGGGTGTTATCATCGCCTTGTTGGCGGCGGCGAAGGCTCATGACAGCCTTTTTGCCATTCATGCCTGGATCTTTGCGATCGCCGGCACAATCGGCATTGTGGTCACGGCAAAGCGTTTCAAGTTTGCCGGTGATGCGCCCGTCGACGATACGGCGTATTTTGATTCGGTTATTCAGGCGGGCGCGATTGCCACTTTGTTCTGGGGGATTGCAGGATTTTTGGTTGGTGTGATTATCGCGCTGCAATTGGCGTATCCGGAATTGAACTTCAATCTGGAGTTCATCAGCTTCGGGCGTTTGCGGCCGCTGCACACCTCCGCGGTGATTTTCGCGTTTGGCGGAAATGCCTTGCTGTGTACCAGTTTCTACGTGGTTCAGCGCACCTGCCGGACCAGACTGGCCCTCGGTAATTCGGCCTGGTTCGTCTTTTGGGGCTATCAGCTTTTCATCGTGCTCGCCGCGACCGGCTACCTGCTCGGTGTCACGCAATCCAAAGAGTATGCCGAACCGGAATGGTATGTCGACCTGTGGCTGACCATTGTTTGGGTGGTTTACCTGCTGGTGTTCCTGGGCACGCTCCTGAAACGCAAAGAGCCGCATATCTATGTGGCCAACTGGTTTTACCTGGCCTTTATCGTGACCATCGCCATGCTGCATGTGGTCAACGGCCTGTCCATGCCGGTTTCCTTGCTCGGCTCGAAAAGTTATCCGATTTTCGCCGGTGTGCAGGATGCCCTGACGCAATGGTGGTATGGCCACAACGCGGTGGGCTTCTTCCTGACCTCCGGCTTCCTTGGCATGATGTACTATTTCATGCCGAAGCAGGCCGAACGGCCGGTCTATTCGTACCGCCTGTCGATCGTGCACTTCTGGTCGCTGATCTTCCTGTATATCTGGGCCGGTCCGCACCATCTGCACTACACCGCTCTGCCCGATTGGGCGCAAACCCTCGGTATGGTGTTTTCCATCATGCTGTGGATGCCGTCCTGGGGCGGTATGATCAACGGCCTGATGACCTTGTCGGGCGCCTGGGACAAGCTCAGGACAGACCCGGTCATCCGCATGATGGTGCTGGCTATCGCCTTCTACGGCATGTCGACCTTTGAAGGCCCGATGATGTCAATCAAGGCCGTGAACTCGCTGAGTCACTATACGGACTGGACCATCGGGCACGTGCATTCCGGCGCGCTCGGATGGGTCGGCATGATCTCCTTCGGTGCGATCTACTATCTGGTGCCCAAGCTGTGGGGACGTGACGGGCTCTATAGCCTGAGGCTGATCAACTGGCACTTCTGGCTGGCGACGCTGGGCATCGTTGTTTACGCCGCGGTCATGTGGGTGTCCGGCATTATGCAGGGCCTGATGTGGCGCGAATTCGATGACCAGGGCTTCCTGGTCTACAGCTTCGCGGAATCGGTCGCAGCCATGCATCCGTTCTATGTCATCCGGGCATTCGGCGGCATTTTGTACCTGGCCGGTGCCCTGGTGATGGCGTGGAATATTTATCAGACGATCAAGGGACGCAAGCGTGCCGAGACGCCGATGGGCGTTCCGGTTGCTGCGGCCTCGTGAGGCATTGGGGGACAACCATGATTGATCATGCCAAAATCGAAACCAACGCCATCCTTCTGCTGGTCCTGTCCCTGGTCGTCGTCTCGATCGGTGGCATCGTGCAGCTGGTACCGTTGTTCTACCTGGAAAACACAATCGAAAAAGTGCAGGGGATGAGGCCCTATTCTCCGCTCGAGCTGGCGGGCCGCAACATCTACGTGCGTGAAGGCTGCTATGTCTGCCACTCACAGATGATCCGGCCGTTCCGCGATGAGGTGGAGCGCTACGGCCACTACTCGCTGGCGGCGGAGAGTATGTACGACCATCCTTTCCAGTGGGGCTCGAAGCGTACCGGGCCGGATCTTGCCCGTGTCGGAAACCGCTATTCGGATGAGTGGCATGTTCAGCACCTGATCGATCCCAAGTCGGTCGTGCCGGAATCCATCATGCCGCGATACGCCTTCCTGAAGGATCGCGAATTGCGGACCGACGATCTTGCCGCGCATCTGAAGGCCAACAGGGCCGTCGGTGTTCCGTATACCGACGAGATGATCGAAAACGCCGTCATCGATGCCAAGTCGCAGGCTGATGCGGACTCCGATGGTGCAGACGCCGTTTCAGAACGCTATCCGAAGGCCCATGTCCGGGATTTCGATGGCAATCCCGGAAAGGTGACGGAAATGGATGCGCTTGTGGCCTATCTGCAGGTGCTCGGCACGTTGGTCGACTTCTCGGCCTACCAAGCTGACAAGAACCTGCGCTAGGGGAGGGTATCATGGACTACGAGACACTCCGCCATGCGGCCGACAGTTGGGGCCTGCTGTACATGTTCATCGTATTTGTGTGCGTGATCGCTTTCGTCTTCCGGCCAGGGTCCCGGAAACACTATGACGAAGCTGCCCGTATCCCGCTCAAAGAGGACTAACCAAAATGGCCGAAAAAGAAATTGATCAAATCTCCGGTATTGAAACCACCGGCCATGAATGGGATGGCATCAAGGAGCTGAACAATCCTCTGCCGCGCTGGTGGCTGTGGACGTTCTATGCCACCGTTATCTGGGCTGTCGGATATTGTATTGCCTATCCGGCCATACCGCTGATCACCTCTGCAACGAGCGGATTTCTGGGCTATTCCAGTCGTGCCGAAGTCGCAAAGGAGATCACCGAGGCAAAGGCGGCGCAGGCCGGTATGCTGGAGAAGATCTCTGCATCTTCGCTTGAGGATATCCGAAAGGACCCAGAGCTTCTGGCCTTCGCCGTCCGTGGCGGGCTATCCGCCTACAAGGTCAACTGCGTTCAGTGCCACGGTTCGGGTGCGGCCGGCGGTGGTGGGTATCCCAACCTGAATGATGACGACTGGCTTTGGGGCGGGTCACTGGAAGATATTCATACTACCTTGAAGCACGGCATTCGCTTTCAGTGGGATGAAGACACCCGGACCTCGGAAATGCCTGCTTTCGGTCGGGACGAGCTTTTGGACACTGCCCAGATCAACGATGTTTCAGACTATGTTCTGAAATTGGCGAATCTGGAGCATGACCAGGCCGGTGCCGAACGCGGAGCGCAGATCTATCAGGAAAACTGTGCAGTCTGCCACGGCGAGAAAGGCGAGGGCGACCGCGAGCAGGGCGCACCCAATCTCAACGATGCAATCTGGTTCTATGGTAACACAAAGCCGGAAATCGCCCGCCAGATTCACACACCGCGACACGGTGTCATGCCCGGCTGGCAGAACCGTCTGGACGAAGCTACTATTAAGCAGCTGACGGTGTATGTGCATTCACTGGGTGGCGGCGAGTAGCCGCCATCTGGCGAACAGGGGTTTATCCCAGACCGGATGGAGAATGATGAGCACGGTTTTCGATAGCGTCGACCGTGTGGATGTCGAGGCCGTCAATAGCAAGGAACGGCGCTCGCTCTACAAAGCCCGCGAGAAGATTTTTCCCAAACGGGCAACGGGTTACTTCCGGACGCTGAAGTGGTGGGTGATGCTCATCACGCTCGGGATCTATTACATTACGCCCTGGATCAGGTGGGACCGCGGCCCGGACGCTCCTGACCAGGCCGTACTTGTCGATCTCGCCAACCGGCGGTTCTATTTTTTCTTCATCGAAATCTGGCCGCAGGAATTCTACTACATCGCCGGTCTGCTGATCATGGCGGGCGTGGGGCTGTTCCTCGTCACGTCGACGGTCGGCCGCGCTTGGTGCGGCTATACCTGCCCGCAGACGGTATGGGTCGACCTGTATCTAGTAGTGGAGCGCTGGTTGGAGGGTGACCGCAACGCGAGGATCAAGCTCGACAAGGCACCGTGGAGTTTCGACAAGGTCCGCAAATACACGACAAAACACGCCATCTGGTTGCTCATTGCAATTGCAACGGGGGGCGCCTGGATTTTCTACTTCGCCGATGCGCCGACGCTTCTTTGGAACTTCATCTACTTTGAGGCGCCGTTCGTTGCCTATTCCACGGTAGCTATTCTCACCGCGACGACATATATCTTTGCCGGTTTCATGCGTGAACAGGTGTGCACATATATGTGCCCCTGGCCGCGGATTCAGGGTGCGATGCTGGACGAGGATTCACTCGTCGTCACATATAACGACTGGCGGGGCGAACCACGTTCACGGCACCGTAAGAAAGCTGAAGCGGCTGGCGAAAAGCTTGGCGATTGCGTGGATTGCAATGCCTGTGTGGCGGTCTGCCCGATGGGAATCGATATTCGCGACGGCCAGCAGCTTGAGTGCATTACCTGTGCGCTGTGTATCGATGCCTGCGATGGCGTGATGGAAAAGGTCGGCTTACCGCAGGGGCTGATTTCCTATGCCACCTTGCGCGACTACAACGCCAACGTGCAGGGTATTGTGTCTCCCACGACATGGCGATCCTTCATCAGGCCGCGCACAGTGATCTACACGGTTATGTGGTCACTCGTCGGCCTTGGTATGTTGTTTTTGTTGTTCACACGGGACAGGCTCGATGTGAGCGTTCTGCATGACCGCAATCCTGTATTTGTTCAGCTCTCCGATGGATCGATCCGCAACGGCTATACGGTGAAGATCCTCAACATGCGGATCGAACACAGGACATTCCGCCTGAAGCTGTCCGGCATTGAAGGGGCGACAATGACCGCGACCGGTTTTGACACGGCCCCTTCGGATGCACTGGACATCGCTATCGGGCCTGACAAGGTGCGTGCGGTCAAGGTGTTCGTCAAAGCGAGCCCCTCCAACCTGACCAGTCCGAGCGAGACGTTCATTTTCACGGTGACGGATGTCGGTGGTGATGAGACCGTCAGCTACGAGGCAAAGTTCGAATCTCCAAAGAAGAGTATTGGACAATGAACGATCGCACACGAGATTCTGGCGAGTTCACCGGCCGGCACATGCTGATCATCATGCTGGCGTTCTTCGGTGTGATCATTGCCGTCAATCTTACGATGGCCATGCTCGCGAACACGACGTGGACCGGGCTTGAGGTCAAGAACAGCTACGTCGCCAGTCAGGACTTCAACAAGAAGCTTGCCAAAGCGGCCAAGCAACAGGCACTCGGCTGGACCAGTTCACTCACGCAATCGGCTGGCGAACTCGTGCTGGAGTTACGTGACCGCAATGGCAAGGGAATTTCCTCCGCCGCAGTCGAGGCCAGGTTCCAGCGGCCGGTGCATGAGCGCGATGATTTCTCTCGTACATTCGCTTATGGCGGCAATGGTCGGTACAGTGTGCCGGTGC